>JAZDHJ010000022.1:0-31151 GCA_043805995.1 Candidatus Uhrbacteria bacterium
CTTGAAAGGCAAATCAGCGATTGCTATTGCCCGAATGTCCGGCAAAGACAGAAATTTCAATGGCGAAAACTTCTGGGCTCGAGGTTATGCAGTATCAACGGTTGGCTATGACCTGGAAGCAATCAGGAAATACATTCGGGCTCAAGAAGACCAAGATCAGAACGGAGCCGGCGCACTTAAGTAATTCAACTAACTCATTAAAAACCAGCAAGCGTTACGATCGCCTTTGAGGCGACCCCACTCATTAAGCCACCAGCTTGCTGGTGGTGTCTAACTTATCGGCAATAATTTTTGGTGGAAAAAACTTATCATGTCTACCCAAACGCTTGTTTCCAAGAACAAAACCTAAACGTTTAAAAGCACGGACGCATTGTCTGGTGTTAAAATTCAATTCTCCCATAACCACTATGCTCGCTGAGTCTGAAGTTGACCTTGGTATTGAATTGTCGCATCGCCGATATTCATATGATCGTAAACGACATCAGCTTTACGTTTTGGAACATCATAATAAGCCAAAACGGCATCGTTCATCATTTCCAAAAGACCTTGGTGACTATTAGCTTCGGTCACGAGTCCGGGATGATCTGGCATAGTTAAAACAAACCAACCGTCCGGAGTCAGACGAAGAGAAAAATTTATCGCTTCCGGTAATTTGTATTCGCGTTTAATTTCCAAAGGATCTTGGTGCGGAAAAAATAAACGAAAAACTTTATTAAAATTAGATGTCATAATAGCTTAACTTTAACAAAAAAACTCAAAAAAGTCAAAAAGACCACTGGAATAAAATCCGATGGTCTTTTCTAAAATCTACGTTCTACAATCTACATTTTCTACTCAACCTACCGTGTCGCGGAAATTTCTGTGGTATTTTCTGATTCACAAGCACGGATGGTTAAAGCACCGGTTGTGGTTTTGGTGGCTGTATAACCTGAGACAGCGGCTGTCCAGGTTCCACCACCATTAGGACTGACTGGAATGGCACCAAGATGACCAGAAGTAACTAAACCTGTAAGGTCAACACAACTCGTATCACCAGTTGGATCAGTGTCGCAATAAGCAGCTTGGTCATCACAACCAGCCACAGCTGTACCAATCATGTAAACGTTGCCAGCGGTCATAGCCGTGATGGCGGCTAGGTATGTACCAGCGTTATCGAGTTGATTGAGTTTGGCGGCACCAAGAATTTCTTCAGTATCGGATTTACGAACAGCATCGCGGGCATCTTGTAGACGAGCAGCTGGATTTAAGGCCACGAAGACGACACCGGCCAAAATAGCGATAATGGCAATGACAAGCAA
This sequence comes from Candidatus Uhrbacteria bacterium, assembly GCA_043805995.1. GTDB lineage: Bacteria > Patescibacteriota > Patescibacteriia > UBA9934 > GWF2-40-263 > UBA12403. Next base: position 1,299 of record JAZDHJ010000022.1, read on the forward strand.
AAGTTCGATAAGGGTAAAACCACGTAGGTTACTCTTGTTTTCCATAGGATTTGTGTGTGTTAGTTAATATGTTGGTTAAATTATACCTTATTTTTTAAAAAAACTTAAGCTAGACCGTCTGTGGATAACCACTTAGATTATCTTGGCTTTAATCAATTCGTTCATAGCCTGTTCCATAGTTACCATACCCTGACGCCGACCGGTTTGAATGGCCGAACGAATAGTGGCTAAATTATTTTGTCTGATAGCATTCTGAACGGCGGCGTTTGGCACCAAAATCTCGCGAACCGCCACCACACCACCGGCTTGAGCTGGTACCAATCTTTGAGCCACCACCAAACGAAGAGTGGCCGCCAACTGAACCAACACCTGCTGTTGTTGAGCCCCGGAAAAAACATTAACGATTCTTTCAATAACCTCGGCCGTATTCGGCGCGTGAACGGTGGATAAAACCAAGTGACCGGTTTCGGCTGCCGTCAAAGCCAAAGCAATCGTTTCAGGATCCCGCATTTCACCAACCACAATAACATTTGGATCCTGTCGCAAAACATGACGCAGGCCATCGGCAAAGGTGGAAAAATCCGTCCCTAACTGTCTTTGTTCAATCAAACAATTTTCTTCATCAAAATGATATTCAATCGGATCTTCCAGAGTAATGATGTGGCGGGCTTCACCCTTATTCATCATTTGCACCAAAGCGGCCAAAGTTGTGGTTTTTCCTGAACCGGCCGGACCACTGATAAGCACAAAACCATCCTTGAGATTAGGAATATCAAGCAAAGCCTGATCAAATCCCAAATCTTCAGGTGAAGGGATTACGGCTGGAATTAAACGAATGGCCAAACCCAAACCCCGAGCTTGTTTATGAATATTAATGCGTAAAGAAACGTCATCAACAATCAAACCAGCATCCACATCGCCTCGCGTCGACAGATCACTGATTTGGGTCTTAGTCAGAACACTAGTCACAATGTCATCAACTTCTTTTTTAGTCAGCGCAGTGGCTCGTAACGGTTGAAGTTTTCCACTTAATCTTAAAAAAGGTTGCGAACCGGCGACCAAATGAATATCCGAGGCTTTATTTTTTAACGCCTCACGAACAAAATTTTCTAATGTAGGCATAACGGGTGGAATTATTGAATTATTGAATTTTCAAATTATTGAATTGTGGAATTTTTATTTCTATTTTCTTAAAAATAAGCTACAATAAGTATACACGATTTTAAATTTTAAGTCTTTTTATATGTCCACTGATGAAACTAAAGAAAAAGTTAAACGTGCTTCCAACAACACCACAGTATTACCAAACGTCTACCCTGAAAAAAAAGACATTGATATTTTGGTCAAAAAAGCGGCTGAAGGAAAAAAGGACTCGGCTTCAGTTCAACTTTTTACTAGCATCATGCTTTTTGCTCACGCCTCTCGCGCCTCCGACGTTCATATCGAAGTCGGTCGCGAACAAGGATCCATCCGTTATCGTATTGACGGCATCTTGCAAGATTTATTCGTTTTGCCAACCACCGTGCAAAACCGGTTGATTTCCCTCATCAAAATCCTAACTCACATGCATACCGACGAGCATCGAGCACCTCAGGACGGTCGTTATCAATTCTCCACGCCCAAAGGCGATGTTGATGTTCGAGCCTCCATTATTCCTTGCGCTGATGGTGAAAAAGCTGTGCTTCGTCTTCTGTCGAGCGAGTCTCACAAGCTGTCTCTGGAACAACTCGGTTTCTCACCAACCGATTTAGCTAAGGTTCAAAAAGCCACCCGCCGACCTTGGGGCATGATCCTCGCCACCGGTCCGACCGGCTCAGGCAAAACCACTTCCATTTACGCTATTTTGGAAACCCTCAACACTCGCGACGTCAATATCTCAACCATCGAAGATCCGATCGAATTTCATATCGAAGGCATCAACCAAAGCCAGGTCGACCAAGTTGCCAAACTGACTTTTGCCAATGGTCTTCGCGCCTTACTCCGCCAAGATCCTGACATCATCATGGTCGGTGAAATTCGCGACGAGGAAACCGCAGAAATTGCCGTCAACGCGGCACTCACCGGTCACAAACTCCTTTCCACTCTTCACACCAACAATGCCGCCGCCGCCATTCCTCGTTTAATCGACATGGGCGTCGAGCCTTTTCTTTTGGCCTCAACTTTAAGTTGTGCCATCGCCCAGCGTCTTATGCGCCGAGTTTGTACCAACTGCGGTGAAAAATTTGACTTGCAAAAAACCGAGGTCGAAAAAATCTTGGGCGAGAAGGCGGTAAACGAACTTTTTGGCGACAAAACCACGGTTCAAGTCATTAAATCCAAAGGTTGCGATAAATGCAACAACACCGGTTATCACGGTCGAGTCGGTATTTATGAAGTTATGGAAATGTCCGAGGAACTGCAAAAACTCGCCATTTCAAGGGTCAGCAGCGAGCAAATTGAAAACCAAGCTATTAAAGAAGGTATGACTTCCCTACTCAAAGATGGCGTAGCCAAAGTTCTTGGCCAAGAAACAACTTTTGAAGAATTAGTTCGCGTTATGCGAGAATAGTTATGGCTCAAAAAAAATCCGAACTGGAGATGACAAAAAAAATCCCTGAGCTCAAATCAATTGTCGAATCAGCCAACACAAAAGTAAGTCTCTGGACAAAACTCAATACTAGATTATCTCTAAAAGAAAAATTACTTTTTACCAAATACTTGGCCATTCTTTTGCGTTCCGGCATGGCTATCGATGAAGCTGTCGAGGTTCTTTCCAAACAATCAAAAGGTGTCCTTAAAAAAATTCTTGGCATTCTGCAAACTTACATCAAACTCGGCGACACTTTGGCTACCGGACTAAAACAATTTCCCCAAGTTTTTGATTCAGTTTTTGTCAGTTTAATCGAAGTCGGCGAAGCTTCGGGCACGCTCAAAGAAAATCTCGAACACTTGGCCGTGCAAATGGAAAAAGAAAAAGAGCTGCGACAAAAAATTATCAGTGCCGCTCTTTATCCAAGCATTGTTATCGTCAGTGCTCTAAGTATTGCTCTTGGTATTGTAGTTTTTGTTCTACCGAACATTTTGGGTATCTTCGAATCCATGAAAATCGAGATTCCACTCTCAACTAAAATTTTACTTTGGGTAACTGGGTTAATAATGAATCATGGCAAAGAAATGGTCCTTGGTATTATTGTTCTTATCATTACTTTTTCTTTTCTTAAAAAAGTCAGTTTTATCAAACCGATTTTTCATAAAATTATTTTACTTTTCCCAATTGTCGGTCCTTTGGCCAAAAAACTCAGTCTGGCTAGAATCAGCCGAGTTCTAAGTTTACTGCTCGAAAGCGGCGTGCCAATCGATACCGCCATCGACATTTCCACTTCAGTCGTCAAAAACGTCCATTACAAAAAACTCTGTTTCAAAATCAAAGAAAGTGTCGCTCAAGGCTCAACCATCGCCGCCGCCCTTAAAGATTCACCTTCACTCATTCCAATAATGGCTCAACACATGATCGATGTTGGCGAACAAACCGGCACGCTTGATGAAATGCTCGAGTATCTATCGGATTTTTATGAAAAAGAAATTGATGAAATTACCAAAAACCTGGCTCTAACTCTGGAACCACTGCTCTTGCTTTTCATCGGCGGCTTGGTTGGCGGTATTGTTCTCTCAATTCTAACCCCTATTTATGAAGTCGTCGGCAGTTTCTAATCAAGGTTTTACCCTTTTAGAAATTTTGATTACCACGGCCATCATCACCGTAATTTTTGGTTTAGGTTTACCAAGTTTTTTACACTTTCAAGAAAGTTTTATGCCAGCCGCTAACGCTTCTCGTTTGGCTCACACCTTGGCCACCGCTGCCAGATCAGCTCGCCTGGGTGTCGAAAATAAAGCCTGGGGTGTTTATTTCAATTACAATGAAACCACGCGAGCCGGCGAAGCTATAACCATCTTTGCCGGAAATTCTTACCTGACTCGCGACACTAATTTTGATCGCGTCACAACTTTACCAAGCGGTATAAAATTCAATTCAGTTTCTTTATCCGGCACCGCACCATCAAGCGGCAACGACCACGAAATTGTTTTCTCAACCAATCGCGGCGAGACGACTCAGTATGGTTCGATCGAAGTTGAAACCGCAGATCAGGAATTTGTTGTCACGGTTTCATCGCTTGGGATTCCGGTGGTGGAATATTGATTGATTGGATCGGGGGGGCGGAAGGGGTTTAAGGGGTTGAAGGGGATTTTTGAAACGCTCTAATTTGTCATTCTGAACCCTAGTGAAGAATCTCGCCTCGTGACTTTCAATTTGGAGTCACGCGGCGAGATCCCTCTTTGGCTCGGGATGACAGGAAAAAACCCCTGCAACCCCCGCCACGCCCTCCATAGCTCGTCGCGAGCGTCGGAGGGTTCATCCCCTTAAACCCCCTCCAACAAAATATGCACAAAAAAGGCACAATTCTAGTCGAAGCTATGGTGGCTATTGGGCTATCAGTTCTTTTTATTTCTGCTTTGATGACTTTTTATTTGACCGGCACTCAAGGCAACATGGCTTCGGCTAAACGGGAGCAGGCTTTATTTTATGCCGAAGAAGGCTTGCAAGCCGTTCGTTCCTTATCGTTTTCCGATATTTCGGCCACCGAAACCGGAAAACTATCTTTTGTTGGTAACAAATGGCTATTGGCTTCCGGCTCACCAGAAACATTAACCGGAAATTTTACCAGATCACTACAAATCACCTCGGCCACTCGAAGTGAAACTTGTGAACTTGATCCGGTCGGCATCATTATCGATCCTGACACTTTTGAAATTACGAGTACAGTTAATTGGACCGATGCCACCGGCAGCCCTCGTTCAGTCTCGCTCACCTCGCTGCGAACCAACTGGGTGGAGCCGACCGGACCATGTTTCGCTCCAGAGCAAGCCTCACGGGTCTCCATAGATTTTTCCGACGCTTCGTGGTATGGCGGACGAGATCTGCGCGATGTTTATATTATCAATAATGGCACAAGCGATGTAATTGTCGATAAGGTCCAGCTAACCTGGAATAATGACCATAAAATCCAACAAGTTTTTTTTGACACCGACGCTTTCTGGTCCAGTTCTGGTGCGGGAACACCAGACGGTGATCAAATCTCAAATACTATTCTTAACGGAACCGACGAAACTATTGGTGGTGGTATAACTGAAATGAAAAAAATTAAATTTAACAGCTCGATGTCTGGGGCCACTATGACTATTTCTTTAATTTTTTCGGATGGATCAATTAAGACAAGCGGCGAGTTTACACCAGACTAATGTTACGAATCACGAATTGTGGACGAAATCACGAATTCACGAAATTGACACGAATTTGTGTGGTCGTACTAATAAAAATATTCGTTGTCAATTCGTTGATTCGTGATTTCGGCAAGATTCGTGATTCGTAACCCTATGAAAAAAGGCTTCACCCTTCTGGAAACCATTCTGGCTGTCTCGATTTTTTTAATTGCTCTGCCGGCCATGCTGAGTCTGGCTTTGAATTCGGTTCAAGCTTACCAAACCATTGAATCAAAAATCCGTTATGAAGAAACGGCTGGTTTAATTTTTCTGGAACTTGAGGATCAAATTACCGGCGCCAAAGCTATAAAAATTTCCACCTCGAATTTAGGTGTCGATAATGGAAAAATAATTTTTACCAATGACGATTCAAACGTTATAACCATCGATCGCCCGGCCACCACGCTAACTCTGGCAAATGGCGATGCTACCGTCGATCGTTTAAGATTTCAGACTGGTTCAGGAACACCAGTTTGGCTCAGCGACGCCAATATCGAGGTGGCTGCTTGGAAAATTGAAGCGGTTCGCGATGTGACGAACACTTTAACCGGCCTGCGTTTTTACCTTAAACTCGAACAAATAAATTCCTCTTTCGGCACCCAACCTCTTAGTTATGAAACTACCACCACACTGGCCCTGCAAGGCCAAACCATCGAACAATAAACCAGAACCTCATGGCAGCGCCTTACTTTTGATTGTCATGGCTCTTGGCACCATTGCGCTTATTGCCGCCAGCATGCTGTCGCGTTTTTCAATTGAAGAAATTGGCACCGTGGCCGAGCATAATCGCAGTCTGGAAACTCGCGAACATTTAATGGGTTGTCTTGAGGAAGTTTTGGTTAATTTTAAAGCCAATCCTGATTTTTCAGAAAGTGAAATTGTGACTGAGCAAGCAACTTGTTCACTGAGCATTTCGGTGGTTGGTGAAGCCCGAACAATAGTTTTATCTCTAACCGAAGGCAATATTACTCGAACGATTCGGTCGGAAATTATTGTCGAACCGTTTGCGGTGACGAGGACGATTGAGGAATAATTATTTTTCAAAAAACGATCAATGAAGGTGTTTCGTTGATCGTTTTTATTTTTTTAAAATAATTCAATTTTACATCATTGTGCTCACCGACACCAAACCGTTGCTTAATTGTAATTTTGCGTTACGACCAACCGTGCCGCCAACATCTTCGCTTTCCAGCGGAATTCCAAGTTCAGCTAAATGTTTTTTGGCCATTTCTGAATTTTGAAAACCTATACCAAATTTATCTCCGCTTAATAAACGAAACATGCGCGCTCCACCAATAATTTTGGCTTTTAAATTTTCTTTTTTTCCGCCAATTTTTCCAATTTCAATAATTAAATTATCAATCGAACGATCGACGTATTTGGCCACAGTGGTGTCTGTCTGAATACTGGCTCGCGCGGTTTCAACCACGTCTTTTTTTACGGCTTCGGATTTATTGGTCGGCAACATGGCGTGAGCTAAGCCGCCGATTTTAGTTTCATCGTCATACAAAACAATAACCACGCACGAACCAATACCACCGGTTTCGATGGTTTCAACCTCATCGGCTTGTCCTACGGCCATCTCGCCCATGTTAACAATAATTTTATTTCCCATAATCAGCAACTTAAGATTTTAACTTCTGTTCAACCGCGTTTAACATTTTTCCAGTCGCCGCCGTGTCAAAAAAGAAAAATAAATCACCTCTCAAACCATTGCCTACAGAAATATTAACAGTTATCAAAAGCGCCGCCCCGGCTTCATCACCAACTTCAACTAAAATAGAATTTAATATCGCCCCCATGGAATCGGTAACAATCTCAGGGACCGATTGAATAAACGATAAACCCGAAAATTTTGACAATGCCCCAAGCGACGAACCGGCCAAAATATTTCCCACCTCCTGCAAAGCTGAACGATCAAAAGAATCCAAAACATTAAGTTCTTTTTTGTGATTACTGGTTAAAATATCAGCGATTTTGGCCGCCGATTCGGTAGGGATCAATAAAAAAAAGATACCTGGCGCTTCACCGTTTATTTTCATAAGAATCGCCGTAACCACCTCGACCGGGTCGCCAATTTGAGCGGTTAGACGCTCTATTCGATCAAGATGAATGGTGGGAACCGTGGTTTTAACCGATTGGCCGATAAGCTTAGCCAAGGCGTTTGCGGCATTGCCAGCACCCACATTGATTATTTCTTTTAATTGATCGCGTTCGTAGTCAGCAAACATATTTTTTTAAAACTTAAAGCTGTAATAAAGCTTGGTTTTCTAACAAACTTACCACATCTAAAACCAAAACCGTTTTACCATCACCTAAAATCGTTGAGCCGGAAAAACCTTTAATACTGCGCAAAATAGGTGCCAATGGTTTAACGATTATTTCCTGTTCTTCAATTAATTTATCAACAACTAGACCGGCAATATTTTCACCGCGTTTTACAATAACTACTAACTCAGCATCTTTATTTTTTTCAGCTTCGCTCGAAACAGTTGATTTGATTCTGGAAAGCGGCACATCTTGCCCCTCAAGCACAGCCACCTCACGATCACCCAAACGTTTTATATCGCTGGTTGGAATAGAAACTGAACGTTCAATGCTACCAAAAGGAATGGCCAAAATATGGCCAGCCGTTTCAATCAAAAGGACATTAATAATCGCCAAAGTCAACGGCAATTCCAAAGTAAACCGTGTGCCTGGACCACTGGTCAATGGTGATTCTATAATAACCCGTCCACCAACCGATTCGGCAAATTTTTTAACAATGGTCATGCCAACTCCGCGACCAGAGGTTTCGCTAACTTCATTTTTAGTGGAAAAACCTTTAAATAAAATAGCAGATACTTCAGGTGGAACCACCTTGCCGGCTTCGGCCGCACGATCGCCCAACATCGTGGCTTCGCTGGATGAAATAATATTTTTCTTCACCGCCATTTCTATAACTTTTTGCCAATCAATATTCTGACCATCGTTCTCCACACTAATAAGCGCAAATTCTTTTTCACGTTTAGCTACCAATTTAATGGTTCCATTTTTGTAAATACCGTGATCAACAGCGTTACGTAAAAGGTGAAGTAAGGGCTCGCCTAATTTATCGACAATTGTTCGGTCTAATTCTGACTCACCACCAATCACTTCAAAGGAAATATCTTTTTTTTGGGCCACAGCCAAATCGCGCACCATGCGCGGAAAACGAGCAAAAATTTGTTCGACTGGCACTAGGCGGACTTGCATGACTTGATATTGCAAATCAGAAATCAAACGACTGGTGTGGCTGACAATTTCTTCCAACTCCGGACTGGCTTTCTTTTTTTGTTCCAAACGCATTTTATCAATAACCAATTCCTCAACCAAATTCAACAAATTATCCAAACGTTCCACAGGAACCTTAATATGTGATAATTTTTCCGGTGCGGTGATATTTTCGAGTTCAATCACCGGTTTGTCTGAAACTTTTTTTTTAGTCGTTATTTCTACATCGAGTACCTTGGCCAAAATAGGTTTACCGCTGGCGTCTCGGCTTGATTTACCGATCCCTTCGGTAGTCACACCAGTAATTTTTTTTAATTTCACGATTTGATCATCGGCTGACAATTCCAGATTATCCTTTTTTATTGAAGCCAAAGATTTTTCTAACAAATCCACAGTTTCATACAAAGTCGTGATGATCTCCGGCGTAATAATAATCACCTCATTTTTCGCAAAATCAAAAACATCTTCCATGACATGGGTCAAAAAAGCCACTTTGGTATATTGCATGGTGGCTGACGAACCTTTAATGGTGTGAGAGGAACGCATGAGTTCGTTTAACAAATCTTTATTGGTGGTAGCTTTTTCCAACAACAAAAGATTATCATTTAACTTCTGCACATGTTCCTCGGCTTCGCTTAAAAAGAGATCTTTGAATTTTGAAATATCTACCGACATAATTCAATAATTTTAAAAGGAATTTTGTTTGGTGGCAAAATCGCATTTGCTAGTTTGGCGTCGATGATAGCGTTTGGCATAGAATCAACCGCCGCAGTGGTAGGATCTTGAGCGATGATATAAGCACCCAGTTCCTTAAGCACAGCCATGCCCTCTAAACCATCTGCCCCCATACCAGTCAATTCAACAGCAATAACTTTACCCTGAAAAGACTCGGCAATGGCATTCATAACCGAATCGATCGATGATAATCCGGTATGTGGTTTTTCTGGAGTCAAAGAAAAAAACAAAGCTGATTTTTGACCGTCTTCAACGGATTTTTTAAAAGAAATGTGTAATCCGCCCGGCGATAAATACACCACGCCACCTTTGAGTTCTTCGCCGGCAATAACTTCATGAGTTGGTAAACCGGAAATTGTGTTTAAACGAACAGCAAAACTTTCGGTAAAAAATTTAGGCATGTGTTGAACAACAATGACCGCGGCTTCTAAATCGCTCGGTAAGGCATGCAAAATATCCTCTATCACCGGCGGACCACCGGTGGAGGCGCCAATCACCACCACGGTATTTGGAGCCCGTAGTGGCGAAATTCTAACCCGTTTCCGAATTGGCAGGTCTTTAAAGGTTTGAACATGAGCTCGGGCGGCAATTTTAATTTTGTGCAAAATTTCTTCACCGACTTTTTTAATATCCAAAGATAACTCGCCCGACGGTTTAGTAACAAAATCCACCGCTCCAGCCCGCAGACTTTGCAAAGTTTCGGCCGCACCTTCTTTGGTATAAGCCGAGATCATAACCACCATCGGAACCGGACCAGCTTTGTGCAAAAGTTGACGGGTGGCCTCCACCCCATTCAACTTGGGCATGTTAAAATCCATGGTCACAACATCTGGTTTTAAACTTTCGGCCAAATCCACGGCCTCCTGACCATTCTTGGCTTCACCGACTATTTCGATATCCTCGTCTTCGACCAAAATCTCCCGCAACAGACGACGCATGAAATATGAATCGTCTACTACCAGCACCTTAATTTTTTTTTGGCTTATCATATAGCCTGGACTTTTGTCTTCTTATTTTTTTCATCTTCCATGACCAATTTTTGGCTCACTTCCTGTAAACGCTTATCGCTTTCTTTGGTCATTTCAAGAAGTTTGGTGGTTTTTTCCAATTCTTTACGATCAGTAATATCCATAGCCGAACCAACTAAATATTTTGGTTTACCAGCACTGTCTTTCACTGGAAAGCCGCGTTCTTGAATCCAACGCACTATGCCATCAGGGCGCACAATGCGATATTCAATAGAATAAGGCTCGCTTTTTTGGTGTAAAACTTTTAATTCCCTTATCAACACATCTACATCTTCTGGATGCGCGTGGCGAAGAAAAGAATATGGCGACTGATATAAATTACTACATGATTCACCCCAAATCTTTTCATAGGCTGGGCTAACATAGATAATTTTTGACATGGCTGGATCAGAAACAAAAAACACATCCTGAATTGTTTCGGTAATAAGTTTATACATTTCTTCGGCTTTTTTTTGGTCTGAAATATCCTCGATCATTGTAACTACAAACTTAACCCTACCTTGAATATCTTTTATAGCTGAAACCTTCACTCTGACATCAATGACATCACCATTCTTTTTAATATATTTTTTTTCTCGCCCATAAAATTCCAACTCACCGGCACTAATTTTTTTAAGGCCGGCAATGTCATCTTGAAGATACTCATCTGGGTATGTCACCTCTTGAAATGTTTTGGTAATAAGCTCGTCCCGTGTATATCCTAATATTTTACACAACGCCACATTAACATCAATAAACCCGCCTTCTAACGAGACTCTAGTTAAGCCAATTGGCGCGCTTTCGAATAGGGTTTTAAAGCTCTCTTCCTTATCTTTTATAATTTCCTCGTTGGTCCGGTTTTTTTTATAGTACAAATGCATTGGTTTTACAAAAAGAAAATAGCCCAGAGGTAAAATTAGTATCGTCAACAAAGCCGGGGCAATAATAAAATGGAACAAATACATCGGTGCGGGCATAACCAACATCAAGAAAGATTGAACAACAAAAATTATTAAAGCAAAAATAATTAATGGGGCAATCATTGGCTCATGTTTTTTGAATAATTCCTCGGCCTGTTTGTCCATAAAAATTTAATTGAATAAAAGCTACCAAGTTTTAATCAAGAACTTCTTTGATTGTGTCTCCTAATTCTTTGACTGTAAAAAAAGGTTTAATAAAAAAGGCTTTGGCACCTTGTTCAATGGCCTTATCTATAATTGACTTTTGTCCCATGGCCGAAACCACGATAACTTTTGCCCCGCGTTTAACTAGTTCTGGCAAAGTATCTAGGCCGGTTTCAACTGGCATAATCAGATCCAATAAAACTACATCCGGATGTTCAAGATCAAATTTTTCCAAAGCGATTTTACCATTACCGGCTTCGATAATATTTTCATACCCAGCTTCGTGCAAATAGCCAATAATAAATTGCCGCATAAAGGCCGAGTCATCGGCCACTAGAATTTTAGTTAACAGAGACATAAATTATTCAGCTTTAACTTCTTTTTTAAACATGTCACTGCCAAAAGTAATATAAATTGAAAAGCTGACATCAATTTCTTTAAGTGAATATGCTTCTTCAAAAAATATGACTGAACTTTTTTCGTCTTTCATGGCTGGCAAACTTTCCAAAAGTGGCAAAGCTAAACGAGCATTAGTCATGACCGGCGATTGCAAAAGCATTTGACCATGAATGGAGCTGGATAATTTATTTAAAAAAGCGTTAATGACAATATTAAAGAATTCCTCGACCACCCGATCACTTTCAGACAAACCCAAATCACGCGTGGCCACACTTTCGCCAATCAGTTTAATCATAGCCAGGGTGTCATCGCGTTTCATAACCATAATGGCCAACCCCGGCACCACGGCCTCAATATCAGAATAAATAAAAATCGATCCGGCTTGTCGGCTAAGTTCGGTAATTCTTTTGGCAAATTCCGTACCAGGAATCATAGCCACATTCAAATCCTCCACCTGCCCGGACTGCGAGAAAAGTTTGGCAAACGAGCGATCGATTTCTTCCAAACTTTCATGAAACAAACTTTCGATTTGTTCCTTAGCCAAAAAGGTGCCTTGGTTGGTTTTATCAGGAATCGTTTCGGTCACAAAACCAATTTTTAACGACTCCTGAACATATTTGGCCACATCTTTTGGTAAATCTTGCAGCTTATTAAAGGTTCGAGTCGCCCCCAAAGCCAGCAGCTTTTCTTTATCAGAATCGGTACCAAGAGTGGAAACAATTAAAACCGGGGTGTCTTTGGTATCAGCATTGGCTCTAATTTGCGTTAAAACTTCAAAACCATCCATTTTTGGTAAAATGATGTCTAATAAAATGATATCGGGTTTTAACTCCAGAGCTTTTTTTAAACCATCGGCGCCGTCTTGGGCAAATTCGGTTTCCAAATTGTATTGCGATAATTCAGCTCGGTAGAATTCCAAAAAAAACTTATCATCATCAACAATTAAAACCAACGGGGTCATGCGAGCTGACATATTTTGGGTAATTACGTAATTAGGTAATTGAGTAATTTGGTAATTGTTAGGGTGGTTTAGGTAATTACGTAATTGGTAGTAATTAGGTAATTGAGTAATTTTTTCAACTCACAACTAATTACATAATTACGTAATTACAAACCGATTAGGCCAAAACTTTTCCTAAAACTTCTTCAACGTTTTTCTTATCAAACGGTTTGGTAATGTAATCAAGAGCCCCGAGACCCTTAGCCTCCTCAATCATACTGTCTTGACCAATGGCCGAAACCACGACGATTTTGGCGGTCTTGCCGATTTCTTTCAACACTTCCATGCCATCTTTTTCCGGCATAATAATGTCGAGCAATAACAGCCCTGGTTTTTCCTCGGCATATTTTGCCAGTGCTTCCACACCGTTTTCAGCTTCAACAAAACTACCAAAGCCCATACCAACCAAAATATCTTTTAAAACTTTCCGCATGAAAGCCGAGTCATCGGCCAATAAAATTTTGATATTTGTATCCATATGTTTTTGTAATTAGGTAATTAAGTAATTTAGTAATTGGGTAATTATCGGAGTGGACTAGTGCCAATTTGGTAATTTATTAAGGTTTTATAAGTTGTTTTTTTGTAGAATTAATATAATTATTTAGTTTAAAATGTAAAAGTTCTATTTTGGGTTTCAAAGATTCAAGTTCTCTATTTGAAATTTTATTTCGTTCTTTTAGCAATTCTATCCAATGAATCGCCTCTAATAAAGACCCTCGGGCGTTATAATTAAATCTGTTTTTGTCTAAATAATGATATCGACCGAAACCCTCCGCCACATTTGCACCAATTGAATCAATTGAAGTTATCCATTGATTACCTATGATTTTTCTCTCTTGCCAATCCATTTGTTCGTAGATGACCCAAGCTTCTCGACTGATATCTCTGGCTATCTGATAGACTTCCAGATCTCTTAATTCCATATTTGGGTGGTAATTAGGTAATTAAGTAATTGTTGGATTGGTTGGTAATTACGTAATTTGGTAATTGGGTAATTATCAGAGTGGGTTGGTGGTAATTTAGAAATTAAGTAATTTTTTTTCAACTCACAACCAATTACCTAATTACGTAGTTACGTAATTACACAATTACCTAGCCAACAGATTTAATTAGTTTAGTAAACTCCTCATGAAACAACAAGAACAATCCGACCTTTATTTTGTGTTCGGTTACAGTAAGGGTGGTTTCAAAAACAATGGCCAAATCTTTAAAATGACCGTTTCCCCAAGCAAAAGCGGTTTCCAAAAGTTTCTGTAATCGGATTACTGTAATCATGTTTGGCGCCTCAACACGAATTTCGGTTTCAGAAAATTTTGAAAGTTCGTTTATGTATGAATTGCTTAAAATGTTTAAAGTCTCCTTAATAGCCGAACGGTCAACATCTTTCATAAGACTGGTAGTGCCACTCGGTTTTTTATTAAGGACGTCGATTAATGACAAAGAATCGATTCGCGACATAGTTAAAATTGCCACGCCCGGTTGGAAAGCCGGCGAATCAACGGTTGAATAAACAACAACCGCATAATCACCACCACCGGAAAGCATTTCTAAAGCTTCTTTAAATGGCACTTGTTCGACTTTTGAGGTAGCAACATCTACTACACTACCAACTAATGTCGTCATGGCTTCAGCGACCTTTTGGGAACCAGCTGATGCCGCCTCCTCTAAAATTTGTGTTGTCAATTCCATAAATAATTACAATTTCATTCCCGCCAATTTCTCGTTGAACAAGAGATAAAGCGTGGCTTTAATTTTATATTTTTTAATTTCCATGGTGGTTTCAAAAATAATTGCGGTTTCGCCCACTTCACTTCCCTCTTTAAGAGAATCAAGAACACCTTCGATTCTATTCGCGGTCATCATGCCCGGCACGCCCAAAGTAATTTCCTTTCCGGTTACTTCAGACAAAGCTGTGATGTAAGAATTTGATAAAATATTCAGAGTTTCTTTAAGTGCCGAACGATCAATATCTTTTAGGATTCCGGTCGTACCAACCTCTTGTCCGTTCAACAGATCAACAAGAGCCAGCGAATCTTCACGTGAAAGCATAAGTACCGAGGCTCCGGGCACGCCAATTAAAAGTTGGGCGTGCACCACCACGGCGTAATTACCCGGTGGTTTCAAACGAGTCACGGCTAACTCAAAAGGCACGGTTTCCACCTTAGAAACCGCCACCTCGGCCGGCGAGCCGGCCAGTGTAGCAAACGCCTCGGCGACTTTTTTGGAGCCGATATCGGCCGTTTTTTGGAGAATTTGTTGATTTAATTCCATAAATTTATCAATTACTAATTACTTTTCACCACCTCGGCCACCGTACTACCAACCGACAACAAATCCTTATCTTGCAACATTTTTGGCAAATCGATTAAAACGATTAAACGAGAATTGTTTGTTACCTCTGACCCTTGACCTTTGACCTTTGACTTTGTTGACTTTTTCTTTGAGTCAACTACCTCTTGGGTGCATTCTTCTGGAACCAGTTGTTGTTTCTTTTCCTCAATAACTACCACACCATTTAAATAATCGGCCTGGATTTTTGATGAGACCACAGCCGGCGTGGGTTGGATTTGTGAAACCGGCACACGCAAAACCTCGGCGACCTGATCCACAATTACACCAAAAGTGCTTTCCGCGACTTCAGTAATAATAATGTGGCCTGACGGGCGATCAGTGGTGCGGGTTAAATGGAAACGCTTTTCCAAATCCACCACGACCACGATCTTACCACGAAGATTAAGAATCCCACGAATAAATTCCGGCGCCCCGGGGATTGGCGTCACCTCGGTTACTTTGATAATTTCTTGCAAATCATTAATCGGCACGCCATATTCTTCATTATCCAAAGTGAAAATTACCAACTGAACCGTGTCTTCAACTTTTTTTTTGCCCTGCTTAACCTCAGCAGCCACGGCGGCAATAACTTGTTTTATATTAGAAGTATCCATATTCAAACAGATTAAACTTCTTTCGTCTCATCAGCTTCAACCCCAGCATCACTCATTGGTGTGCGACGAACGACTTTTTTGACTCGAGCTGGTTGAACCACTTCCTCGGTTTCTTCCGCCGCCTCGGTGTCTTGAACAGCTACTGGTTTTGATACCTCATGATGAACAGGAGCAACTTTAACCACCGGAACTGGAACAGCTTGGTTTACAGTGCTGGCCAATTGATTGGCTTGCGCCACGGCACCGCCGACGAATTTTTGTAATTCCGCACCCAAGGCCATTAACTGTTGAGTGGAAGCGGCAATTTGTTGATTGGCCGCACTTTGCTGTTGGGTAGAAGCTGAAAGTTGTTGAGCACCAGAGGAATTTTGTTCCGAAACCGAAGCAATGCCATCCATGTTTTTGGCAACTATTTGCACCGAAGCTGACTGTTGTTGAATGGCCGCGGAAACTTCCTGGATTTTGGCCGAGACTTGTTGAATGGCCGCAGAAATGCTTTGCAAACTTTGCAAGGTTTCTATAACCGCCTTGGTGCTAGAATCCACCGTATTAACACCGGATTCCACTGCTGTCACTGTCTGTTCCACCTGGCCCAAAACATTTTTAATTCGATGTTTAATTTCTTCAGCTGACTTACCGGAATTTTCGGCCAGTTTTCTAACTTCGTCAGCCACCACCGCAAACCCGCGACCAGCATCACCGGCTCGAGCCGCTTCGATGGCGGCATTCAAAGCCAATAAATTTGTTTGTTCTGCAATAGTGGTAATCGTATCCACAATTTCACCGATTTGCTCAGAGCTGGTGGCAATGCCTTTTACCATGGTGGCAGTTTCTCCAACCATTGATTTAATAAGTGATAAGCTCTTTTGTGATGACTCGCCAGCCACACCAGCTTTTTGCGCCATCTCGGCTGTCTTAGAGCTCGTTTGTGCGGCTTCTTGCGAAGATGCTGCCATTTGTTGAATTGCCGCGGCCATTTGACCAATATTTTTTGACACTTCCTCGGATTGCCGGGTTTGCTGAGTGGCGCCGGCTGCCAGCTGTTGCGCAGTTGAAGAATTTTGCTGGGAAGCGGCCGAGGACTGTTGGGTGGAAGCGGCCAAAACACTGGCGGCTTCGGTGAGTTGTTTTACAGCATTACGAATTGGTCGGCGAACAAATTCACCAAGGGAACGCGAGGCATACCAAGCAAGAAGCAAAACCGCCAAAAAAATAATGCCGGCAATAGACAAAATTATATTTCGAAGTGATACAACTGGAACGTCAACTTCTACCATATCCACTTCTGTCACCAAAACCCAATCTTTATCAATTCCTGTTTTAAATAGATCTCCACAAACTACAGCTAAGACCCGCTGATTTCTATAATCTACATTTGGCCCAACAACATCTTCGCCTGTTGAAAACGCTGTTTTTACCGTCTCTGAATCACCTTTTAAAGTCAAAATATCCTTTTCCCCTCCAAATCTAGTTGCGGTGAATACATATCCACTTGAATCTACAAGATGGGCTTTATATGTGTCTCCGTTAGAGTTAGCAGTCGCAAGAATGGAGTTCAATTTATCCAACTTATATCTCACAACCAAAACTCCGTTGAATTGCCCATTTTCATTACTAAAAAGAGGAGCAGAAACAGTAAATCCTATAACATTTGTGGTATTTGATAAATAAACATCTTTAATATATGGCTTTGTTTTAGCATTCACAAAATAAGGGTCTTGGGTTTTATCCATTCCAATTTCAGCTTTATCAGTCGCGACAAGTACTTTTCCATCTTTATCTACAATATGCGCGCTAGAAAAAGCAGAGTCTGCTTTGACATACCTTTCCAAGTAAGACTGAACAGCTGGAATATCAACAAGATTTTGGAGGACAGAGTCTCCGGTCATTAAAACAACAGAATTAATCTGCTCATCAAAATAAGTAACAATATGTTTTGCCGTGCCGTCATTTACTGCTTGTAATTCACTGATCGCGCTTGCTTCCAATGCTGTATGAGCGTTGTTGTAGCTTAAATAACCAATGATCGCGAGCGGCACCAGAGCAATGAACAGAAACCAGGCGACGAATCGAGCCGTAAGGCCGAAACGAGATTGTTTTTGTCCTCCGTTAGACATAAATTTTTGAAATTAAACCAAGATTTCTTGGAGATTTTTATTTTTTGTAATTATTTGGGTTGTAATTAGTAATTGGTAATTGTTGGGACCGGATTTGTAATTGATAATTTGTAATTACATAATTATTGGGTTAGATGGGTGGTTGGTAATTTATTAATTAGTAATTTGTAATTGAGTTTTTTTAACACACAACCGATTAGCAGTTACCATGCCAATCCGATCAATTACTAATTACTAATTTTCAGTTACTAATTACCTAATCCCGTTATTGTGCATAAACCCCGCGTATTGCTTGTCCATCATCATAATATGGCCGGCCAACCAGGCGCCGGCAAAATCGGCAATTTCGGTGGCCATTTTTTTGACATCAGCTTCGGGTTTTTCTGCTTCGGCAATAAACCTGGTCATTTCTTCACGATAAAGATTATGGGCCGCAATATGGCCTTCGGCTTCGGGATAATTATATTGTTTAAAAATATTTTCTTCGGTTAAAAGATGGTAAACCGCGTAATTGCTTAAATTGGTGATTTTAAATAACAGCTCGCTGGGAGTTATCTCGTTTTGTTCGGCTATTTCGGCCACCTCATTCGTAATTTGAAAAAAATGTTGATGTTGTTCATCGATTTCTTTAACCCCGACACTGTATTGTTCGGTCCAAATGAATTTAGACATATTTTTATTGGTAATTAGGTAATTGAGAAATTTAGTAATTGTTGGAATCGGGTTTATAATTGGTAATTTGTAATTACGTAATTATTGGGATTGAATCGGGTTGGTAATTAGGTAATTTGTAATTAAGTTTTTTTTAACACACACCCAATTACCAGTTACTAGTTACCTATTACAAATTCCCAATTTCCGCACCAATCTAATAAATTATAACACATTTTTCCCAATCACGCCTCCTGACAAAACCGAGTACTGATTTATTCAAAACTTGGTGTTAAAATAATTTATCATTCTGCAAAAAATCAACAATGTTCGAATGTTGAATTCCTTGATAATCATCACCGATCAATTTATCCATAGAAACGACTATTTTTTTATAATTATCGTGAATAGACAATAAATTACCAAATTCCCGATCTTTAGTTGCTTTATCACTAATTAAATAAGCCACCTGAACATAAATTTTTTGACCATCTTTTTCCGCAACAAAATCAATTTCTTTATTTTCCAATTGGCCAATATGAATTTTGAATCCTAAACGCAATAAATGCGAAAACACTAAATTTTCCAACATTTGCCCAATCTCGGTCGCTTTATAACCCACCAATGAATTTCTTAATCCCAAATCTTCCCAATAATATTTCTCATTAATCTCAAAAATTTTCTTACCTCTAATATCCGCTCGATTAACCTCGCGAATGATAAAGCTGGAAGATAAATACGATAGATAATTTAAAACTATATTGGGGGTGGTTTTAATTTTCTGTGATTTCAAAAAATCACTAATGCGGTTGGCCGATACCAGCGACCCGATATTATCTGCCAAATATTCCAAAAGACGATTGAGAAAATTAACGTTTCTAATATTAAAACGCGCCACGACATCTTTCAAAACAATTGTATTATAAATACTTTGCAAATAGCCATAGACTATTTCATCCGTTAGTTCCAAGTTGGCAATAAAAGGCAGCCCGCCATAACGAATATATTTAAGCAATGAATTTTCACCGGCTTTTAGATGATGAAATTTTAAAAATTCTTGGTAAGACAAGGCATGAATGGGAATTTCAATATAACGCCCGGACAAACCAGTGGCGATTTCGGAAGAAAGCAAGCGGGCGTTACTGCCAGTGCAATAAAGATCAAAAGTTTTTTTTGAAAAAAAATGCCTCAGAGCTTTTTCAAAATTTTCTATCTCTTGAATTTCATCAATAAACAAATAATTTTTAACGCCTTTTTTAGCTTGTTTTTCAACATAAACAATTAGATCGCGATAATTAGCAATGGCATCGTATTCATTCACTTCTTTGTTTATATAAACAATGTTAGCTCGTTTGTCTTTGGCTTTTATTGTGTCAATTAACTGCAACAAAATATAACTTTTACCTACACGACGCTGGCCAACAAGCACCTTAATCAAATCAACCCCTATAAAAGGCGTGATTTTATTTAGGTAATATGGCCGTTTTTGATAGGTTTTATTCATACTTAAAACTATTGATTGTTTATTGTAATGTTTTAAGTATACTTAAAATTGATTAAAGGGTCAATTTTTTATTATCAAGCTGTCAACTCCACTAATTACATAATTACTAATTACCGCCACCGGTTCGATACCAAAACGCCAAACCGATTAATATTATACCACAAACAACCACAATCCCTAAGATTATTTTTTGTTTTTTAATTTTTTTAGTCTCTCTTAAATCTTCATCCTCTTCATCTTCTTTTTCTGTTTCGTTAAAAACCGTTTGGGAAGCTGAAACTTTTTTTAAATTCTTTTCGGATTCGATTCTTTTAAAGAAAAGTTTTTGTTCGACATGGTTTTTTAAACCGGAAATAGCCAAACCAACCGCTTCGACAAAGGTCGCACCTTCGGCTTTAGGGACGAGTGATGTGGTACCAATTTCCACCGGTACGTTTATCTGTTTTGACAAGACCTCGATTAAACCACCCAACAAACAAGTTCCACCAACCAACAAAACTTTTTTAATTTGAAGATTTTTTTGTTTATTGGCGTAAGTTAAAAAATCTTTTATTTCTTTAATAATCTCTTGAGTTCCAAAGACAAGAGCATCAGAAATATTTTTATCAGAGCTTAACAAACCGCCTGATTGTTTGGCTTTTTCGGCTTGTTCGTAGGTTAAACCAGCGGCCTTCATGATGGTTTTGGTTAAAAACTCCCCGGCTTTGGGAAAAGAATAGGTGGCTAAAAGATTTGTCTGATCGCAAATAACCAAGCTGGTGGAAAAAGCACCAAGATCAACCACACAAACCAGCAGATCGTTTTTGATAATTGCTAAGCCCAACACGGTGGCTACGATTTCCGGCGCGATTAAAATATTTTTAACTCCGAGCGATGAAAAAAAATCTTGCCACTCAACTACAACAGCGCGATCAGCCCCGGCGGCCACCAGGGTGGCAAATTCTTTGTCTTGTTGACTGACTGTGTGCGTCGCAACCATTTCTTCCGTAGATATTGGCACCAAACGAGCTAGTTCGTTTTCAACTAAAGTGCCGTATTCGTCCGGATCACTTTGAATTTTAGTTTTAAAAACATGAACGTAAGATTGACTCTCGGACAAACCAAAAACGACTTTTTTGGCATCAGTCAAACGCAGGCCATTTTTTGATAAAAAACCACTAATCGTGGCCAAAAGATTTTTTTGGTCTTGAATGCGCCCACGAACCACTAAACCGTCAGGCAATATGGCTCGCGCTTTTTTTGCCAAAACGTTTTTTAAGCCAAGATGTTTTATTGCTACCACCTCAACCGAACGATCAGAAACATCAATACCAATGGCCGAATATTTAAAAAAAGAAAATTTCATAAAATTAAGGCGACACTTCACTCCAATTATTAATAGTAATTACCGAATTGTTTAAAGTTATTTGCATTTGAATTTTTTTTGTGTAGGAACCGATGGTCGCGACACTGGCCACGGTTCGCTCGGCACCACCGCCTGTTACGGTTATTATACACGATCTATCACCAACCGTCAGAGTTTCTCCGGTGTAGGCACTGTTTTTTCGCAAACGAGCTAAAGCTTCTTCGCCACAACCATCAGCAAAGGACAAAACCGCCGATCCTTTCCCTTCGGTGTAACCCATTTCCAATTCACCTAATCCCAGCTGTGCCGCACTTATAGCCATAATAAGCGAGGCTGCGCCGATAATCACAATCGTCAAAAGCGCCGCGGCACCGCGGTTTTTTTGGGTAATTGAGTAATTAGGTAATTTTTTGGTTGGCATAAAAATTACAATCTGGGACTAACTGCTGTTCGATACGATTTGGAATAACCAAACTCAACATTGTTGGCAGTGACATTGTAACCAAGGGTTATTTCCACCTGCACATTAGATCGCTCACCAGAAGCGGCTAAATTGGTAAAAAGCAAATTACTGACAGAGGTTAGATTATCCGTAATAACGACCGCTGACGAACCAGTTTCTTGCATAGTCAAAACACCATCGGTAACCAAAAAAGTAATGTCCGGATTTGCTCCTGGCATATCCAAAATTAATTGATTGCTTGAAACACCAGCCACTGGAGTAAGTATAGCTTGAGCCCCATGAACTTTTTCAGTTATAACTTCCAAGGCCACTCGTCCGTTGGCTTGCACAGCCACCATGGAATGATTTTTACTACGAACACTGGAAAGCGATAAGCTATATGAAACAAAACCAGAAATAATCACGCCGATTATGGCAATGTAAATTATCATTTCGATTAAAGTAAACCCTCGATTGTTTTTTTGGTGCTTTACCATAACTATTTGTAGTTGATTCTCACCCCTTGGAGAGTTGGAGTACTTGTACCATCGCCAGAAAGTTCCACTCGATATTGAACCCATTGATTACCATTAAGAAAAAGCGGGACAAGGGCACCACGAGCCGAAGTGAAATAAGTTCCGGCCCCGGAAGAGCCATACCAATCAGTCCAAGCACCTGGCACACCACCAGAATCTGGAGCGGTACGAATTTGCAGTTGAATATCTGTGTTGGCTGGTTTTATCTCGTCCCATTCCACAATCTGCACCGGCGAAACATTATTCATATTAAAAGCTGACGAGACAAAAGAACCACTCTTTAAAAAAGCATCGCCTCGTGAATAATGAATAATCGTTCCGTTATTACCAACTGCCCAGCCATCACTGGCCGAAACCATATCAATGCCATTAAGTTGTCGCGGTGTTGGTGAAGGCACAGCCGGATCCCAAGTGGCCGCTCCATTCCAACGAGCAATCAAACCATTATCACCGACCGCCCAGCAATCATTGGTACTAACACAAATTCCATCACGCCAAGCATCAACGCCAGTGTCTTGCCAATCATTCCAACTGGTTCCGTCGAAACGCATAAATTGTCCACTGTCACTAATTGCCCAACCGTCGGTAACTAAAGAAAAGAAAAGGCTTTGAACAGCTTCGTTGCCAGGTAAATCGGTGTGGGTTACCCAGACTCCGTCCGTATAAAAAATAATTTCACTAAAATTATCAGCTCCGCCGGCCCAAATATGAGCGCTGTCCACCACAACAACATCGTTAAGAGCATGACCGGTCGGACTAACTACCGAATCATCCCAAATACTGCCGTCCCAATGAGCGATTTCTCCGCCATTACCCACAGCCCAACCGTCACCGGCCGAAAGCATATCAACAGCGTTCCATTGTTCGTTGCCGGTATCAAAAAACTCACTCCAGTTCGAGCCGTCATAATGTAAAATTTTTCCTCCAGCTCCAACAATCCAACCATCACTGGCCGAAATCATGGTTATGTCAAACAAATCATCTCCCACAGGCGAAGTGACAACCGACCAATTAGTACCGTTATATCGCAAAATAACACCACCGTTACCAACAATCCAGCCATCACCAGAACTTACCATATCAACCGCATTAAGATGTTTATTGGTGGGGGTGTTGTAAGAAATAGTAATATCGGCCAGTTCGACGGTTGAAGTGACAACCGTCGGCCGAGTAAGGGTTAGACGATATTGAAAATATCTTCCGGTATAAGCAATAGTTGAACCAAGTGGATCAACTAATTCACCACTCCAGGCCGACCAGGTACCATCAGGCGTTGCTGTATTACCATAACGAACCGCCACGGTAATATCACCGCCGGCCGGAACTGTTTCAGTCCACGAAACAATATTCCAAGTTGTGGTAATTAATCCACTATCAAAAATTCTGGATTGAAAAGTACCACTTGGTTGATACCCACTACCATATCTAAAAAATTGGCCGCCGGTATCAACCACCCAACCAGAACTACTGGAATTCATAAAAATACTGTTCCAGGCTTCATTGCCAGTATCAGTATTAAGCGACCAAGCTGTGCCGTTGTAATTCCATAGATAACCACTGGCTCCGGCCGCCCAAATATTTGAAGCGGAAACCGCATAAACACTATTTATGTGAGCACTTGAAGGAATAACGGATTTGGTCCAACTTATTCCGTTGTACTGTACTAAAGCCCCAGAATTGCCGACCGCCCAACAATTGGTTGCTGAAGGGCAAGTGATATCATTCCAGATCTCAGAACCCGTGCTAGTATTGAGCGACCAAGCGGTTCCGTTATAACGCCAAATTCTACCGCTGGCGCCAACCGCCCAAATATTTGAGGACGAAAGAGCAAATATGGCATTTATTTGAGCACTTGAAGGAATTGTGGAAGTTGTCCAGGTGGTGCCATTATATCTGGCCAAAGCTCCGGAATTTCCCACCGCCCAACAACTGGTTGCCGAAGTGCAGACAAGATCGCTCCAAGTTTGGTTACCAGTATCGGTATGTAAAGACCAGACCGAACCGTTGTAATGCCAAAATCGACCACTAGCACCAGCAACCCAAATATCATTGGCCGACAAAGCATAAATAGCATTGATATTTGCGCTTGATGGAATAGTTGAAGTTGTCCAAGTCGTACCATTATATCGAGCAAGGGCTCCGGAATTACCGACAGCCCAACAATTTGTCACCGAAGTGCAAGTAATATCGTTCCGACTTTCGCTACCTGTGTCGGTGTGAAGTGACCAAGTCGGGGCTTGCGATAAAACAACACTGGCCGAACTACCCGAACCACTGATGGCCGTGTTGGTATAGGTACCAGCATTAAAATTTGTGTCTGAGGTATCCGATGTTTCTTCGCCGCCAGACAAAGCCCAAGTGCCATCTGAATCTTGAGCAAGGGTTACTTGGCCAGCGGTACCGGCATAAACACCGCCGTCATCGCTGTCATGCCTGGTTTCGTTTGACCAAGTTGTCTGTCCGCTACCACCACTCCAGTCGGTTTGCGTCCAATCGCGCGAGTCCCAATTACTGATAAAGCCGGATTGTTCTGCTGTGTTAATTGAACCGGGACGAGATTCCCAACTTACTGTAACAACTACAAACTTTAGATACGGATCAATGTATGAAGCCGGACAAGTAGCGACAATGTCAGTCCCGTCGCGACACACATCCGAAACAGTAATGATGCGAGTGTATTTATTATTGATAAGTTCTGAGGCACTACTAGAAATTTCCCAAGTCCCGGCTATCACCAACACCTGGACCGGGCTATAAACAAGTTCGTTCCAAGCACCGTCGCGCACCGATCGAATCGCCTCCATACCCTCCTCGGCCAAAGCTTGTGCCTCGGTCTTTTCACCACCCTGAACCAAACCGGTAAAACTGCCGAGCGAAATACTCATAAACGCTCCGGCGATAACGGCAAAAATCGCCATGGCTATGACGACCTCGATAAGCGATTGGCCTTTTTTATTACCTGAAAAATATTTCATTTTTCTTCAATTATTCCTTGAGTATTTATCGAAATTCTTTTAAAACCGTTAACTGAATGAGAAATTGTTATAAGACCACCAGCACTTGGCACCCCCACACCTTTGGAAAAAAATATTTCATTGTTGGTTAAAGTTGTGGTTATGGTTAAGGCGGAATCTAATTTATACACTCGATCATAAGCCAAATCTCGCGTGGCATAAGAATCACCTTGATACAAAACATAAGCTGTGGGGTTAAACTTAATTCCATGAGCCGCGTTATTAAGTCCAGCTATACTTTGTTCGCGAGCCATACGCAAAGTTTGCACAATTTGCGTTGAAGTCTCATTTAACTGCGTTGAAGTTTGAAGATTACCAAACGCCGCCATGGCCACTCCGGCCATTATGGTAACCAAACTAATAACCACAAGGAGTTCGATGAGGGTAAAACCCTTACTATGATCCGAAACTCCGAAATTATCCGAAAGATCCGAAAAATGGTTGGGGGCATGATTTCTATTACTCTTCCTCATAAAACCACCTTTGATTAATTAATATTTCCGGTAATACTGTAAATCGGCGTGATAATCGAGATAGCCAAAAATCCGACCACTAAACCAATGCAAATTAACAAAATCGGTTCTATGGCCGTGGACATGGTTTTGGCATCATTATCAACTTCTTCTTCGAAAAAGCCGGCCAAATAATAAAGTGTGTCCTCCAACTGACCAGATTCTTCACCCACGTGAATCATGCGAGTGACTAATTTAAAAAAAAGTTTTTCATACCGCGACAAATGCTCAGAAAGCGGGGTACCAGAAACAAGACGGTTAGAAATTTCCGTAAGCGCCCGTTGAAAATAAAAATTACCTGAAGTTGAACTGGAAATGACAATCGCTTCATTAATAGTTAAACCGCTTTTTAAAAGAGTACCTAGGGTTCGACAAAATCTGGCCACGTTGGCGTTTCGAACCAAAGGTTTAATTACTGGAATATTTAAAAGCAACCAATGAGTTACAGGATGCGAAAATTTTTGTTTGATGACATAACCAAGCACACCAAAAGTTATAACAATACCACCCAATAAAACTACGCCATGATTAATAACCAAACGAGAAAACCACATTAACCCCCGGGTAGTGATTGGCAATTCCACCTTCAACCCCTCAAACAAAGGTGTGATTTGTGGCAAAATAAAAAAGGAAATCGCCAAACCCAATCCAAAAGCAGCAATAAGCACGATGATTGGATACAACATGGCGCCTTTAATTTTGGCCGCCAATTCTTTTTCTTTACGCAATTGTTCAGCAACATTCTCCAAATTTTCCGCCAAAGAACCCGAAGATTCTCCGGCATAAACCGCACCAATAAAAAGCGGTGGAAAAATTTTAGGATATTCCTTTAAACTATCACTTAGTGTACTACCGGCTTCGATTGATTTTTGAATATGCCGAATAATCATTTTAAATCTTCCGGACATTGAATCGGCAGTAATATCCAAAGCGTCACTTATGGTAAGTCCTGATTTAATCATTACAGCAATATTTTTAGCCAGCAGGGCTTTTTGGGTTAAACTAAATCCGCCAAAATTTATTTCCCAAGAAAATATACCGGATTTTTTTTGTTTTTTTTGATTTTGTGGCATATTTTCTGTTTAGTATTCACTACTTGCAACTCGCAACAATTCACCAATCGTAGTAACTCCTTGAAGAACTTTTTCAATACCATCTTCAAGCATGGTAGTCATACCTTCAGCTTCGGCTAAAGTTTCAATTTCTTGACTGGAAGCACGCGCTAAAATGGCCGCTTTAATTTTTGAGCTCAAGGTTAAAACTTCAAAAACTCCAACCCGACCAATAAAACCCGTATCCCCACAAATTTTACAACCAGAACCTTTATAAAGCCGAAGGGTCGACAAATCATCCCCAACGCGTTTTATAAGAGCATTATGTAAACGTGGCAAAGCCTCGACAATAATTTTTTCTTCATCGGAAAAAATATAAGAAGCCCGACAGTTTTCACAAACCTTGCGAACCAGGCGTTGAGCCACAGCAATATTAACCGTTGAAGCAATTAAAAACGGTTCAATCCCCATATCTAAAAGTCGCGGCAAGGTAGTGGCGGCATTATTAGTGTGAAGAGTGGATAAAACCAAGTGCCCGGTCATGGCCGAGTTTACGGCAATGTCGGCTGTTTCGTGATCCCGAATTTCACCAATCATAATAATGTTAGGGTCTTGGCGAACAATAGCTCGCAAACCATTAGCAAAAGTAAGATCGGTTTTGGTATTAACTTGAATTTGGGTAATACCTTCAACAGCATATTCCACCGGATCTTCAATGGTGGCAATATTGACTTCACGTCGATTAAGAATTTTTAAAATACCGTAGAGAGTAGTGGTTTTGCCAGAACCAGTTGGGCCGGTAACCAAAATCATGCCCACGGAATTTTTTATAGCCAACTTAACTTTTTCCGCGTCTGGTGGAGACAGCCCCAAATCATCAAGTGTCAATATTCGGTTTTGAGTGGAAAGCAGACGCATAACAATATTTTCTCCGTAAGCGGCCGGCACCACAGAAACGCGAACATCGATCTTTTTTTTGGTCCGTTTGCCTGTACCGTCATCAAATGACGCTAACGTAAAAGTTAATTTTCCGTCTTGAGCCGCCCGGTGTTCATCGGTACGCATTTTAGACAAAATCTTAACCCGCGACACTACCAATTCAGACAAAGCTTGAGGTATTTCAATAATATCGTGCAAAATGCCGTCAATACGATAACGTAAAGTGGCTATGGTTTCAAAAGGGTCAAGGTGAACATCTGACGCTCCGTTTAATTGTGCGTATTGCAAAACCATTTCAACCAAGTCAATTACACCATTTTCTTTTTGGACTTTTGACAATTTATTTGAGTCAAAATTGGCAAGAATTTTTTTAAGAGCCTCGCTGGCACTGGCACGATATCGAGTTAGAGCCAATTGCAAATCCAAAGACGTAACCAAAAATCGACGGGTTTCAAGACCAGTACGCTTGGCCACAAAATTGGCGATTTCCAAATCATCCGGATCAACCATGCCTAAACTAACACTATTGCTATCTTTGGCAAAAGCGACAATGCCGCGTGATCGAGCAACCACTTCTGGCACCAGGTGCAAAATTTCGTCGGAAATTTTTTGCCGAGATAAATTAATATAATCCAGGCGAAAAAAATTAGCCACCAACTGACCTAAGTTAACATCGGAGATTATCCCTTCATTTACCAAATATTCATCAAGAGCAATCCCGTTTTGCTCGGATTTTTTAACCGCATCGTTGAACTTTTTATCAGAAACGAGATTTGAACCAACCAATAAAACCTTAAGTTGAGCGGGCGTAATTTTCATAAAAGAATAACAGCAATTTATGTTTTTCTGTTATTAGTATAGCACAATTTATTGGATTGAAGGGGCGGAAGGAGTTTAAGGGGTTGAAGGGATGTGGACAAGTTTTTTGATTTGTAAAAACGTAAAAAACGTAGAATTCGTAGAAATGTAGATTATTGGACCGGAACAACCAAAATCCAACCAACCCACAATCTACATTCTACCCTCTACGTTTTCTACCACCCACCTAATACATGAACGCACTAAAAACCATGGAAATAACCACGATTAACGAAAAAATCGTCCAAATAATTTTAACTGTTTTTTGTTTCATAATTTTCAAGAGTATTATACACTAATGTGGCAAAGAGAGTAAAAGACCTAATTCAAGGATTTACAAACTATTTTCGTTTTAATCTTACCCCCCCCAAAGGCCCTGAGCCAGGTCGAAGGGTTCACTTATTCCCATATGGAAGAAATAAAAAGACCGAAAGTCGGAGTTGGTGTCATTATTAAAAAAGACGGCAAGGTTCTTATGGGCAAAAGAAAAAATGCTCACGGTGATGGCACCTGGAGTTTTACCGGTGGCCATCTGGAATTTGGCGAATCAGTGGAAGATTGTGCAATTCGCGAAACACTCGAAGAAACTGGAGTAAAAATCAAAAATCTTCGATCTTGGGTTTATACCAATGATATTTTTGAAAAAGAAGGCAAACACTACATCACGCTTTTTGTCGTAGCCGATTATGATTCTGGCAAACCGTCAATCACTGAACCAGATCGCTGGGATGTTTGGGACTGGTTTGAATGGAATAATTTACCAAAGCCACTTTTTGTCCCGATTGAAAATTTACTGAAAGCTGGGCATAATCCATTTGCCGAAGATTAAAAAAATACCGTCCTTCATTGGACGATATTTTTTAACACTGATTTAAAAGTTCAAAATATTTTTCTCTAGAAAATCCTGTTGTTCTTAACAAATTTTTTATAATAAAAATTGGAACATTGTCATACATCGGAATAATAACCGGTCGTAAAATCCCTTTTGTGAATTACCCTGTGGGATCGCCGAGGCGGCGAACACCACAGGGCGTCGATATTAATTTAGTTCGAAGAGTTTTAATTGTTTAACGTCTTCTTTTCGGCCTTGCTTTTCGATGTACCGTTCAATAATTTTTCTGTC
>JAZDHJ010000023.1:0-10258 GCA_043805995.1 Candidatus Uhrbacteria bacterium
GACATAGTGAAATCTTACCAGAGCGTATCTCATAAGCCACCGGTCAGAATTTTACTATGTTTTTTGTTTTTCTGCGTTAAGGTCAAACCTTTTGAGTCCACTGGTCAAACCAGTGGTTTACCGGGTGGGGTGGACAATTAAGGAGAAACCAAAACGAAAAAAAATCACCCACAACAACGAAGTGGTTATCCACGAGCCAACCCGCGTCGCACACCCACACAGAGGTGTGTTTTTTTAGTCAAATCCCATCCGATCCAATATTCGTCGATTCGCCGTGCCCATTCGTAGCTCGTCATGAGCGAAAGTGGGTGTCAAAATTCGCTGTGCCCCGCGTAGCCCAGCGAAGTGGGGTGATTCGTAACAACAAAAAAAACCGAGCGGATCGCAGTACGTGTAAGACACGCGCGAACCGCTCGGGGTCGGTGATGAAACACCGAAGTGCTACTCGGTCACCTTCGGCTGGCTGATGGCCTGGATAGCCGCCGTGACCACGTCACGGATCTGGGCTTTGTTCAAGAGGGTCGGCTCGGCGTCGGGGTGGCTCTCGGAGCCATTCAAGATCATTCCCCCGCGCCGGAAAAAGAACCAATGCTCGGCTCCGGGGATGTATCCATCTGTCCCGACCGTGATCATGGTCTCCAACTCCCTTGCTTCCCTATCACGACGCTTGTCCTGGACGCACAGAAGTTCCTGCTCGGCCCCCAGGAGACCAAGGGCGATGGCGGTGATGACCTTGCGGCTATTCTCGGATCCGTCACAGAAAATCGAGCATCTACCCGACGAACGGCGAACAACACAAATATTCGCCCCCTTCGTCTCTCGCAGCCAGGCCGGCATACACTCAAAGCCACTCGTGACGAAACCGACATCGAGTCCGGCAATCTTCATGATTCTTCCGGAATCACTAAAGTCCTTCGGACATCCCAGATGGAAGTCCCGACCATCCTCAAAGAGACTGTCGAGAACATCGGCCACCCACTTGTAAATCTGGTCTGGTGGGACACCGTGGCGGTTCTGGCTCTTGATGAGCCTGGGAAGGTTGAAGGCATCTTCTCCTTCCAAGGTATCGCTGTCCAGAACCCTCTTGAGGATAGCCCTGAGTTCCGGAAGTCTGTTCACACCTAGGTACTTGGCCATGAGCTTGGCAGTACAGGTCACTTCCGACCTTCCGTGGTCATCGAACTCACCGCCACCCATACCGAGAATGATCGTGCCTTCGTTCTCGAGAACGAAGGTTCTGGCCTCGCTCCACGACATGTAGTGGATTCCGGGTCGACCATTGATTCGGAACCCCCTGGTTCCGAACTTTTCAATTTCCCAAATAGTGGCCAACTCGTCCAGGTGGGGGTTGGGGTGGGTGACGATGTGGTTGAGAACGGGCAGGAGAGCAGTACGGGGATCAGACATGGCAGCTCCTTCTCGCTCACAGCGAGACGGTTGGGGTTAGGAAAGGACGCGACTTCGCGCCCTTATCTTGGGGCACAAAAGACATTAAAGAATACACCAAAAACACCCTTTTGTCAAGGGTGTTTGGCTAACTTTAGCTTAATTATCGCTTATAAAGGTATAAATTTAACTTTTTTTCGACTGAATCAACCTTTTCTGCTTCCCAACCGACAACCGGCCAAACATAGGAAACCACGACCGCCCCGGGTTTCAATTCCTTTTCCAATTTTGGTTTAATTTTGGCATAAGTCTCGGGCATTAAAAACATATAGACAAAATCGGCGTCGGATAAATCGACTTTAAACAAATTGGCCCATTTAATTTTGACCTCGGTTTTGGCCAGACGATTACGAATAAAGGCCACCACAGCCTGTGGAATTGAAAGTTCGACGCCAACGGCTTTTACCCCAAACTTTTTGGCCGCCGCAATAGCCAGCCGAGCATCACCGCAACCCAGTTCGTAAAACTTTTCACCAGGTTTCAAATCAACAAAATTCAAAAAACGTTCAATGTCCTTTTTTTTGGTCGGTACCCATGGGGCGCCACTATTGGCAGCATAAGCCGTGGAAGCAATAAGAATGAAGAGGACGAGGAATAGGATGTACATAATTTTTTATCAAAGCCTATCTATTATAATAGAGAACTTGATTATTGCCAAAAAATTGTCTATTATGTATAATTTGGGCGGTATTTGATTAGGGCGTTAAGGCGGTGGATTGGGTTTGGGCGTTATAGCCTCGCCCGTAGGCTAAGCTATGGCCGAGGGGGCGTTAAGGCACGGAAAAATTTATTCTAAGAAATAAATTCCTTGCCTTAGTGCCCTTCAATGCCCCTCGGCCGTAACCCCTCGGGCGTTGCCCTATGGGCAGAGCCGGCCTACTGGCGAGGCTTAAAGCCCAAATCCAACTAAACCCCTTTAGCCGTCCCAACCAATTCGGGCTGTGGCGCAGTTGGTAGCGCGCTTCGTTCGGGACGAAGAGGCCGTGAGTTCGAATCTCGCCAGCCCGACCATCCCACTTCGCTCTGTTGGACAGAGCTACGTTAGGGATTGGTTCAGAGTTTTAAAAACAACGGTTTTTAGCCGGTGTTTTTTGTTTTTACAAAATTACAACTAAATCTTTTCTAAAGCTTTTTGGTTTTGACTGTACAAAAAAAGCAGAGAATTTAATCTGGCGACAACTCTTCCCAACACCTCCGAAGAATCTTCGATACTTTTTAATCGTCCTTTACTATTTAAAAAACTTCTTGTCATTTGGACAGACAAATCTTCGACCTGGCCCAAAAGCGAAAACTGTTGGTTAAAGCGAACTGGTAATAAGTCTAAAAGCTGAAAAAATTCTTTTTCAATTTCGGAAAGATTGGCCACAAGTTGATTTCGCGCCTTTTGTTTTTTAGCCGCTTCTGAACAAAATTTTACTCTAGCCATTTCTCGTTTCAATAATTCATTCACCGAAAAAAAGACTACTTGTCCTTCGTCCACAACACCGGAACCACCCCGAAGAACATTCGGGTAGCGAGCGAAGTAGGCGGTAACCATCTGAGGGAAATCTTCGGTAAACTCAAACTCTGATAAAACAGTAGCCAGCTCCTCGGCTTTTTCTCCTGTTCTTCTCACTTCTTCCACTTCTTCACTTTCACTGGTAGAAGGCTCTTTTTCCTCGCTTTCGCTGGGCAGGAGAGCTTTTCGGGAAAAAGTCTCGGTTGGTTGCACTACCAAAACTGGAACTTCCTCAGCTGGACCTGAGCCAGAAAAATCTTCGCCTCTTCTTTCTCCAGGCATAAAAAAAATAGTTATTAATCAAGACTTTTTCAAGAATAGTTTACCGCCTAAACTTCAGATCGACAAGTTTCAAAAAAAATAATAGACCAATCAGATCTATTATTTTTTAATCTTAATTTACAGATCAACTACAACCGCTGGTCGCGCCGCAATTTAGACATTTGTAACACGAGGCATTGCGCACCATGATCGAACCGCAAGTTGGACAAGCTGGGGCGTCGGACTGGTTATCAAAAGTTGAATTGAGACCAATTTTCTTTTCGGTGAACAGTGTCGGCTGAGGTTCGGCTTCGGTTTCAGAATTTGCTGACTGGGCAATGGCTGGCGTGCTATTGCTACCACTCGAAACTTCGGCTTCGACCACATTCATAATACCGACAATTCTCTGCTCTTCCGGGGTCATAAATTTCATGGCCATCCAGCGGAAAATGTAGTCGATGATGGATTTGGCAATTCTGATGTTTGGATTGTTGGTGTAACCGGACGGTTCAAAACGCACGTGAACAAATTTATTGACTAGGACCTGAAGTGGCACGCCGTATTGCAAACCAATGGAAACTGAAGTGGCAAATGCATCGGCCAGACCGCTTATAACTGAGCCTTCCTTGGCCATGGTTACAAACAACTCACCTGGGTTACCATCGTCATAAAGTCCGACCGTAATAAATCCTTTGAAAGTTCCGACCTGGAATTTGTGAGTAATCGCTTTACGTTCATCAGGCAATCGGTGACGCAAAGGTTTAACCGATTCGGCTCGACCGTCGCCAACCGCGGCTTCGGTTTTTTTGATAACCGCGATTTTTTTGGATTGATCTTTATCGAGTGAAGTGGTGAGTGGTTGCTGACGTTTGGAACCGTCGCGATAAACGGCCACGGCTTTGAGACCCATTTTCCAAGCCTCGACATAAACTTTTTCGATTTCCTCTGGTGTGGCTTCGTTTGGCAAATTAACGGTTTTAGAAATAGCCCCAGACAAAAATGGTTGGACAGCTGACATCATTCTAAGGTGACCCATGTAATTAATGGAGCGCTTGCCATTGGCTGGTTTGAAAGCGCAATCAAAAACTCCAAGATGTTCGTCTTTCAAACCTGGTGCGCCTTCGATGGTATCCTTTTCTTTAATGTACTCAAGAATACTATTTTTCTCATCATCAGAATAACCAAGACGAGTCAAAGCTTCTGGAACAGTTTGGTTGATAATTTTAATCATGCCGCCGCCGAC
This sequence comes from Candidatus Uhrbacteria bacterium, assembly GCA_043805995.1. Taxonomy (GTDB): domain Bacteria; phylum Patescibacteriota; class Patescibacteriia; order UBA9934; family GWF2-40-263; genus UBA12403. Next base: position 4,449 of record JAZDHJ010000023.1, read on the forward strand.
CAACCATTTGTATTTTACAAGAGCAATGTCTGGCTCGACACCTGTCGTGTCGCAATCCATAAGGAAAGCAATGGTACCGGTTGGCGCCAACAAGGAAATTTGGGCGTTGCGAAGACCAAAACGAGCTCCGCGTTCCACCACTTCTTGCCAAGATTTTTTAGCAGCCACCAATAAATCAGCTGGCACATTGGCGGTTAACAAAACTTCGGTCGCGTCGCGATGCATGCGCATGACATCCAAAACTGATTCGGCGTTTTCTTGGTAAGCCGTGAAAGGTCCTCTCTTTTCGGCAATTCTGGTGGACTGAGCATAGCAGATACCACTTTGGAGTGAAGTAATGACAGCCGCCAAATTTCGACCATCGTCAGAGTCATAAGCCAAGCCACGGCTCATGAGTAAAGCGCCAAGGTTGGCGTAACCAATGCCCAGTGGACGAAAAGTGTAACTGTTTTCTTCGATAGATGGTGTCGGGTAACTGGAATTACCCACCACAATTTCCATGGCGGTAATGACAATTTCATTAGCTCTGTTAAAAGACTCGACATCGAATTCCATTTTGCCAGCTACTTCTTTTCGGAAACGCATTAGGTTAAGCGAAGCCAGGTTGCAAGCGGAATCGTCGAGGAACATGTACTCCGAACACGGATTTGAAGCGTTAATGCGGCCGCTTTTTTTGCAGGTGTGCCATTTATTGGAAGCTGTGTCGTACTGCAAACCAGGATCGCCGCACTGCCAAGCAGCATCACAAATCTTTTTCATGATGTCTCGAGCTTTGTAAGTAACGGAAGAATTGTGAGTAATAACTTCGTGAGTTATCCAATCCTTATCGTCAACCACCGCCTGCATAAAATCATCATTAACCCGGACAGAGTTGTTGGCGTTTTGGAAAAAAATGGAAGAATAAGCTGAACCGTCGATGGAGCCATCGTAACCGGCATCCATAAGCGCCCAAGCTTTTTTTTCTTCCTCGGCTTTGCAGGTAATAAATTCTTCAATATCAGGATGATCGACGTTTAAAACCACCATTTTGGCCGCTCGACGGGTTTTGCCACCACTTTTAATAACCCCGGCGAAAGCATCCAAACCTTTCATGAAAGAAACCGGACCCGAAGCTCGACCGTTTGAACCACCAAGATACTCCTTAGAAGAACGCAATGATGATAAGTTGGTTCCGGTACCGGAGCCGCTTTTAAAAAGCATGCCTTCGGTGACCGTTAAATTTAAAATTGAACGCATGTCGTCTTGAACCGAATTGATAAAACAAGCCGAACACTGGGGATGACTATTAACCCCGACATTAAACCAAACCGGCGAATTAAAAGCTGCCATTTGGTTGATTAAAATATGGGTGAGCTCGGCTTCAAAAGCCTCAGCGTCATCCACCGCTTGAAAATAACCATCCTTGCGACCCCAAGCAGCAATAGTTTTAGCCACCCGGTCGATAAGTTGACGAACTGACAATTCACGATCAGACTGTCCAATTTTGCCGCGGAAATATTTGGAGACGACGATATTGGTGGCGGTTTGCGACCAAAAGTTTGGTACTTCGACCCCAGTTTGTTCAAAAACCACCTTGCCTTTTTCATTAGTAATCCGAGCGTCGCGAAGTTCCCAAGGAATTTTGTCGTAAGGATGAACGCCAGCTTCAGTAAAATAGCGCTTCACTTCGATGCCATGACCATAAACCGGTTCGGTGCCATTTTTATTAGTCAGTGAATCGACCCGGTAAGTCATGTACTTTTTGGCCACGTGAACAAGATTGAAATCGATCAAAGTAACATTGATAATTTCGCGGATATCCATGGTGGTAGGCAACGAATGACCGTCGAAAGCCCGTTGCAGGCGAGAAACAACTTTTTTAACCACCTTGTCAGTATTTTTTTGATCCTTAACCCCAGCCTCGGCCATAGCCACGGCCACCGAACGTTGAATTTTTTCTATTTGAAAAGGTTCAACTATACCACCACGTTTGGTTACCTGTTTTAAAGAGGTAACATAATTCCAGACAGCATCAGAAATACCGTCTGGAGATGACACAGAGACAACTTTGGAGTCGAGGCGGAGGGCATCGGACATAAGAAAAAAAGATTAAAACTTCCTAATTTGGCGCAGCACTTCGTCAAGACATACGTTTTTCGTTCAACGTATGTCGCATACGTTTCACAAAAAACGTATGTCTTTCCTCGTTCTGCCTCCAAATTATAAAGTTTTTAAGGTTATTAAAAGACAATCCCACCGGATTATCTTTTTTTGTCCGAAATGGTCCTCCTTTCCATTTCGTAATACTTATATTTTAGGCTTTAAGAGAGGTCATGTCAAAGACAAAGTTGTCCACAGTTTCAAGAAAAAAACGACGCTTTTTTTTGGCTGAAATGGCGGGAAAAGTTGGGGGTTTGGTTTGGGTGGGTGGGTTTGGTGATTATCGGTGTTGGGGTGATTATCGGGAGGGGTGATTTTTTAGGTGATTATCGGGTGAAGGAAGGATTTTTTAATTGGGGTTTTCAAGGAAAGACAAATTTCCAAGTTAGACAATTAAAAAACGGTAGGGTTAAAATTAAGATAGTTAGAATCCCCAGTGAGATAAGTAGATACAAAATAGTGCTCTTAATCGTTTGTTTAAGATGTTCCTCGGGTCGCTTAAAAATATGAGGTAGGGCCATTAAAAAGAACGGGGCCACAAAAGCCTGAAGAACAAAGAAGGTGCACCAAATTGATGGACTATCAAAACAAACATTAACCGAATATTTAAAGTAGCCCCAAACGGAATAAATCGCGCTTAAAATAAAAGAAAAATCAAACAAAGCCAATAAATAAAGGATCAAAGTTTTTCTTTGTTTTCGACCCTTAAGATCAACAAACTCCTCAAAAGTGCAAACATGCAGATAAATAAACATCAGCATCCATAAAGCGGCCCAAATGAAAGTTGAGTAATGTCGCAAATGAAAACTGTAACCTTCAAATTGTACGGGATTCAAAAAGATAAAAATGGCCGCCACACCAATAAAAATCCAGGCCAGTCGACTATGAATATTTTTATTAATCAAAATCTCCAAAGAACGCAACATAAAATAGGTCGCCGAAATTGAAACCACTAAACCAACTTTATAAAAAAATTGGTTATTGGTGGCCAAAGACAGGAACTCAAAAAACTGGTGTCCGCCAATGCAGACAAAAACCAACATGGCGTTATTTAAAAAAGATCGCAACCACTTTTTACTCGAATGCGCAAAACGCAGGGAGAAATAAATATAATAAAAAAGACAAGCGACAAAAATCGTACTCGAGGTAGCTAATTGCACTTCTTTGCTGTAGCACATAGAAAATTACAATTGGCTAATTTCTATCTTAAGAACATTTTCTAATAGATCTCTTGAACTTTTAACTGCTTTGTCTCGCTCCCAGGAAGCTTGTCGGTTATCAGAAAATGAAATGGCAGAAACTACGGTTTCTATTTGGTCTTCATTAATTACAAAACCCTTGGAAGAAATTACCGGATTTATTATCTTAATATTTTTAATTTCTGTCTCTGATAAGTCTATTCCAGACAAATCACACCCATCGATCACTGCTCCACTAAAATCCGCTCCGTAAAAAGTCGCACCAAAACCAGTATCACCACCAAAATCAATATTGCCCCAAGTAGTTCCTTTAAAATTTCCTTCACAGCCGTTAAAACCAAACAAGCCACCGGAATTTTCAGCCGTCTTTAGTTCACCAGGCTCTTCAAGACGTTTAAGTCTTGAAAGCAAACTTTCCGTATAACCAAATTTTGCTCCTTCAGCCTCAACTCTAACAAAAACAGGCTTGCGTTCTAGGATCGCAAAAGTAGCCTCGGTAAAATCAGCCCCTTTAATACTAGTTTTCACTTCTGGATCGCTGCCATCTTCGCTTTCTTTGTGAAAGAAAAGGGTTCCCCGAAGATCAGAACCACGGAAACTTACACCTTCTCTAAAATCAAGACCAGCCAAATCAAGATTTGATAAATCATAATTTTCTAAATTTTCTCCGGCTTCAAGCCTGGCTTTAACACCTTCTCTGTCCAACCTCATCTTTCTTTTTTTTTCCTGAACCTCGATGGGTTTCTCTACAGTTTCAGTTGTTGTAACAACCGGTTGTTCGACCGATGGAATACTCATTTCCTCGGGTGACGGACCTCTTTCAGATGATGACATAAAATTTATTTTAAAGATTATCTTTTTCTAAAACACAACCGATCTCGAGTCCGCCATTATCGCCAAGCAAGACAAACTTATCGCCTTCGACGAAAATCGCTTGTTGATCGGTCAGAGCGACAACTGATTTATTTTTCTCGTGCGAAAAATTTTCCAGTATTTCTCTCTCGTAATCATCATAATGCGGCATGATGAAAAACGGAACTCGGTTTAAACCTTTTAAATCTTTTAATTCGATCTCGTTTTTATCGCCATCAAAACCAACGCCGGCGATTTCGACATCCGGACACATAACAATACTGCCAGCGCTCGAACCGACGTACAATTTATTTTTTATCATTGAGTCGAGCAAGACTTGAATGACACCGGTTTTTCTTAATCGGTCTAAAATATAAAAAGTGTTACCACCACAGACATAAAAAATTCCGTAATCCGAGAGCTGACTAGTCAAATCAACCGCTTCAGAAATATTTATAAAATCACATTTTAAACCAAGTTCACCAAAAATTTGTTCATGTTTTAATCGCCATTCCGGCGTTCTAGAATCACCGGCGGTAAACAAAACAACGACTTTGGTGTTTTCAAGTTTAAGGGTCTCGTTTTTAAAACGATCTTTGATTTTTTTATTGGTTAGACCAGCTGAGGTTAGGAATAGGTTCATAAGGTTATCATTCCTGTCATTCTGAGCCAGAGAAGAATCTCGCCTCGTGACTCACAAAACTAATCTTTTTACTTAATTTTTTTAACCTAAAATCACGTGGCGAGATCCCTCTCCCTTCGACTCGACTCAGGGCCATGAGGCCTATCGAATGGCTGGCTCGGGATGACGGATTGAAGGATTAAAACGGCATCGTCAAATTAATCGATGGTTTGCTCAACTGTCTTAATTTAAAATCCACTGGAATCGCTTTGCGCTCCCCGGCCCTATCTTGATAAGCCAAAGCGCCGTACTTCAAACCATACTCATAAACCGCTTTGGTGATTCGAACATCGTCGAGACAATATTGTTTTACTTTTTCCTTCTCACCTTTTTTCCACCACTCGATGGCCTGAAGTCCATGACCAGTTTTTCCATAACCAACCGTCGCCTCGGCCACGTGGTCGAGCTTTAAACGAAAGCCGAGGGCTTTGCGAATTTCTTCAAGGATATCCAAATTGGGAAAAGTTAAAAAATCACCGGGATAATAATTATTCATGATCGGCAAATCAAAACCTTTGCTGTTGTAACCAATCAAACGATCAGCTTGCTCGAGCCGCGGCCAAAGTTCACCAAATTCATGTTCCTCGTAAGCTCGATATTCGTCGTTTTCATAAAAATAAACACCGATGACCGAAATTTTAAATTCCGACCGGTCACGACTGTTAATATCGTCGAAAGTATTTTTAGTTTCAATGTCGAAAACGACTTCTTTGCTCATAGGTTTGTGGGTTAAGGGGACGGAAGGCCTCGCCTGTAGGCCAGGCTATGGCCGAAGGGGTTTAAGGCCTCGCCCGTAGGGCTATGGCCGAGGGGGTTGCAGGGAGGTTTTCAGATTGGATTGGAGAAGGTTCGAAATGTCCTAAAGGTGTTAAAGGTATTAAAAGGATTGGTTGATTGGATACGTTTTTTAATTTCGTTTCAAAAACCTAAACCAATAC
>JAZDHJ010000024.1:0-9567 GCA_043805995.1 Candidatus Uhrbacteria bacterium
ACTTCTTCTCTCCATTCCAATTACTTCCAAAACGACGTTTCAATTGTGTGACAATTCCTTAAAACAAAAAATTCACTTTAACAGTGAATAATTTTTGGTTTGGTTTAAAATTTGATTATTTTTTAGTTTCGTAATTCACAGTTTTTAAGGGTGCGGATTTTGGCTGGGTGAAGGAACGACAGAAGATAATATCATCTTTTGAAAAAAAGTCAAGGGGGGGGCGCGAATTATCCCGCCGACGGAGGCCTTCCTCCTACGCTCGGGCTTCCTCCTACGCTCGTGACGAGCTACGGGAGGACACGGTCGGAAGGATAGGTTGGCGGGACCCCGTCCGAACCTAAGAGGCGAGGCGAATTTATTATCCCGCCGACGGAGGCCTTTGGCGGGATCCCGCTCCGAGGCCTACGAGGCGGGACGAATTTACGAATCTACGAATTTAATTTTTTTTGGACGATCGAATCGGTCGTCCATTTTTTTATAAAAAAAGTCCACCGCAGCGTGGGCGGTGGGGGTGACGGACGTGGTGGAGGACGAGGTCCTCCGAGAGTTGAGAGAAGTTCCCTAGGCGGTCAACGCCTTGGCGATGTCATGATAGCCGTATTTGGCTGCCCGAAGCCCCAGTTCGCGGCGACTGTGCGGGCGGAGACTGGTGGCCAGTCTTGCGGCGATGGCTTCCAGGGGCTTGGCGAGTGCGGTATCACGTGTGGTGAATCCCGCCCTCATGACCTTGGTCATGACATCGTCGCCCAGGTCGTGGCCTTCTTCGAGCGCGCGACTGGTGTCCAGTACGGCTCTCTGATTGTCTCGACCAAGGAGCTTGATCACGGCTTGGCACAGACCTTCTGAATCTTTGGGATCTCTCGGCAAGGTTTTTCTCCGACGGGTGGTGGTCATTTGACCTGGGTTGTCGCGACCAATACATCGAACTTTCGGACGCGACCGGAACAAGATACACAAAAAGTTTGGAATAGTCAAGAGGGATCGGGGTTGTGGATGGATTTTAAATTTTTTTTGACTTTGTGGTTTTTGAGGGATATTGTCTTTTTAGAGGTCAAAACAACTAATAGACGGAGGCAAAGATGCTCATTCATATACTTATACTTAGCTTTGTTTTCTTTTTTCTGGCCGTTTGTTGGATAATCTGGCTTTATAGGCAGCTTAACGCCAAAGAAGAAGAAATCTGTATTCACAGAAGGCGGGCAAAATCCTGGTGTTTGGTGGCCAGGGGGTTGCTAGGAACCGTGGTAAGACCCTCGACTTCTAAAATTTCAAATTGGTGGTTTGAGGTTGATTTTAGAAAAGGAGAAGAGGGAAGAGTCTTTCTGGAGCCAGATTCTGACACCAGGAAAACGGAAATCTTCTTGTTTATAGATGGAGAGGGCGGGTTGGCCTTCGGGGGGAGGATTTTGACGAAGCTATGAAAGGTTAGGAGGAACCGTTGTCTCTTTGTGACCCGGAGATTTTCTTAAACTCTCGGGTTTTATTTTTAAGCCAGAAATATTGACGTAAATTTAAAAGTTTTATATACTTTGGCCATTAATCACACAGGTGGAATAAGTTGGCTTGGCTTCTCCCTTTAAAAAAGGGCCCAAATTGACCCACCAAGGTTCCAGCTAAGGCTAACTTGGCCGGATAAAAAAAGAAAAAACCCTATGCCTACCATTCCTTCACTCGAAGAAATGCTTAAGGCCGGCGTGCATTTTGGTCATCAGGCCAAACGCTGGCACCCAAAAATGGAACCGTACATTTTTGCCGAACGTGGCGGTATCCATATCATTAACCTCGAGGAAACTCAAAAGTTGCTTAAGGAAGCGCTCGATTTTGTTAAAAACGTCGTTTCCCGCGGTGGCTTGGTTTTGTTTGTTGGTACCAAACGTCAGGCTCAGGATGCGGTTATTAAGGAAGCCAATCGTTGCGGTATGCCAAACGTTCACTCTCGTTGGTTGGGAGGTACACTCACCAACTTTGGTGAAATCAAAAAACTTATTCGTCGCTTAAAAATGTTGCGCGAACAAAACGAACGCGGTGAACTTAAAAAGTACACCAAAAAAGAACAGCTCATGTTAACTCGCGAAATCGAGGAATTGACCGGTAAAATCGGTGGCATCGAATTGCTTGAACGTTTACCAGAAGCCGTTTTTGTTCTTGACATGCATTCAGACAACACCGCTGTGCTCGAAGCCAAAACCATGAACGTGCCAGTCATTGCTATTTGCGATACCAATGTCAATCCAGATGACGCCACTTATATAATCCCGGCTAACGACGACGCCTCCAAATCTCTGGCCATTGTTGCCAAGCTGATGGCTGACGCTGTCATCGAAGGTCGCAAGGCTATGGAAACCGCCCGTTTGGCCGCACCACAGAATGTGGCTGCACCGGTGGTAAGTAAGGCGGTCTAAAATAACGGTTGTTACTAATCAACTAATTTCCTACTAATCCTACAAATCTACGAATATTTGGATAGAATAAAATAATTTACATCCTTTTTATTTGTAGATTCGGAAAGATTCGTAATTCGTAACATTATGATTGATGCCAAAATTGTCATGCAACTTCGGGCTTTAACCGGAGCCGGTATGATGGAAGCCAAAGGGGCTTTGGAGGAAACTGGCGGTGATCTCGACAAAGCCGCGGATCTTTTGCGAAAAAAGGGTGTAGCCAAGGCTGACAAAAAAGCCGAACGCGAAACCAAAGAAGGTTTGGTTTTCACTTATTTGCACGCTAACGGAAAACTCGGAGTTTTGGTGGAACTTTATTGCGAAACCGATTTCGTCGCCAAAACACCTCAGTTTTTGGAACTAGGTCATGACTTGGCGATTCAAGTCGCGGCCGCTAATCCAACTTATGTTCGCCGTGAGGAAGTACCAGCCGAAATCATCGAACATGAAAAAGAAATTTACCGCGGTGAAATCGCCGGTCAAAACAAACCGGCCGAAATCGTCGAAAAAATTATCGAAGGCAAACTGAACAAATTCTACGCTGATAATTGTTTGCTCGAACAACAGTTTATAAAAGACGACACCAAAACCATCAACGAATTGATCAAAGAAAAAGTTGCCACCCTGGGTGAAAACATGCAGGTTGGTCGAATCTCCAGATTATCGTTTTAGAAAAAACAAGAAACCTCCATCGATCGATGGAGGTTTTTTTGTGGGATTTTTTTATTCCTTGATTATAGTTATCCACTTAAAAATTATTGTAATTTTAGAGATTTTTTTTGATTAAAGTGCTATACCGTAAGCAGATTTTTTTAATCATAAAAATATTTATGAAAATATTTAACAAGGTCTCGGCGACAACTGTAGTGGTTGTGTCCTTTGCCCTTATAATGTCCAATTTTTTCGGACTATCAACCGCCCAGGCGGCCAATTCACCAACGCTGGTAGCTTCAGACAGTTACTCGATTTTGGCCGGTTCGACGGTAACAAACACTGGTACAACCACGGTTTCTGGAGACTTGGGTGTTAGTCCTGGTTCTGCGGTCACTGGTTCGCCGTCTGTCACAGGTACAATCCATGCCGGTGATTCTAATGCTGCTGCAGCTCAAATTGATAACTCGGCAGCTTTCGGCACTCTTGATCAGGGTTGTACTGTTGACTATTCGGGTACTGGTGTAAAAAATTTGACTTTGCTTTCACCTCTCGTACCAGGTGTCTATTGTGCTGATTCTTTCTCGTTAACTGGAAATTTGAATCTTACGGGGTCAGGTGTTTGGATTTTCAAGGCGGCGACAACCGTTATTACCTCGCCTGGATCATCGGTCACCGGCGGCGACCCTTGTAACATTTGGTGGAGGGTCGGTTCTTCCGCCACCCTCAACACAACTACGGCTTTCAAAGGAAACATTTTGGCTCTAACCGATATTAATATTTATACCGGTGCCAGTTTGAATGGTCGGGCTATGGCGCAAACCGGTCAAGTAGTAATGCAAGGTAACACTATTTATGGACCGACTTGTTCAGCTGCGCCAGCCTCGGGCGGATCGTCGAGTTCTTTTACAGGAACTATCAATGTGGTAAAAACCGTTATTAACGATAATGGCGGAACAAAAAAAGTCGAAGATTTTCCTTTATTTATTAATGGAACATCAGTTACCTCCGGAGTAACAAATAATTTTTCTTTTTCTAGTTCCGGTCCTTATACAGTATCCGAAACAATTGATCCTCAATACGCTCAAACTTTCTCTGGTGACTGTGACGCCAATGGAATTGTTTACCTTCATCCGGCAGAAAATTTGTTTTGCGTAATCACTAATAATGATATTGGAGCACCAGTTGTTGTTCCCCCAGTACCACCACTTATTGATGTGGTAAAAACCGCCAGCCCTTTACTTTTATCAGATGGTCCAGGAACAGTTGATTACACTTACACGCTAAGAAATATCGGCACGGTTCCGGTAACTGATATTACCATGGTTGGTGATACTTGCTATCCAATAACTCTAGCTTTGGGTGATACTAATAATGATACTAAATTAGATTTAAACGAGACCTGGGTTTACAGTTGTTCAAAAATAATGTCGGCCACCCATACAAACACTGTCGTTGCAACTGGCTGGGCTAATGGTTTGAGTGCCACCGATATCGCCAGTGCTACGATTTTCGTTAACGAAGCGATTGTGCCACCATTAATCCACGTCACAAAAATTCCAAGTCCTTTAACTTTACTGGCCGGAGGCGGAAACGTTACTTACACCGAAACCATAACCAATCCAGGAACCGAACCTTTAAATAATGTCACTTTGACGGATGATAAATGTCAGCCGGTTACCTATATTTCTGGCGATGTAAATAATGATTCAAAACTTGATTCGACTGAATCGTGGAAATATACTTGTCAGACAAATATTACTTCAACCACAACAAATACTGCCACCGCGAGTGGTGAAGCCAATGGTATAACCGTGCGAGATCTCGCTCTGGCTACCGTTGTGGTGGCTACAGCTGTTCCAGCTTTGCCAATGACCGGATTTTTTTCTGTGGGAAATGGATCTTTGTGGGCAATGATTCTGCTGGCCGGTATCTTTGGATTGATTTTAGTTTCTCGCAAAAGTTTTAAAAAAAATAAAGTTTAGGTTTAGTTGTTAGATTAAAACTGCTTGGCCTAAAGGTAGTAAAGGCTCCGCCAAGGCGGAGCCTTTACGTATATGTCATTGAAGATTTCAAAAAAAATATTTTTTGTCATTAGTCTGGTTGGAACCGTCTTTTTAACGGCTGTCATCTTTTTATTGGTTAAAAATCCGCCAGGTCAAGAATCTTTCGCTAAACAAAACCCGGTATTTGAGACTCAAATTAATCAAAATTTAATTACCGAAGAAAATATCGAACCTGTTCAGGTGGTAGCTGCTTTAAAAGAAACTAATCTTACTCTTTCAATTCGTCTAAAAATTCCAAAAATTAGTCTTGATGCTGCCATTGAATCAATCGGTCTTACTCCTCAAGGTGCAGTTGATGTACCAAAAGATCCTGGTAATGCCGCCTGGTACAGTCTAAGTTCATATCCGGGCGAGGTCGGCAACGCTATTATTACCGGACATTTTGGACGTTGGAAAAATGGTGAAGGATCGGTTTTTGATAACTTAAATCAGTTGAGCGAAGGTGATAGTTTGTCGATTGAAAATGAAAGTGGTGTAAAAATAAATTTTGTGGTGCGAGAATTGCGGTTATACGATCAAAATGATATGGCGACTGATGTCTTTATCTCAAACGACGGGAAAGCTCACCTTAATTTAATTACTTGTGACGGAGTTTGGAATAATGTTTCCAAAAGTTTTTCTAAGCGTTTGGTGGTGTTTGCTGATTTGGAATAGTTTTTAATATTCATAAAGACATGTTGAAGTATAAGATTAAAATTTTAAAAAAATTTCAGTAGCAATTGTTTTAGTTGCGATTTTTGCTTTTGTTTTGGTTGGACCAACTGAAGCCACAACAATAGTAGATTTTGGCACAGCTAATAGTTTTGCTGTTTTGGCTGGCTCGGGAATTACTAATACCGGATCGACCACCATCAATGGCGATGTTGGGTCAGCCCCAACTCCTACTCAAAGCGGTTTTGGTTCCGTCACTCTGAATGGAACAAATCATTTCGATGATAGTGTTACACAAGATGCTCAAATTGATTTAACCGCCGCCTATATCGACGCTGCTGGTCGGGGGCCAACCTCGCTCATTGCCGCTGATCTTGGTGGACAAACTTTGCACCCCGGTATTTATAAGGATAACGGCGCTCCGGCGTCTCTTTCGATTTCCGGAACGCTTACTCTCGACGGCGACGGTGATGCCAATGCGGTTTTTATTTTTCAATCAGCCTCCACTCTTACTACAGCCTCTGTCAGCGTGGTCGAACTAATCAATGGAGCTAAAGCCGAAAATATTTTTTGGCAGGTTGGCAGTTCGGCTACTCTTGGGGCAAATTCAACTTTTAAAGGAAATTTAATAGTTTTAACATCTATCACCATCGTAACCGGTGCCAATGTTGAAGGTCGAGTGTTGGCACAAAACGGTGCGGTTACTTTAGATTCAAATATTATTGCAATTCCTGCCGATACGATTCCTCCGGCAACTATAACCAATTTGACTCTTTCAGAGGCCACCATATCTTCCATCGTCCTCACCTGGACCGCACCTGGCGATGATGCGAGTGTCGGCACCGCCACCCTCTACGATATTCGTTATTCAACTTCACCGATTGTCACCTCAGCTGATTTCACCGGGGCTGCTCTCGTTTCAGGCGAACCAGTGCCAACAGCCGCCGGTACTTCGCAGTCCAAAACCGTCTCAGGCCTCTCCGCCAACACCACCTACTACTTCGCCCTGAAGACCCAAGATGAAGTGCCAAACATTTCCGAGGTTTCTAATATTCCTTCACTTGCGACAGCAGCTGCCCCTGACATAACTCCGCCAGCCGCTATTTCAGATCTAGCTCTTTCCAGTCCCACCACTTCTTCCATCGTCCTTACCTGGACCGCGCCTGGTGATGATGCGAGTGTTGGTACCGCAGCTCTTTATGATATTCGTTATTCAACTTCACCGATTGTCACCTCAGCTGATTTCACTGGCGCCGCCCTGGTTTCAGGCGAACCAGTGCCAACAGCCGCCGGTACTTCGCAGTCCAAGACCGTCTCAGGCCTGTCTGCCAACACCACCTACTACTTCGCCCTGAAGACCCAAGATGAAGTGCCAAACATTTCCGAGGTTTCTAATATTCCAGCGCTTGTGACGACGGCTACACCAACCGGCGGAAGTTCAAGTACAATTTACACAGGTACCATCAACGTTGTAAAAACCGTCGTCAACGATAACAGTGGAACAAAAAAAATTGAAGATTTTCCGTTATTTATTAACGGAACATCAGTTACCTCCGGAATAACAAATAATTTCTCTTTTTATAGCTCCGGTCCTTATACAGTATCTGAAACAACCGATCCTCAATACGCTCAAACTTTTTCTGGTGATTGTGATGCTAATGGAATTGTTTACCTTCATGGGGCAGAAAATTTGTTTTGCATAATCACTAATAATGATATTGGAACGCCAGTGGTTGTTCCACCAGTTCCACCACTTATCGATATTGTTAAAATAGCTAATCCTTTACTTCTGCCAGACGGTCCTGGTTTGGTTACTTACTCTTACACATTAAGAAATATCGGCACGGTTCCAATAACTGATATTACAATGGTTGGTGATACTTGTTTTCCAATCACTCTTACTTCCGGTGATCTTAATTTAGACGCTAAACTAGATCTCAACGAAACTTGGGTCTATAACTGTTCTAAAACAATTTCAGAAACTCATACTAACACGGTTGTGGCCACTGGTTGGGCTAACGGTCTTAGTTCTGTGGATATCGCCAGCGCCACGGTTTTTGTTAACGAAGCAGTCGTACCGCCATTAATCCACGTCACAAAAATTCCGAGTCCTTTAACTTTACTGGCCGGAGGCGGAAATGTTACTTACACCGAAACTATAACTAATCCAGGAATCGAACCTTTAAATAACGTCACTTTGACGGATGATAAATGTCAGCCGGTTACCTATATTTCTGGCGATGTAAATAATGATTCAAAACTTGATTCGACCGAATCGTGGAAATACACCTGCCAAACCAAACTCACTACAACCACAACAAATACCGCCACCGCGAGTGGTGAGGCTAATGGTATAACTGTCCGAGATCTCGCCCTGGCTACCGTTGTGGTGGCTACGGCCGTCCCGGCTTTACCAATGACTGGATTTTTTCCCGGGGGAAATGGAGTTCTGTGGGTGACGATTCTGTTGGCTGGTGTCTTCATGCTGATTTTGGTTTCACATGCAGGTTTTAAGAAAAATAAAATTTAAGTTGGGCGTCGATTGAGATGGGATAAAAATAAAAACATCCTGTCATCCCGAGCCAACTCTTCGATTGGACTCAGGGCCCTGAGCCGGGTCGAAGGGAGAGGGATCTCGCCACGTCACATTAAATTAAATGTCACGTGGCGAGATTCTTCACCAGGGTTCAGAATGACAGGGTGTTTTTATTTTTATTCTTCAATTATTTTTATCTGATTGTTTTGACAAACTTCGGCGTAATATTTGGCCGCTGAGCGAGGTGTTCTTTCAAAGGTTTGGCGATTGATTTCGAATAAACCAAAACGTGGAGCAAAACCCATAGCCCATTCAAAATTATCGATTAGTGACCAGTGAGAGTAACCTTTGACCGGAATTCCGTTGCTGATGGCTCGTGAAACATTTTTTAAAATTTGTTCAATGTACCAAATGCGATGTTTGTCGTCTTTGTCAGCTAAACCGTTTTCGGTAATATAAATCGGTTTATGATATTTTCTTAAATCATTTAAAACCCAATAAATTCCTTCCGGCACCAGCGCCCAATTAAGATCAGAATATTTTTCATGTTGACCGCGATTAAACCACCAGTTTATTTCATTGTGAAAATAAAAATTTAAACCAATAAAATCCTGGTGGTTTTTTAAACGATATAAAAAATAATCATTCCAAATCCAATCCGCGATCTTTTTTAAAATCTTGTTCCACAGATTACTGCCTTTGGCTGCAAAACAAATATTGTGTTTAGCTACGCCAATTTGATTATTGCTATCAATTTGTTTGGCAATTTTATAAACCATTTTGTGGCCAGCAATTAAATGTTTGGTTACTCGCAACATGGCGAATAAACTTTTCTTTTGCGGCGGCCATTCGCCTTTTAAATAACTGTGGCTGGCATAAATTTCCGGTTCATTTAAGGTGAGCCAGAAATTAACTTCCGTGTTTAAATTTTTAATGACAAATTCACTGAACCGAGCAAAATATTCCGGCATTTTTGGTGATTCCCAACCACCGAGATTTTTTAACCAAATAGGCATTGGCCAATGCCACAACGTAACAAACGGTTCGATTTTGTTAGCTCGAAGTTTTTTAATAAAATTTAAATAATTGTCCACCCCACCCGGTAAACCACTGGTTTGACCAGTGGACTCAAAAGGTTTGACCTTAACGCAGAAAAACAAAAAACATAGTAAAATTCTGACCGGTGGCTTATGAGATACGCTCTGGTAAGATTTCACTATGT
>JAZDHJ010000025.1:0-5390 GCA_043805995.1 Candidatus Uhrbacteria bacterium
TGTCGTCGTTCAGCAATAATGTCACAGTCTAGCGTTCAGCAAAGATGTCACATTTAGGCCGTCAGAATGGGAGGGTTAGTGTGATCTCGAGCTTGAATTTAGCTTCAAAACAGCCTCTGTAAAGGCCTGAATACTCGTTGACAGTGTTTCTGGCTCATGGTTGCCATTACCGCCTATATGACACGTTTGCTGAACGACAATATGTGACATTTTTGTTGAGTGACAACACCTTGGTTGGGTGGGTTTAGGGCTGGATTTTTTGATTTATTAGTCTCACTCAGGGCGGGAAGGCTGAATTTATCTTCACTCAAGACGAACTTTGGGAAGCAAACCCTGGACAAAAATGACAAAATAAGCTAATATCCTCCTCTTGGAGGAAACAAATGGAAGGTTTTTGCGACCAGTGTAATAAACACAAAGCCGAGGTTCATCGAAATCGAAGAACCGGCTTGACCACCTGTCGAGCCTGCTATCAGGCAAATCGCGAGGAGGTATGTACAAGGTGCAATGCGGTTGGCAGGATCGTGTTCAATGACGGAAGAGAGAAAATCTGTCCGAGGTGTTATAGACTCGACTCGTCTTTAAGCCACGAAAAATGTTGTGGCTGTGGGCGGATAAGACAGGTTCACGTCCGCAAAGACGACAAACCCTATTGCCAGGAATGCGCCCGGGCAGATGTCGAGTCGCATGAGGTGTGTACAGATTGCGGACGTTTGCGACAAGTGTTCGCAAGAACGGCTCGTGGAGCACAATGCAGTAATTGTCGCAGAAAAGATCCGGACTTTTTTGAGTGCTGTATTGTGTGCAAAGAGCTAAAGACGGTATTTGCCAGACGAAGCAATCAACCGGTTTGCCAAAAATGCCACCGGCACACTCCTCGAACAACCGCACTCTCCCCCGTCATTTCGTGTCCTTAACGGCACGATTTTTTTTATTAGTTTTAAACAAAAAAACTTCAGTTTTTACGAAGTTTTTTATTGAAAATTTATTCCAAAAATCTTTTTCTCGAAAAAGCGTGACCCGATCCTGATTTGAGGTATCTTTCAAAGTTTAAAGCTTTTTGTTTTGTATCGAAACCAGCAATCCAGACCAATTTCCAAGGACGATTTTCTTTTGTCGCCGGAACTGTGCCTTTGTTGTGAAATTTCAGACGTTCGCTTGGAGCTAGCTCGGTATAACCTCGATAAAATTCTCGGGTTAATTGGCTTTGAATAATATAAGTGTAGAACATAATGTTTTTATTATAACAAAAAAACATGATTGGTTCATGATTTTTTTTGGATTTAAATTGTGTTGTAAAGACAACGTACGCCCTCCTACGCTCGCGTCGAGCTTCGGAGGGCATCCTTCGCTTACAGGAGAGCTTACAAGGATGGCCTGCCATCCGACGCCTGGGGCTATGGATGGCTCGCCATCCGAAGCTCTGCCACAGAGCGAAGGATGGTGACCCCACCGGGAATCGAACCCGGATTTGCGCCGTGAGAGGGCGCCGTCCTAACCGTTAGACGATGAGGCCAAAATTGGAATTATTGAATTTTCAAATTTTCGAATTATTCCCCGCCGACGGAGGCCTTTGACGGGGTCCCGTCAAAATCCTATGACGGCGGGAGAATTATGGAATTTTTTGTTCAAATTGTTCACAATCGGTCTTGGCTCCAAATGAACAACTTGAACATATGAACATATGAACATATGAACAAACAACCCAAAAATCAACAGGCTTAAGATAACATTCTTTTTCTTTTCTGTCGAGGGTTGACAGGTTTGATCTTTTGTGACAAATTGACTCATTAACTGATGAAAAATCTGGAGGAAATATGAGTCCGGTCTTAGTATATATTCAAGACATTCGGCCTCTTGCGAGGCGTGGCCTCAAATTTATGGCGATTTTGTTCCTTTTGGTAACAGGTATAATCTTCGGAGTCGTTTTAGGAGGAATGTTCATCTTCAACTCCGTGGATAAAACCGACGACGAGACAGGTCCCGACACCGGCGATCCGTGTCAGGAGTTCGAAGGACAACCTCCGACGGAAGGTGACGACGTCACCCCGTATGAGGAGTGCCTCAGAACTTCCGAGTAGCTTCTCGATTCGAAAGTTCTTCGAAAAACTCATACACTGTCACCTGGCGGTGCTTTTTTTATTATCTTGAACTCTGATTACAATGATCAAATGATTATTATGATTATCGGGATCAAATTCAATTAGGTTTCGATTCAACAAAAATCCGAGGGAGCAAATACCATTCACCACTACGAACGTAAAACCAAATCCTCCACCTTCAACTGCAACTCGCGATTGCCATTCCATTCCCTGGCACTCAATGTGTAGGCCACATCCAACATCCCACCAATTTTTAAACCCTTGGCTATTTCGCCCCAACCGAAAGCGACCATTTTTTTAATGGTACCATCCGATAAATCTCGAACGGTTAATTTCAAATGTTTGCCTTCAGCTCCCATAGTTTCGTAACTGACCAGTTGAAGACCACGGCTGGCGAAAATCGGTTCTCTATTCCCTTCACCGAAGGGTGCGAGTTTGGTGATATTTTTTTCCAGTTCCCAATCGGTCGCTTTGAGTGGAATTTCCGCATCGATGAAAAATTCTTGAACCAGGTCCTCGGTTTTTAATTGAGCCTCAGCCACCGCTCGCATCGCCTCAATGGCTTTTTCGAATTTTTCTTGACCGGTCGTTGAAAAACCGCAAGCTTGGGGATGACCACCAAAACGCTCAAGATGTGGAGCTGCGGCATTCAAAGCGTCCATGATATTAAAGGCTGGAATACTGCGACCAGAACCAGTATATTTTTCACCATCCTGCGAAACAATAATTACCGGCCGAGAAAAATCGCCCGAGATTTTTCCGGCCGCGAGACCGACTAAACCGGCTGGCCAACCTTCACCAGCGGCGATGAGAATTTTTTGATCACCAGGTTCACCGATTTTCACTAAAGCTTCTTGGTAAATTTCGCCACTCCTTTTTTGACGAGCCATGTTGGCATTATGAAGTTGGGCGGCTAAATCGCTGGCTTCCTGTTCATCCTCGGAAACCAAAAGGCGAAAAGCCGGATCAGCATGATCCATGCGACCAGCCGCGTTTAACCGAGGTCCAATTTGAAAACCAATCGTCCAAGAATCGATCGCCTCGGGTTTGACCCCAGCCGCGGCTAAAAGTTTCAATAAACCTAAACGTCGAGTTTTTTTCAAAACCAAAAGTCCAAAAGTTTCCAAAACCCGATTCTCACCAACGAGTGGCATGACATCCGTCACGGTCGCAATGGCCACCAAATCCAAAAGCCACTTTTCATAACCGTCAGGAAAAGTTGCCCCCCGTTTGCGAGCCTCAATAATTAAAGCCGAAGCAAACTTGAAAGCTACACCAGTCCCGCACAAAGTTTTAAAAGGATATTCTTCTTCCTCAACTTGAGCATGAAGAATAATCGCGCCAGGTAAATTTTCTGGCACAGTGTGGTGATCACAAATGATAGTATCGAAACCAAGCTCCAAACCACGCTCGACCGCATCGGCATTACTGATACCGCAATCAACAGTGATGAGTAGATCGGTTTTGTCGTGCTCGCGAAGATGCTCGGCGGTGGCGACAAACAAACCATAACCTTCACGCTCACGATGAGGAATGTAAGTTGTGAGTTTATCAGTTTCAAACTTCAAAGCTCGAGCGATATCTCGGAGAGTTGAGTAAACGACAGCTGTACCACAAACTCCGTCAGCATCGTAATCACCATGAATTGTAATAACCTCACCAACTTCCAAGGCCAAAAAAGTCCGTTCCACCGCTTCCTCCATTTGATTGAACAAAAAAGGATCAAAAGTATCGCGCGACCAGTCAGGACCCAAAAAAACATCAACCTCGGCTTGAGTTTTTTGACCACGGTTCCAAAGGAGTTGAGACAGGACTGGTGATAGCTCAGGAAAGCTTTTTTTGAACTCATCGGACATAGTTGGCGCAATTCGCCATTTTTTGGTTTTCATAGTGGGATTATCATAGCATTGTCGCCGTGATATGATAATGGAAGCAAGACTAAAAAACAAAAAAACCTTGCTGTAGTTAGACGCCGACTGTGCCCGCCGAAGCTTTGAGCGAAGGCGGGTCGGCGTCTAACCACAGCAAACCAACTTTTCTTGTCCAAAAATTCAATCGAAACTATGAATCCACAAATCATTCAAATAATTTTTATCATCCTAACCGGCGCCATCTACGGCAGTTTCTTAACTGCCGCCATTCCCCGAGTTATTGAAAAAAAATCCCTCAACGGCCGTTCCCATTGTGATAGCTGTCAAAAAAAACTCGGTTTTTTTGAACTCTTTCCAGTTTTAAGTTTTGTTTACAATCGTGGACGATGTAAAAATTGCAAAAAATCCATCGGCTGGCACAATTTTTTCATCGAAGTTGCTATGATTTCCTGGGCCTGTTCCCTGCTCTTTATTTTTCCAGATGAACCTATTAAACAAATTTTACTTTTCCTTTTAGGCGGAATTCTTCTCGCTATCGCCGTCAGCGATCTGTTCTGGGGCGTGATTCCTTCTGATTGGCTCATTGTCGGTGCGATTGTTCAACTGGTTTATTTGACTCCGTTTTTAATTCAGAGACCAGACCACTTAGCAGCCGTCATCACCGCCGTAGCTCTTGGCGCTGGTTGGTTTGCGGCGCAACATTTTGTTTCACAAGGTCGCTGGGTTGGTGACGGCGACATTTGGCTCGGTGGTTTACTCGGCTTGATTCATTTCTCGCTCTGGCCAATGCTCGTCAATTTGGGCGTCGCATATATCTCAGGAGCGATTATTGCGATTTTTCTCATCATAAAAGACAAAAAAAATCTTAAGGCTAGTATTCCGTTTGGACCGTTTTTGGTATTTGGAACTTTGGTGGTGTGGGTATTGATGTAGAAACGTAGATGGTAGAAAGTAGAACGTAGATTTTTGGCATTGGTTGGATGACTGTCTGAACCTCCGTGCCCTTCCGCAGCTCGTCGCGAGCGTAGGAGGGTGATTTCACTGATTAAATGATTGAAATGATTTTGAAATTTTTTCCTCATTTAAAAATCCTATCTAAATAATCAAAAAACCATCGAATAAAATCCGATGGTCTTTTAAATTTACGTTTTTACAAATTTTCTTTAAACGTCCGAACTAATTCATCGCCGCCCATAGCTCGTAATTCTGAAACAATTTCTGACTGGCAGTGTAAATTAGTGTGTCTTGGAATCATAATAAACCTTGGTTGAGTTCCAATTAATTGTCCACCCCACCCGGTAAACCACTGGTTTGACCAGTGGACTCAAAAGGTTTGACCTTAACGCAGAAAAACAAAAAACATAGTAAAATTCTGACCGGTGGCTTATGAGATACGCTCTGGTAAGATTTCACTATG
>JAZDHJ010000026.1:0-20493 GCA_043805995.1 Candidatus Uhrbacteria bacterium
TTTGACGATACGAGAGACCGAGCGAGATCGAGGTTTCCTGCAAAGAGCAAGTATCTGCTTCCACCTGTTGAAAGGCATGAAATTTACTAACGAAATATTGTGAGATGTCCATAATTGGCAAACTGTCGCCTGAATGCCTTAACCACTCTATGTGACATCTTTGCTGAACGCTAGACTGTGACATTATTGCTGAACGATGACAGTTTCTATTGACAAGACTGCAATTTTGTACTATTATTTACAGTTGGTTATTGGCCGAACCTCTCCATAACCAAGCCCTTTTTGTTAGAGGTAAACCTGACTTGGACATTTTTTGTCCAACGGAGAAAAATAATGCCGGACAGAACAAAAGGAATCCTTATTTGTGGTGTGGCCTGGATTCTACATTTTTTAAACTCCTTTACCGGACTCTTTCTAATCCTCCTCGGCTTGGTCGTCGCCGCATGGGGTAGCGTACACAAGGACGACGCGGGTATTTTTTACACCTGTTGCGTCGGCAGTATACTGCCGATAGTGGTGGCATTTGTAGGAGGAATATTCTTCTTTGAACGAATAGAAAAGGTGATGGAAAAAGGAGAAGAGCTAATGAGGAGAGGAAGGCCATAAGCTTTCCAACTTTCCCCACCACCGCGTAGACCGCACGGTGTATGGGACGAAAAACTCTACTTGCGGTCAAAACATAAGCAGCTTTCTTCAGAAGGCTGTTTATGTTTTTATAGGACTTACACGTTTGGCACACAACAAGGAAATTTATCCCTGGACATTTTAACACATTTTATATAAACTATCCCACGACGTGATCAAATTTGGAGAGGTCACATAGTGGTCTAGCCCCGCCGGCGTCCAGCCTATGAAAATACCTAGCTGGACTTTGGACGGGGTCCCGCCAACCTGTCCTTCCGAAGCCCAAGCGTAGGAGGAAAGCCTCCGTCGGCGGGATGCGCTTGCGTAATTTGAGCAAGCGCTTGTAGTAAAAATTTAATCCGGAGAGGTCGCATAGTGGTCTAGTGCGCTTGCTTGGAAAGCAAGTATACCGCAAGGTATCCAGGGTTCAAATCCCTGCCTCTCCGCCATCCCCCTTCGCCTCGCTCGACGAGGCTACGGTAGGGATGGTTAGACTTGATAATTAAGACATTCCTGTTTGGAACGTTTTTTTGTTATAATTAACCCAATAACAATTTACTTTTTATGTCACAAAGTTTATCTCAACTAATCACCGACCTCTCCACCTTCCCCGAGCTCGATTTAGCAACTCTGGAAAAACTCTTCGGTCTCTCCTTTACCAAAACCGCTAACCAAAACGAGTACTTCGACTTTTTTCTCGACGCTGATAATAATATCGAACTTCGGATCGATAAAAACGATGTTCGACGAAAAATTCTTATTTTCGAAATTGAACCAGCGGAAAATTTCTCGGAAGACATGATAATAAGCGAGTATCCGACAGCCGAACCAAACTCTCATTCGCCAAATGATCCGACTTATAAATCATTAACCTTATCGAAACCATGGGGAAAAATCAGTTTTGGTTTTAATTCTGACGATGTTTTGACCAGTTTGGTTTTTGATTCGACGAAATTATAAAAACCATAAGATTTTTTAAAAACTCCGCCCACTACGGAGTTTTTCTTTTTCTTCAAAGACAAAACGTGCTAAAATAGCCCCACTATGAAACTCAAAATCGCCGTCGTACAATTCAAGATTGCTCATCTTGATCCGGAAAAAAATCTTAAACGGGCCGAGAACTTTATTAAAAAGGCTAAAAACAAAAAAGCCGAGGTTATTGTTTTCCCCGAGGATTGTTTAACCGGCAGTATTGGTGACACCTTAACCGGTATTAAAGGTAATTACGAAAAATGGCTTGACGTTTCGCAAAAAAATAAAAAAGCCTGGCAAAAATTAGCGGCTAAATATCAAATCGACGTGGTGACCGGCTCGATAATGGAAAAAATTAAGGGTCATAAATACAACACCAGTTATTACATAAACGCCAAAGGCAAGGTTCTGGGCACTTACCACAAAAATCATTTATACAAATCCGAACGTGACATGCTGGAACCAGACACAAAAATTCCGGTTTTCAAAACTGCTTGGGGCAAGGTGGGCATTATTATCTGCTGGGACATAATGTATCCGGAGATTTTTCAGCGTTTGGTAAAAGCCGGTGCCCAAATTATTTTTTGCCCAAGCTATTGGTGGACTGGCATTTCCGAATCAACCGAAAAATACAATCACCGGGAACAAGAAAAACTTATTGACGCCTTGTGCGTTACTCGAGCCTTGGAAACTGACAGCATTTTTGTTTATACCAACGCGGCTGGCACCATGCGCTACAAAAATGGCACCAAAGATGTTCTTATTGGCCATTCGCAAATCACTATGCCGATTTTAGAAACTGTCAAAAAACTCAATCACAATCGGGAAAAAATGTTTATTCAGGAAGTGGATTTAAGCCTACTCAAAAAAGCTGAACGAGTTTTTGAATCACGGACTAATTTGTTGAACAAAAAACCTCTGTGAATAAAATAATTCCAAAATCTTGTCTCCTTTTACTCATCGGCTATATTTTAATATCACCAAAACCGGCCCAAGCGGTTATTCCACCAGATTTTATTTTTAATATTAGCACGCAAGTTACTCAATTTTTCTCAATTATAGTTTTATTCTTCACCGCGGTTTTTGGGACTTTTTACCAATTCTTTAAAACAAAGCTCTACACCTTAAAACATAAAAAACTCACTCTGACACTAATCATTCTCTTGATTGTAGCCACCTCTCTTGCCTCTTCATTCTTCTACGCTAACTATAAACAAAAGGCCGAATACCAAACCTGGCTGGCGGCCAGCGAAAAATTCAACCAACTCCAAGCTCCAAACGCAAATTACCAAGCAAATGGAGGCGACACCAACAATCAATTAAACTTCAAGACAGGAAATATCGATACTTCAGACGACAAATTTGTCTCTCAAATTGATCTAGTTGATAAAGTAGCCGAATTCATCAGCCAATATTATGAAAATATTTCTAACAGTAATTATGAAGCGGCTTATGAAATGTCCAAAAAAAGCGTTGACTTTGAAACTTTCAAAAATTGGTATCTTAAAACCAGTAAAATAACTCTAGACAATCTCGTCCGCATCGATGAGGAAAAATCTTCGCTAGAACTAACCCTGTTTGAAGGTGAATCTTTTACCAGATATGGGGTTTTAATGACCCTGGCCCTCGAAAATTCTCTACCGGTCAAAGTAGAAAAATCCGAAGTTAAGATTTTAGCTCAAGGTTTGGTTCAAAACGATCAAAGCGTTTCTTTTGACGAAAATAAAACTTCGGAAGAATACGGTTTTTTTAATACTCATCAGAACGAAAATATTTTTATCACCAACGAAAATTTTAAAAACAAAATCGAAAGTTCAGCAAATGATTATTTGGTTTTGGATGCTCGAGAGGACGTTGAATACGAAAACGGATCCTTCCCTGGCAGCCTTCACATCCGTTTTGCTGATTTAAAAGCCGGACGTTGGTTGGAATTGCCAGCCGACAAATTCATTTATGTTCTTTGTTGGTCAGGGATTCGCGGCCAGGAAGTCGCCGAGTTTTTAAGAACTAAAAAAATTGTGGCCGCTTATCTTGAAAACGGCGCCAATGGTTGGGTGGCTTTTGGCGGTGAGTGGTTGGGTGGAATTAATTTTGGCGAAAAATACACCGAAGAAAAATATCGATTAGTTTTCACAACTGACGAAACAAAAGAAAAGGTCGCGTCTGGTGTCGTCCTCATCGACACCAGAGAACCTTACAAATTCGCCGAGTGGCACATTGCCGGCAGTGTAAATATTCCCATCATGTACACCGCCACCATCGATCTAGAAAAAACTTTCGCCCAAGTTCCGGCGAACAGCCAGGTAATTACCGTCTGTGATGGTTATGTTAATTGTTTCGATGCCAAAATAACCGGCGTGGAATTGGAAAAAAGAGGCCACGAGTTTTTAGGTCGCTATACTCAACCTTGGGAATATGAAGAATAATTTTTTACAAATAGACGAACTTGATAATTTTCAAAAATTTTTAGGTCCCAAAACTCTCAATCTTAAAAAATGTCTTGATTGGGGTTTTACAGTACCAAAATTTGTCGCCATTCCTGCCGACGCTTGTTCAGAATTATTTTGCGATCTGAATCTTCGAAAACAAGTTGTCGAAGAAATATCGATTGTTTTAAAAAGCAAAAGTTATGCTGTTAGATCGAGCGCTTTAATCGAGGATAGCGAAGAACATTCTTTGGCCGGTCAGTTACTCACCAAAACCGCTATCAAAACCGAAAATTTAGCCGAGGCAATTTTAGAGGTTTTAAAACAAGCCGATGATTATCTTAAAGGTGAACTAGAAAAATTTTCCATCATTGTTCAAGAATATATTCCGGCGACTATTTCTGGTGTGACCTTTACCAGAAATCCAAATGGCAATCGAGAAATGATTTTGGAATATGGTTTGGGTGAGGGCGAGAAAATTGTCGGCGGTCTTATTAAACCGGAAAGACGCGAGTTCTATTGGAACGAGACGACAGATCGTCGAGAAGCAAGCTTACCTGTAAAACCTCAGGTCATCGAAATCTTTAAAGAACTCGAAACCAAATATTCTTTGCCTCAAGATATCGAGTGGTGTTTAAAAGACGAACAGTTTTATTTGTTGCAAACCAGACCAATCACTACCATTTCGAACGAACAGTACAAACAAATACTTTTTTTGGAAAAAACCTTGCCAACAAAAACTAAATTTTATTTGGAAAAAACCGAGATTTCGGAAATGACACCGCGACCAACCCCAATCACTTTTGGTCTCTTAAACTTACTCTATTCGGAAAACGGACCCATCAAAAAAGTTTATCAAAAATACCAGGTCGCCTATCAAAAAACCGATTTTTTAAAAATTATCGGCAACGAACTTTATCTTGACAAAGAACGAGAAATAAAAAGTCTGCTACCGACTTACAGTTATTTAAAAAACAAAAATTTCTCACCAAGACTGAATGGTGGCAAAAATATCTGGCTGACCCTAAAAAATTTCTGGTTTATAAATAAAATTTCCACTAAAAATTATCAAAATTTATTCGAACAATTAAAAAATAAACTCGAACAGACCCCATCAAAAGATCCCAACTTAAAAATCGCTTTAGCAAATTTTCTTGAAGATTACGAACTGATTTTTGAAATCAACCTAATGGCCGGCTTGGCTAGCAAAAAAATAAACTTTTTGCTTAAAAATGAACCAGTTAATTTCCCGGAAATAATCAATCTCGGTCAAAGTTTGATTGCCACCGAAAAATACGCTATCGAACCACCAAAAAATTTAATCGGCAATTCTTTAGAAATTTCCGATAAAACAATTTTTACGGCCAGCAAAAATCTTCAAAACAAAACCGACAAAAAAACCAACCAATGGTTTAACGAATTGTCTGAGTATAAAAAACTAGCTCTAAAGGATAAGGTAATCGAAGCGGCCGTTCTCAACCGTTTCCGAGAATTCGGTCGCTGGTTGGTTGTTAAACACCTAAACACTCTAAGAACAATATTGCTTTATTCCAGCAATTCCGAACTTATATTTTTTGCCAATTTAGACGAAGTCCTCCAAAACAAAATAAATGACGAGGTCTGTCTTAAAAGAAAAAACGAATACTTAAAATATAATAATTTTAATTTACCAAATTATCTCACCTCATCGCCGCTCGTAATCTCCAACAAAACCATCGGGGTTTCGTCTGGTCTAGCCAAAGGAATTTTATTAACCGTTCAAGATCTGGAAAATAAAAAATTCTCCAATGAGAAAATTATTTTATACACCCAAACTCTTTCACCTGATCTCACGAAACATTTCCATCGAATCGCCGGTATTTTATCCGACAACGGCGGTCTCTTGTCTCATTTAGCCATCATGGCCAGAGAAAACAACCTACCAGTAGTAGTAAATTTTTCTTTGGAAAAAAGCGAGATAAAAATCGGTGATTCGATCGAGATTGACGGAGGTAGTGGAGAAATTAATAGTTTGTCTGAAGTTTGATTTATTATACCTACATGTCATTCTGAGCCCTCGCGACCTGTCCACCGTAGCAGCCAAGCGAAGGTGGAAGAATCTCGCCTTCGTTACAAAATAAAGTAACGAGGCGAGATCCTTCTATGGCTCAGGATGACAGGTTAAAAACCATCTCAGTCTTCTTAATCTTATCAACCAGCGACTCAGCCTCAATTCTAACCTTAAATGAGCCGGCGATATTTACGTCGTAAGTTGTATGATGCGGACGAACGATTTTTTCCAGTAGAACTTTTTGACTAGCCAACTGCTTGACGAGTTGCTCGACCGAACCGGAAGATGGATAAATTTCCAAATGATCAAAACCGCTGGTTTGGCTACCATCGGTTTTTTGATCTGAGAGTTCCAGAAACCAAACTTCACCCAAAACCGTCTCCAGCGGTTTTTGAAATTTTATAATGGCAATGCGGCGATTGGAAATTATCGATTGATAAATAAAACAACTGACTGTCTCGAACAAACTGCGGAGAAACTCGAACTCAACCGCATCTGAACACTTATAACAAAGATGATCGGCTCGAGCCGACGGTTTGGTTTGTTCGACCCAGGTATTAAATTGATTTATGTACGATTGACTAGCCAAGAAAAAATCGTCGATATTTTTAAAAGTCATATTTTTTCTAATAATAAAAATGAATAATCATAACGCCAAAAAGCCTTAAAAATATTGAAGCAATGCGCCTCAGAGACTTTTGGCCGGAAACCATTGGCCTCAAAAACCTTAATCATTTCTCTGGGTTGATTTTGCGTCACAACCAACAGAGAACCCCGCTCCGACATTTTACTCCTTACCAATTTTAGGTTCTCCTCATTGCACGGACAATAATTTTTATGGTCAAAAATATCCGAAGCATAAATTAAATCAAAAAAATCATTGTCGAAAGTTCGGAGTTGCTCCAAAAAATCACCTTCGACGATTTTAATTTTAGCAAACTGCTTTTTTAAATTCTCAAATTTTTCTTCTGAAGTCAGATAAGACAAATACTCGTCTTTTCTCGACAAAGGTTTAAAACTATCCGGATACCACTGCTTAGTTTTTTTGAGAGATTTTTGCCAAGCTTTATCCGCCAATAATTTATTTATCTCAGCAAAAGAAAATTGCTTGAATAAATCAATTTTAGTTTTAACCGTCAAACAAGACAGTGGTCTAATGTCGACAAGGATCGTCATTTCAACCTGATTTAGCTCGGCCAAAAAATTAAAAACAAAATCACCGCTGCCGGCGATACCGTAAATTTTCTTAATCTCGGCCCGACCTGTCCAGGCCGGTAAAAAATTAACCAAAGCCTCATTGGTAAAAAACCAAGCCGGTAAATTTTTATTCATCATCATATTTATAACTCAATCACAAATCGAAAACCTAAAATTGTACTCCAGTAATCCGAGGGGTCGAGACCAAGCTCGCCAACTGAACCACAACCGCTGGCCAGATGATCATTACCAACTTGATTCTGCAACCATTCCCAGGTTTTAGTTTTAGACCACTCAGGATAAAAATTATTGCCTAAAAAATTATACTCAGCAAAATTCGGTAAACGAATTTTGTACGGCGAAACTCCAAGAATTTCTGCCGTCAAAGATTTCAACCTCTCAATATCTTCAAAAGACAAACAAAACCTCGTGGCAAAACCGGCCTGATTTAAAATCGACGACAAATAATCATTGGTATATTCTTGGCCTTTTTTATTCTTGAGCCAATTCTGGGGTCGCAAACCAATTTTTTCAAACAAAAGTGTTTCACTCCGACTAAGCCAAAAATTTCTTTTCACTGGCTTATCTCGGCTATCCACCAAAAGCCATTTCCCCGAAAGTTGAGCCGCTTCTTTTGGTAGTCTGCCCTCTTCGATAAGACGATAAAAAAACTTCGTCGGACGATCAGTCCACGAAGTTGGAAACTTATAATTAGCAAGGTCAAGCTCGGGCAAAAAACACAAATCAAAACCCCAACTTTCCCATTTAACTAAAAAATCAGACGTCGCCCAAGCTGGCAAAAAAATCTTTTCATCTTCAGGCCGACGCTTAATCATAACTAAACTTTTTTTATTTTTTTGCTTTTAACAAAGATAAGGATTCCACCAACCAGCAAAAGCAGACTAAAATATTGTCCGGCGGTTAAAAAAGCAAAACGTGGATCGTCGAGACGCAAAAAATCGAGGAGCAGACGAGCGACACCATAACCGCTCAAAAACGTCGCCAGGAAAAATCCGACTCGAGCTTTTTTTTGCCAAGCCAAGAAAACTAAAAACAAAATCAAACCGACAAAAATCTCGTAAAGCCCCAGGTCATGACGAATAATTCCATCCGGATACTGAACGCCGAGAAAAAAGGTTGTCGGAATTCCCGGATGATCGTGGATCAAAAAACAACCGATACGGCCGATAGCGTACCCGATCGGTAAACCAAAAATCATGGCGTCGGAATATTGAAACCAATTGAGTTTTTTTACCTTAAAATAAATCACCGCGACCAGAGCCGCGCCAAACAACCCACCCATCATCGACATACCACCCTGCCAAATAGCAAAAACTTCCAGCGGCCGCTCGATGAAATAACCTGGATAATAAAACAAAACAAAAAAAACTCGACCAAAAATCATTGAACTAAGGAGCAACCAACCAAGCATATCCCAAACCACTTCCGGTTTGAGCCCACGTCGTTTGGTCAACCAAGCAGCCGCCGTTCCACCAATCACAAAACCCAGGGCCACGAAGAGACCCCAGCTTTGAATAGTGATTGGGCCGAGGTGGAGTTGGGTTGTTGATAAATATGGGAGCATAGGAACTTTATTGTTTTTCCCTTAATTTCAGTTTCCTTCTTCTTTCTGCCGGACTGTTTACAAAAGATGTTAAATTTAATAACGGATGATTAATTGTATCAAAATCCGCTCTCGCTCCGACTGAACCAATAAAAACAACTATGGTTTGTTTTTCACTACCAGCCGTTTCATTTTGGGCTCTAACCATTCTAAAACAAGGTAATAACGCTTCGTCATCAAAATTATCAATTCCATCGACAACGACTATTCTTCTTTCTGACATTCTATTATTTAAAATTTCTCTTACTCGACTAGCAAAATCCTCTGGTGAAAAAACTTCCATTTTATTCCACCCCCATTTTTTGACCAAAGCTTGCAACAAATCTATTAACTCTCCACCTTCAAGCTCAAAAATCACCATTGGTTTTTTTTCTCTAAAACTCTCTTCAATTTGTTCTTTAAACTCTGAGGGTAAATCGATCTCTGACACATCTCTTCCTTTTTCTCTTAAGGGTTCTGGCATCTCGATCCGCACAGGAGAAAATGACTCAAATTTTTTTGGCATATTTTTATAAATAATATTTTTTAAAACCAAAACCGATCCAAAATCATGTTAATCCCAAAATCCCCACCAATCCCAGTTCAGACAACTAAAATCCTGCCGGCCGCTTTAAATGCCAATCAGTAACCGTCTGATAAAACTTTCCGGCTCTAAACAAACAAGTCTCGTCGAACGGTTTGGCCATAAGCTGCAAACCGATTGGTAAACCTTGATCAAAACCGCAAGGCAACGATAAAGCTGGAATTCCAGCCAGATTGGCTGAGATGGTATAAATATCTGACAAATACATGGTTAACGGATCGTCAAATTTGGCGCCAATATCCCAAGCCACCGTCGGCGAAGTTGGAGTCAAGATAACATCAACGTGTTTAAATGCCTCGTCAAATCCTGGCGGATGAGCGTACGAACTCGCAAGGCTTTTTTATAATAAGCATCAGCATAACCTTTGGAAAGTGCGAAGCTGCCGAGCATAACACGAAGTTTAGCTTCCGACCCAAAACCTTCACCGCGAGCCGCGAGGTATGTCTCGAGCAAACTCTTACCATCAGCCGAATGACCATAACGAACTCCATCCAAACGTGATAAGTTTGAAGCGACTTCGCATGGCATAATTATATAATAAGCGGCCATGGCGTATTCGGTATAAGGTAAAGAAATTTCTTGAATTTCGGCGCCGTTGGTTTTGAATATCTCGACCGCGGCCAGGACAGCTTTTTTAACTTCGCTATCCATACCTTCGACAAAATATTCTTTTGGAATACCAATTCGAAGTCCTTTAACGTTCTGAGAAATTAATTCTGGAACCACGACATCGGATTCAACCGTTGTCGCATCTTTTTCATCGTTGCCGACAATAACCGAAAAAATTTCAGCCACATCATCAACCGAACGACCAAATGAACCGATCTGATCAAAACTCGAAGCCATGGCAATAAGACCGTAACGACTAACTCGACCATAAGTTGGTTTAAGGCCAGTGATGCCACAAAGTGCCGCCGGCTGACGAATTGAGCCGCCAGTATCAGAGCCTAAAGCAACTGGCACAAAACCAGAAGCCACCGCAGCCGCTGAACCACCACTTGAACCACCTGGTACCTTTTTGGTATTCCACGGATTCTTGGTGGTAAAAAAAGCCGAGTTTTCGGTCGATGAGCCATGAGCGAATTCGTCGAGATTAGTATCGCCGATAATGATCATACCGGCGGCTCGAAGGTGTTTGACGACGGTGGCATCATAAGCTGCCTCGTAATTTTCCAACATTTTAGAACCAGCTGTGGTTTTTTTACCTTGAACAAGAATATTGTTCTTAAGGGCAATCGGCACACCGGCGAGTGGCAACATTTCTTTACCCGAGGCGCGGTCAAGATCCACCTGCCGAGCTTCGGCCAAAGCCGCTTCTTCGTGAAGATGCAAAAAAGCTCCAATCTCGTGATCATGTTCTTTAATGCGATCAAAGCAAGCCTGAACCAACTGCTCACTAAAAATTTGCTTTTCCAAAAGGGCTTTTTTAATTTCTTTTAATGATGAAAAATTCATAAATAATTTATTAACGCCACGCGACGAGATCCCTCTCCATTCGACTGGGCTCATGGTCTGAGGCCTATCGAAGACTGGCTCGGGATGACAGTCAAAAAAATGATTCTCCCTCTCCAACGGGAGAGGCCTCGCCCGTGGCTAGGCTATGGCCGAGGGGTTGGGGTGAGGGGGGGTTACTCAGTTCGCCCTTCAAACACCGCTGGCACCTCAAGCAAGGCGCCTTGGCGACGAGGGAAAGATTTTATCACCGAATCACGTTCAGACAGATCACAAGGTTTTGCTTCATCCATTCGCCAAACATTCACCGATGAAGAAACTGAGACAAATTCCGCCACCCCGGTCGTCTCAACTTCGGCGAGTTTTTCGACATAACCAAGAATCGAGACTAAGTGTCCGCGGTACATTTCAAGTTTGTCATCCTCAATTTTTAAACGAGAAAGATCGGCAATATGTTTCACGTCTTCTTTTGATAAATTCATAGGACTTAATCTTAATGGAAAAAATTCTTTTAGTAAAATCTAGACTTTTATCTTTTTATCAATCAGCTTTTCTAATTCTGAAAGACTAGCCTGCCAAGAATCTTCGT
The DNA here is from genome assembly GCA_043805995.1 of Candidatus Uhrbacteria bacterium. GTDB lineage: Bacteria > Patescibacteriota > Patescibacteriia > UBA9934 > GWF2-40-263 > UBA12403. The sequence continues at coordinate 11,518 of JAZDHJ010000026.1, forward strand.
CTTTTACTTTGCCGATCAGCTCACTAAACAATCTGTCGTCATAACCATGGTGATTGAATCGACAAAGGTCGTAAATCGACTCAACCAACATAAAACGAATGGAATCTAGGTCTTTGTCGGTTTTTTCGAAGCTTTTTAAGGCCCTAAACAAAGCCGGCGCGCCTTTTTTTAGGTCTTTCTTTTTGGCCAAACTTTGAAACAAAATTCCATCAACTTCCCCACCATCAACCATAGCTACCAGTTCATCAACGGTCATCGCGGCATGGCTGGCGGCCTGAGCCGACATCATGGCCTCGGCGTAATCTTTCCAGTTATCAAAATCTTGCGGATAAACATTCATAAATTATTTAATCAATTTCAGAAAATCTGCCTCTGATAAAATTGGCACACCAAGTTTTTTTGCTTTATCGAATTTGGAACCTGGCTCTTCACCAACAATCACGCCGGTGGTTTTTTTGCTGACCGATTCGATTGGATCAGCGCCAAGGGCGCGGAGTTTTTCTTTAGCCGCATCTCGACTCATCGAAGACAAGGTACCGGTGAGCACAAAAGTTTTTCCGAAAAGTGGCAGATCGGTTTTTGGCGCCGCTTCGCGAGTAACTACAACTCCGCGAACCAAATAATCTTCAATCATTTTTTTGTTATGTGCTTCAGACAAAAATGAGACAATACTTTCGGCCACCACTTCGCCAACCTGAGGAATGGCTTCAAAAGTTTCTTTCGAAGCGGCCAAAAATTTCTCGAGCGTACCAAAATTCGTCGCCAAATCTCGTGCGGTTTCTTCACCAACGTTTTTAATACCGAGAGCTAAAATAAAACGAGCTAAAGATAAATTTTTCTTGGCTTGAATTTCTTTCACCAGCTTATTGGCCGAAACTTCAGCGAAGCGCTCGAGACGCAAAAGATCGTCGATTGTGATATTAAAAAGATCAGGCGGCGTTTGGACAACTTTGTTATCCATGAGCGAAGAAACAATCTGGGGACCAAGGCCATCAATACCAAAAGCTCGCGCTGCGTACAAAACTCGTTCCTTGTCCTGAGCGAAGCAATTCTTATTCGAGCAAACCACAGCCACCTCACCTTCACCCTTCTTAACCGGCGCATCGCAAACCGGACACTTGGTTGGCAACTCGATGGCTTTGGTTTTGAGCGGCCGAAGTTCTTTGATGACATTTTTGACTTTGGGAATAATATCGCCAGCTTTGTAAATGACTACCGTGTCACCGATTCGAACCCCAAGGCGTTCGATTTCATCAAAATTATGAAGTGAGGCGTGTTTGACAGTTGTGCCACCAAGCCAGGTCGGTTTGACTCGAGCGACTGGTGTGAGAGCGCCGGTGCGACCGACAAACCACTCAATATCCTCAACTACCGTCGTCACTTCCTCGGCTGGAAACTTCCAAGCAATAAGACCACGAGGAGTTTTTCCGACGACTCCGAGTTCGGAAAAAGTAGCATTATCATTCACTCGAACCACCATGCCATCAATCCAGTAATCGAGTTTGGCCCGTCGTTTTTGCATTTGACGCCAAAAATCATTGACCTCGGAGACCGAGTTTACCAAACCACCTTCTGGATTAACTCGAAAACCAAGAGCCGCCATAATCTGCCATTCCTTATCATGAGTTTTTTGTCCCAGATTAGTCACCAAATCCCAAGCAAAAAACGACAAACCGCGACCAGCTACAACTTTTGAATCAAGTTGGCGCAAACTGCCAGCGGCCGCATTGCGCGGATTGGCAAACACCGGCTTGCCCTCCTTAACCATTTGTTGATTGAATTTTCCAAACGCTTTAACTGGAAAATAAACCTCACCACGAATTTCAACCTCGCCCTGATTCGGATCCTCAATCCCAAACTTTTTCAACTCCGATTCACTCAATTCCTGCAAACGAAGCGGCACAGCTTCGATGGTTTTGATATTGTGAGTTATTTTCTCACCATACTCACCATCACCGCGAGTGGCCGCGGTTTTAAGCAGTCCATCCTCATACCGAAGCGAGATAGCCAAGCCGTCGAGTTTGACCATACAGAAGAGTGATGGAGTGGTGGAGTTGTGGAGTGATGGAGTGGTGGAGTGGTTGAGTGGTGCCCCGCCGACGGAGGCCTTTGACGGGGTCCCGCCAAAGCCCGGCGACGGCGGGAGAGTGGTGGCTTTCTTTTGTTTAATCTTTTCGGAAATTTTATGGTACCAATCAACAAACTCGTCTGGGATAAAAACATCTTCAATCGAAAGCATGCGAGTCTGGTGTTTAATTTTCTCAAACTTCTCGAGCACTTGGCCACCAACCCGTTGAGTTGGCGAGTCGGGCGTTATTAAATCCTGATACTGCTGTTCCAACTGATAAAGCTCGTGCTTTAAGGAATCCAAAGCCGCATCGGAAATTTCTTGCCGATCCAAAACATGATATTGATACCGATGAAAATTGATAGTTTCCCGGAGTTTTAAAATTCTTTTTTGCACTTCGGTTTTGTCCATAACGTTTATTATTGTATCAAAAATCGATTAAAGTAACAAAAAAAACTTGAACCAATGAACAATTGAACAATTTGAACAAACAAACGTCTTGTTATTGACAAAAAGCGTCCTTTATGTTAAGTTTTTGAGTCAAAAAAGCTAAGTTGACAAGATTTTTTACTTGGAGGAAAAAGAATCTTGCCAGCCTAGCTCGTCTAAACCGCGAGCGTTGGTTGGGTTAACAATACAGAAAAGGATACCGAGGATGAAAACCTCTGTTATCATTCTTGCCGCTCTCATAACCGGTTGTTCCGGTTACAGATTCCCGACTCCTTCCGACACAGACACTGATGCCGCATCGGACACCTCGACGACGGACACCGCAACGGACACCGGCGACCTGCCGCCGCTGTCCTGTGAGATGATGGTTTTCAATCCGCCGTCGATGGATGTCGATGTGGCCAAATGGGAAAAGGCCTGCCTGGGAGATGAAACCACCGGGCTCGTCGTGAACGCGACGAGTAACCTCATCAACGTCGACGGAGAGCGGTTGACATCAATCATGCTCCTCGACGGCGAATGCGCCAACGTCTGGGGGACATGGGGTCTGGGGGAAAGCTCTCTGGAACCCATCCCGGTTCAGAACCCGGGCCTGGGAGACCTCGAGTGCGGTGGCCTGATCCTCTGACTCCGCACCCTCTCCCCAATCCACCCACCAGCGAACACGTGCTGGCGGGTGGAAATTTTTTTATAAAAAAACAGCCTCTCTCAGGACCGAGAAAGGCGTGAAGCCGGATTGATGTGTTCGGTCAGTTGGGAGTGAAAGGGGCCTGCAGATGGTCTCGTTGACTTGAAATTCCCTCCACAGCCTTGGACAAGAGGCCGACCACGATCGAGAAGACCGAAGCCAGAACCAGAAGAAGATCACAGACCAGAAAGAAATCCGAGAATCCCGCGTCTCCTTCTACCCCTAATGTACACAGGAAGAAAAGAAGGAAAAGCAAGGCAGAAACCCCAGAAGCGACGAAAAACTGTGACGAAGTCCTCATGGAATCGACCCTCCGAGCGACGAGTTTTGAGGCAACCGCTAAAAGCCTAGCAAAGAAATGAATTTTTGTAAAAAATTGCGAAAGTTAGCGGCATTTTAAGTTAAGGGTCTTGACTTTTTATTTTTTTAGGCATATTCTGCTTTCTTGCCTCGAATGAAAACTTCCCCAGAAAAGAAGGCAAGGAGGTCGAAATGCTGCTCGTCACTCTGCTGGCCTTGCTGGTCGGCGTGGCCAATGCCCAAACTACACCACCGGAAATTATAAAAACTCCGGTCGCTCTGCCAAATCAGGTTGAAGTCGTTCGTGGGATACAGCTTGCGAGAGTCGAAACGTACCTACCTTCCGCGACCTCGACACCTGATCCGGTATTACCAATAAACACCAAAGGGATCATCGTCATCCCTGTTCCTCAGGCAACAACCCCGCTCCATGTCACTACTACCAGGACATGGACAGTGAGAAACGGCGACAGCAACCCGGTGATTTGCGTCGCCAGGCTGGAAGGTACGGAATGGGTCCTCAACAACACAGCCGACAAGGCTGTCTGTTTGTCCGATCCCGAACCGGTTGAAATTCCAGCCGAAGTTCCGACCGAAGTCCCGGCCGAGTAACCGGCCAACGAACTTTCCGGCGTGAGTCCCCATCTTTTCAGGGGACTCGATTTTTTTACCAACAAAAAAACAGCCACCAGGCTGTTTTTCAAATCGATTTTTATTTTTGACCTTTCTCCACAAACTTATCGTACATCTCAGGAAAAGTTTTCCATTGAACCTGGCCGGAATCTATGTAAGGTTGCAACTCAGCGAAAAATTGATCGAATAATTCCTCCTTAATTTCCTCGTCCGTACCAATACTCCAGCCGACGTAAAACATGTTTGTTTGGTCGTCGGCGGCGTACTTTAAAGCTTCATCAAGTTTTTCAAAATAAATTTCAATATCCCGTTCGTCAAAACCAAAAGTCTCTCGACCAGCATTTTCATCTTCGGAACTAAAAGCTGCCCAAATATTGTTGGCTGGAAAAATTGCTAATTGACCATTTGGATCATTGGTTAACCAATTGGCCGCGACGGAAGTTAGCCAAGGGTGAACTCGATCTTTAATTTCCAAAGGAATTTCACCATGACATTCAGTTGGCACGGAACAATTTTGAAACTCAACCGGTCTTTCAGTCAAAGGCAAAGACATGGCGCAAAAACCAACTGTACCAGTGGTAAATTTAAAACCTGTATCGATTGCTCCTTTAACCCAATCCAAACTGGCTGAACAAATACCAGAAACGTGTTCAACCGGCAAACCCAATTCTTGCTCCAGTTCGGTTTTCATTTGACCAAGCTCTTGAGTAAATTCTTCTTGAGTCAAAGTATTGTCATTACCGCCAAGATCAGCGTGCAAACCAATGCCCTGCCCTTGGTCGTATAATTCTTTAAGAACATTGTCGTTCCATTTTCCACAAGCCTGAGTGAAGCGGCTGCCTGATTCAAAAGTTGCTTTGGCCTTATGTTCTTCGAAAATCTGGGCCAATTTCCTGATGGCTGCGGCGTGATTCCTAAACGAAGTTTCGTTGGTTAATTCGTCATTAACTTTTTCCAGATGTACCATTAAACCAAGATAAACAACATTTGAATTAACTGATGTGTCATCGTCGACAACAACTGGTGGGTTTGTAATCGGTGCAGTATTTGCTCCACCACTTACACAATCCTCTGGACACATGCCTTTTTTCAGTTCAGTCTTATCACAAACGCCATCACCGCAACCACTTTCCACGACTGTATTCACGAATGTACCCTGACCATAATTTTGATTATAAAACCAAACGCAAAAAGCCGCCGATAGAATTATTATTCCGATCGACGCGACTAGCAAAACTGAAATCTTTTTGTCCATAAATTTTATTCATTGGCAATCGAACAAGGCCCGGCTGTCATTCCTTCAGGTGTTGCGCAATTTAAACCTTTATTCAATTTAGCTAAAGAAATGGCGTGCTCTAATTCGAATTGAATGACATAAGAAGAATCTTGACCGACCGGAAAATAACAATAAGCATTGGCCGCCCCACCGCAAGACGATAAGCCGCTAAGTCCAGTACCAATAGCTGGTGGTACAGCCCGAACTAAAACACCTTCGGTTGTTGGATCGCAACCGGTTTGAAAACCCATGGTGGTAAGACAGCCAGCCGAGCCGAAACCAAGAGCTACGACTTCAGTGCTAGCCGGATAAGCATTGCGGGCCACAAAAAAATCTTCGAGCGCCGATTGCATTTGGCGAACGTTTGAAAGACGAACCGCGTCGCGAGAATTGGCTCGAGCTGAAGAAACAGCCACGGCTGCCAAGGTGCCAATAAGGCCAATAACCGCAATCACCACCAAAATTTCGATTAGATTGATACGTTTTTGATCGGTCATATTATTTATTGGGGTTTAATGTCTAATGACTAATTTCTAATGTCTAAGTATGGAAGTTTATTTCTTTTCTCTGTCATCCTGAGCCAGAGAAGGATCTCGCTTGCCACGCCGTAGCTCGACGCGAGCGAAGGGTGGCCTCGTGGCTTCAACACGATAACCTCCTTCATTTAATATTTGTCATTTCACCTTTTGACATTTCCGATACCTGCTCCGCCAATTCGTGTGGCGTGATTTGGCTTTTTAGAAAATATTTATTGGCGCCGGTTTCCAAGGCTTGCTGAATACTGTCACGATCACCGAGGCCGGTCAAAACAACAATAGGAATTTTAGCGGTTAATTCTTCAGCTCGCAAATTTTTAATCCACTTAAGTCCGGATTGTTCCTCGAGGGCAATGTCGACGATAATTATATCTGGCCCGGCCCGTTTTATTTTTTTATCCGCTTCGATAAAATTTTTGGCAACTTTTGTTTGATATTTATGAATGGCAAAATGCCGTTCGCAGATTTCGGCAAAAAATTTATCGTCTTCGACCATTAAAATAACTAATTTGCGTCGCATATTAATCCATTTCCCGCATAGCCAGGCCAATGGCGATGGAAAATTTTGGACCGATTTCATCCAGAATCGGTCGCAACTCATCAGGTGTCATAACCCTGGCCCAAGGATCGCCAACATAAACATTTATATTCAAAGCCGTGGATAGTTCTTTAGCTAAAGATGGCAAACGAGCCGAACCGCCGGTTAAAATGATTTTTTCGATTTTTTTGCCATCGGTTAATTCCATTTTAGAAAAAACTTCGGAAGCGTATTTTATTTCATTTAACATGGGTTGAAAAATCGAAGCTAAAATTGCTTGCAACCCTTCACCCATTTGCGAATCACTTTCGGCCATGGTGCCTAAATCTTGTTTGGTTCTTTCGGCTTCTGCCTCAGAAATATGCAACTGTTCCATTATTTTGTGAGTTACCGAACCGCCACCGACATTAATACTTCTGGTTAAAAATGGCACACCTTTTTCAACAATCGTTAGGTTGGTTCTGGTATAACCCATGTCGACAATCATGATAGTGCTTTTATCTTTACCAACCAGAGCCCGAATGAGGGCAAAGGCTTCGGTATCAAGCGCCACCAGTTCAAGTTTAGCTAATTTAAAAATTTCGATATATTTTTGCACCAAAGATTTGGCGGCTCCAGTCACCAAAACTCGCACATAATCTTTTGAAGAAATAACCGGCGGTGGCGAACCAGGCAAAGCGGCGGGTTTTTTTTCTTCTTTAATTTTTAATGGATCGATAAAAGTTGAATAGGTGATCATTTCCTCGAGTGGCATTGGGGTGAGTCTTTTAACTTGCTCATTAACCGCCTCCTTCATAGCCTTTTCGTCCTTGCTACGCGGCACAGCCACGATAGCCGAAAAAACACTATTGAGCGGCAAAGCCCCAATAGCTCGAGTTGAAGTTGTGCCGGATTTTTGGCAAATCTTTGTTAAAAGTTCGGCTGTCGTCTTGGGATCATCCAAAGGATGAATAACCGCACCATCTTTGGCGTGTTCGGAATAACCGTAAGTCACCAGTCGCCCGCGGCCTTTTTCATTAACAAGTTCGACGACTTTAATTCCGCCAGCACCAATGTCGATACCCAGGTATCTTTTAGTTTGTTTTTTACCAAAGCCAAATAACATATCTTGCCCACCGAAGCTTAATGCGAAGGTGGGTGGTTGTATTATAACACGAGAGGTGACTTGGTTGAAGAGGGGATAATTGGTTTGGGCACTAAAGGGCGTTAATGGGCTTTAAGGGCATGGAAATTATTATCTTTTTTAAACCAAAACCTGTGCCTTTTAAAACACAGGTTTTGGTTGGTGTCGATTTTTTTTGGTGGACTTGGCGAGAATCGAACTCACTACTCACGGTGCCAAACCGAGCGGGGTTACCATTACCTCCGCAAACCACCACCATGTCATTCTGAACCCTTGTGAAGAATCTCGCCGCGTGATTCAAAAAAATCTTCATACAAATCTCTCCACTCCGGATTCAAAGAATTAATAAGTTTTATTTTCTTTTCTCTTCGCCAGCCCTTTATTTCTTTTTCTCTAGCAATAGCACCATAAACATCTTGTCCGGCTTCAAAATATATTAATTTGGTACATCTATATTTTGTAGTAAAACCTTCAGGATTAGTCGACAATCTATGTTCTCCTAAACGACGGATCAAATTATTAGTTACACCAGTATAAAAAACAGTGTGTTTTTTATTGGTTAAAATGTAAGTGTAAAAATTATAATCGAACATAAGAATAGACATGCATTATCACGTGGCGAGATCCCTCTTTGGCTCGGGATGACAATGTGGCAAAAACAAAACAACTCCTATGAATTGCGGATTTTCACGAATATACAAATATACGAATTTAATTCGATTTTGTTATTTCGTGTCATCACAACTCGGGGGAGCTGATTGTTGGCACCGTGAGCAAATTCTATAACAGATCTCGCTCGGGTTATTTACATTCCATCACAAAATTTATTTTTTGTCAACCATCTTCTGTGGATTATTTTTTAACAAGAAATCAAAACAATTACTCTATCGTTACCCGACTTTTAAAATATTCTTCAGTTGTTCGAACACAATTCTTTACTTCTGTCTTAGGTTGTAAATTATTCATGACACCTTCGCCTATCTCTATTTTTTCTATAAGATTTCCATCCTTATTATAAAACCACTTCATACCAGAATCGTAACCAAAAAATGAAGACTCATAAACTCTTGCTCCGGTAACTAAATCCTCACAAACCTTGTAGGATGTTTCGTGGGGTTTAACCGAATCATTGATTATTGGAAAAGTTTCATTATTTTTTACACAACCAACGCCAAAGAAAGCAAAGCTAATTAATAAGAAAAGCATTATTTTTTTCATATTTGGAAAGTTAGACACCACCAGCAAGCTGGTGGCTTAATGAGTGGGGTCGCCTCAAAGGCGATCGTAACGCTTGCTGGTTTTTAATGAGTTAGTTGAATTACTTAAGTGCGCCGGCTCCGTTCTGATCTTGGTCTTCTTGATCC
>JAZDHJ010000027.1:0-19989 GCA_043805995.1 Candidatus Uhrbacteria bacterium
ATAACTCCAGGTGTAATCAACATAAGGTTTTTTGGCTAAGACTGAATGAATTCCGGTAGGTGTGGTGAACGGATATTTGGCCGTGGAGACAAGAAAGGTGTTAGCCAGAATCCCATTTTCGTAGCTGTACAATCTTTGTTCTGAGAGATCAACAAGGATATATTTTTCACCATCTGGACCAAAAAGCGGACGGGCTTCAGTGGAAATTATTTCCTCGGTGCCATCTAAATTAAGATCAGAAACAATGACTTTGGAACCGGCCGTACCCCCAGAAATGGAAAATTTTTCGTTACCATTTTCATCAATTATTTTTTTATCAAAGAGCGAAATAATTATTTCGTTATTCAATTCTGCAATGTCGGCGACGCCGGATGAAGTTGTGGAAACTGTGGATAACTTTTTCAATTTTAATTGATTATCGTACGTTGCGAGGTCGATCGAAGAATTTTTTTCTGACGAAATTACCAACGTGCCATCTTTTTTTACAAAAGGAATTATGCCCCGACGATCGCTGGCGTCGAAAGCAAAAAATTCATTTTCTAAATTCCATTCGTTGTTAGAAAAATTCCAAATACGAACATGAGGTCCGCCGCTTGGACCGGCTCCAGTTATAAGTTCATTAATTCCGTCGTTATCAATATCGCCGCAAGCAATATTAACTCCGCCGCGAAAAGCTTCGTTGTAGGCAAAAAATCCTGGGCCGATGACTGTTCCGATATTATCGAATAAACGAATTTGCGGCCCGCCGCCGTATTGAGTCCCGGTGATTATTTCGTTTGTACCATTTTGATTGATATCGCAGGCGGTTACCGTGATGCCGGTCCCCATGTCGGCCGAGTAGGCCAGAAAACTGCCGATTTCTGAGCCATCCTGCCGCAACACATGAACTCGCGGTTCGTTGCCGAGCCCATTGCCAACAATTATTTCCGGTTGGCCATCTACTCCCAAATCAGCCACGGTTAGAGAGGCACCACCGCCAAGGTTGGCGGTTGGAAGTGTGAACGACGAGGTCTCAGAACCATCGTTTTTTAAGGTTCGGACGGTTAAAACTTCGGTGTGGGCAAAAGCCTGATAAGGGAAGAGAAAAACCGCTCCCAGAATTAAACCGGACCAAAAATAAGGGTTGTTAAATTTCATACCAGGCAATTTTACAAGGTTTTTTAATAAATAGCTAGTTTTAAGGTTGACTTTTGCTCGGTTTTAGGTGTATATTAAGCCGTCGTCTGGCAAACCGCCGTTCGACATTCCACGCTGTCGCTGAAGGGGTTAAGCCCATGCTGAAGCTGAAACTGTTTCTGATGGTGATCATTTGTGTCGCCGGTGCTGCGATCGTCACCCACACCGCCAGGGAACTGAACATCGGAATTCTCGGCCTCCTCCCGATTTTCTTCTTGATCGCGGTGGGAACTGTTGGAGCGTTCATGAGTTTTGCACCGGATGCTCAGCCGGGTGATGCTCAACCGGGTGCCCTTCTGTCCATCGAAGAAGATGGACTGGATACCGAGTGGAGAAGGTGGCCGGATCGGTTCGCTGTCCGGTGGGCCGTGACCATGGTCTATGTGGCAGTCATTACTGCATCGTTCGTCTGGACGTGCGGAACGGCTAGAGCGGCGGCGGCTATCGGTCCTCCGTCAACCCAGGCATCAGTTCCGGCCGAAAACGACTGCCATCTCGGTTATGAATACATCGTCGGTTTGACCAGACAGGCAAACGAAGACCTCCGAGCCAGGGGCGTGCCATCACTTAGTGACCCGACAAGGTTGGCTGCCGATTCCGCATCATCGGAAACCGTAGCCACGGTATTCGTCATCGAACATTTGTCGTCCGGGAGTGTCGATGTTTGTTCGGTGCTATCAGTGTATGGACGAGAAGGTAGAAATGCCTTTCGCACTGAACTGCCCGAGCACGGCACCTTGAGTGGCCCTTACGGCGCGGCTCAGATGATTGCCTCGACCTACAACAACTTAAGGAGAGTATATCCAACGGCCGGTTTGGATTCAGAATCCACTCACGGTCGAGAAGTTCACCTCAATGTGGCTAAGGCCGCCACTCTTCACTTCGACGGTGTCTGGTCAGAGATGTCTGCGACCGCTCGGGGCAAAATGCTAACGCAAGAATGGCGCAATCGCGCCATGGTCGCCGGTTACAACCATTCGGCTGGTGGTGTGTCGGCTGCCATTGGATTGTGCGAAGGCGTAACTTGGCGAGACGACGCTGGTTGTCGGGTTCTGGTGTCGCCGGCCAGGAAAGGGAAGAAGGCGGTGTACAGGACAGTTCCTCCGCCACTTCCTTTAATAACCAGAAACTACCTCGAGATGTATATCAAGGTTCGAGATTTCTTTGCCCAAGAGGCGAATTCGTAGATTTTATCTCGTAGCCTTCGTCCGTGGCGCACCAGCTTCCTGGGGCGCTGTTTTTTTGACTAAAATCAGTTTTTTAATTATACTTTTGGCACGAAATAAAATTTGGGCCAGTAATTCAGTGGTAGAATGCCTGCTTTGCAAGCAGGATGTCAGCGGTTCGATCCCGCTCTGGTCCACCACCCTTCGCTCTGTGGCAGAGCTTCGGGTGGCAGGCCATCCTTCACTCGTGGCAGAGCTTCGGGTGGCAGGCCACCCTTTGTGCTAAGGGTGCCCTCCATAGCTCGCCGCGAGCGTAGGAGGGCTCACAGCTTCCGCTACTCCTGCTCACTCCAACAAAAAACCAAAACCGGCTCAAGGCCGGTTTTTAAAATTCGTTGTAGGTTGTGTCTGAGCGACGTTCGATGGCCAGGATGGTTATTTTTTCATCGTTTTTTTGGAAAATTATTCTAATATCGCCTTTGCGGATTCGAAAAATATCATCTCGATTTTTTAGTTTTTTTAAATCGAGGTTAGTAAAACTTTCGGTTTTTATTAAAACCAAAAGCATTTTTATTTTCTTTTTTTCCTTGGCCGACAACTTGTTGATGCTTTTTTGAATTCGATCGGTCATAGACGTTTCAAAAGATCATCGATATTAAGACCGCCTTTTTTGAGTTTGGTAAAATCAATCAAAGTTTCCCATTCGTCGTCTTCCACCGGCGAGAGACGGAATAATGGCTGGGATTTTCGCATGACAATAAAAGACTGCCCACGATCGACTTGTTTGGAATAATAATCAATTTTTTCTCGCAGGTCCTTAAGACCGATAAGGTTTTTCATAAAGGTTATTTTAAGATTAACTTAAGGTTATCTTAGTCTGGTTCAACTGTCAAACCATTGACATTTTTTCAATTTTAGTCTAATATTTTCAAGTTAAAAACCTTGAAGGTCGGCAATCAATTAAGAGAACGGTTTTTGTTAATTGGTTGTGGTCTTTCAATTTCTGGAGGAGATTATGACATCCGAAGAACTCGAACTGGTGTTGAATCAACCGATGAATCTCTCGGCTATCATTTTTGCCATCGTTTGTATGTTGGGGTTGTTGTACTCCATTGCAAGGATGGTGGAAGGATCGGCGGCGAAATCGGAATCGTCGGCGGGATGGATTTTTCCGATGGTTGTTTTTTTAATCGGTATGTTTGGATCGCCCATCTTTGGTTACTGGCTGAATAATCGTTTCGGATGGTAATCATGGAAACCCTCACTGGTCCCGAAGCCGTCATCTACTGGGTCGGCATGGTAATAGCCTTTGCCTCAGTCGTAAGGCTGGCGTTCTGCGAAAGACTTCCGCGACCGTTCGTCGTCGGCCTCTACCTCTCGATGTTCGTCATCGGGGGGGGGTGCGGCGATTGTGATCGGGTTGTCACATCTGTACCCGCCGTAGACGTCGGGCTTACGGTGTGTTGGTTCTGGTTCGTGGGCTGGCTGATCTTTGGGTCGGTCGTAGCCTACCGAGGCCAGAACAATTGCACCGGGGTGACACTTGGTTTGTTCTTTGGTTCCATCTTCACCGCGATCATCGGAGCCGGCGCTCTGGCCGAGATCTTCAGCCGGTCTTTTTTCTGAGTGCCAACCGTCGCGAGCCTTGTTTCCCCACGGGAGCGAGGTTTTTTATTTATCAAAATTTACTTTACAAAAATATTTTTCCAGTAAGATAAACAAGCTCTGAATCCCAGCGGTAGTCGTTTGGGGGAAAGCGCGGCGTTCTTTGTGTGTGTGGAGGGTGCGATGGGTGAACACGGAAAATTCAGTGCAGTAGTCGTTGCTTGTATGGATGGACGGCTGGTGCGAGCCAATCGGATTTGGCAAGAATACCTTTTCGGTTCCACCGATCTGTTCGACGTGATCCAGGTCGCTGGTGGAATTCGTGAAGTTGTCTACCGGCACCGCGGTTCGGTGCTCGAAGGACTTCGGGTTTCCATCGAGCTTCATGGTGTTCGTTGGGTCGTCCTGCAGGCCCACGAGGACTGTGGGGCATATGGTGGAAGTGCAAGTTTCACCAGCACCGACGAGCGTGGGTTCCACCTTGGACAGATGGTGGAGGCGGCAGGAATCATCCAAGAGCACTTCTCGGGTGCGGAACTCTTCATTGAGATGTACTACGCCAGACGGAACGATGAGGGTACGTGGATTTTCGAGAAGGTGGGCTAAGCCCCGACTTTTTCGAGTCGATCTCAAAGGCCTTTGTTTCTAGACGGGAAACGGGGGCTTATTTTTTTTGGGGTTTTATTGGGATGGCAAAAACGTAACTTAAAGTAAAAGACGGGGCATGCCCCGTCTCTACGTAAATTACGTTTTTATTCGATGCAACAATCGACCGCCTTTTTGACCAACTCGCCTAATTTGCCCATGAAACCTTTTTTTTCGGTGTCGTGGTTATTCAGGGCGTTGTCGTCGATTTTTTTTATTTCGTTGGTATTGATTAATTTCATGTTTACCGCCCAGAACAGGGAATAGAGGTTGAAAGATTTGTCGAATAATTCCTGAGCCTCGACCTTATTGCCCATTTTGTGTTGTTTGGTGCCGACTTCCATTAAGCGCATTGAGGCGGCGAGTAAGTGTTTGCTGATGCACCATTCCTCGCCTGCCGGATTTTTGACAATTTTTCGCAAGAGGTCGCCGCGCATGGCTCGGACTTCCTGTAAGAGATCAAAATATTCCGGCTTGCCGGTTTTTTGAGCCGTAAAAAAGAAATGCTCCTCGATACTTACGAGGTTCATGATGGCAATGGTTAAATCTTGGTCAGAAGATAAATCCATTTTGTCCTGCTTTTTCATTTGATCGACTTTGTCGATCAGGTCCTGAACATTTTTGATCGAGTTTTCCATAAGGGAACGAAATTACGAATTCGTACGAATATACGAATTTATTTGGTCAAGAAATAAAATATAGCACTTAAAACAATTAGTGGTGCCACGGGCATAACAACTTTTTCAAAAGGGAAGTGGGCTTTGTTGTGGTTTTTGGCTTTGACAATTTTGTAGAGCCAACCGCCAAGTAGAAAAAAGACAGCCCCGATTGTCATTCCGAGGGCTAATTTGTCGATACCAAGGAATTGGTTCCATGGATGACCCATAACGCCAGTATAATATAGGGGAACAACGGTGATTAAAACATAAAACAAACCACAGACCCAAGCAATACCAGGAAATTTCCAACCTTTTTTGATCAGCCAGTTAGCTGTCCACATGGTTACCGAGGCTAATAAAGCCCCAACCCATAACCCAGTGATCGTGTCATCAATCCCCAGCCAACGAGCCAAACCAACTCCACCAGCCGCAGCGACCGTACAGACCGGACAAAAAGCCTCGGCTTTATGGGTAATAAGAAACTCACCGGCAAAAGCGGTGGCTGAAACAATACTGGCTGATTGAAGGAATTTTTTCATAGTTTTTTTAACCTTCCGATCTGGTCTCAAAATAATTTATGATATCGATATCACCTTGTAAACACTCAGTGCCAGTCCAAAATAATGGTACACCCATGTCTTTTGGTTCGGTGATGCCACATTTTTTATATCGGTCGGTCATTAGTTTGGCATTGGTGGTGGAATTATAAACCTCGCGTTTTTCGAAAGAGAATTTTTCCTCGGTTTTGTTTTCGACGAAAAATTCCTCAACTTTTTGGCAATGAGGACAAGTGTCGCCGTAAAAGAAAATCATAGTGCTATCAGGTGGCGGGGCGTTTTTGGTTTTAATTAAATAAACAAAACCCGCCAGCATGGCGACGACAGTAATAACGATTATGGCCGGAAAAAGAAAGTTTTTTTGCATAGATGACCCTGATATTTAACCTTATTTGACTCGTAAAATCAAGGGCGGGTTATCCCAAACAGACATTTGGTGGAGTTTTTCCTTTGATAAAAGCCGTAATGTTCTCGGCTGCGACTCGGCTCATGGCTTGGCGGGCCTCGATAGTGGCTGAAGCGGTGTGGGGTGTCAAAACTACGTTTTCCATTTTTCTGAGCTCGAGATTATCGCGCGGATCGCAATCAATCATCGGCTCACATTCGAAAACGTCGAGACCGGCCCCAGCAATTTGTTTGGCAGCCAGAGCTTTGAGCAAAGCCTTTTCATCGATGACCGGACCGCGAGCCGTGTTGATAATGAAAGCTGTGGGTTTCATGAGTTTCAGCTCGCGAGTGCTGATAAGGTGTCTGGTGCTGGCACAGAGTGGCACATGAAGAGAAATGAAATCGGCTTCTTTGAGTAATTGATCCAAGGTTCGATATTTTGCTCCGGTGGCTTTTTCAAAAACTGGATTTTTTTTCACATCGTTATAAATAGTTTTAACACCAAAACCATCGGCCAATCTTTTTAAGACAGCCGCTCCGATTCGACCAGCTCCGATCACCCCGACGGTTTTTTTCCAAAGATCAGTCCCGAGCATCATTTTTGGTCCCCAACATTCATAACGTCCAGCTCGAGTGAAACGATCAGCTTCGGTGATTCGGTGAGCTAAGGCGAAGATGAGAGCAATGGTGTGCTCAGCTACAGTCTCGCAAACATTTTCATGTGGTGTGTTGGTGACGATAATTCCGCGCTTTTTTGCTTCCTTTACATCAACGTTATCAAAACCAACGGCAAAGTTGGCCACCATTTTTAATTGAGGACCAGCCGCCTCAAAAACCTGCTTATCAATTTTTTCTGTCAGAATCGAAAGAATGATATCGGCACCTTTTACTCGTTTCAAAAGTTCCTTGCGAGGAATGGCTTTTTCGCCCGGAAAAATATCAAGTGTGATGTTTTTTAATCGGCGTAACATTTTCAGACCATCGTCTGGAATGTCTCGGGTGACGAAAATTTTGTAGTTCATATTTGGTGGGGTTAGGTGGGTTTGAGTTGATTGGATCGGGTTAGGCTCGGCCCTGAAGGGCCCTGGAGCGGGTTGGATCGGATTGGATTGGACCGGATCGGATCGGTTTTTTTAGGTTATTTTGATTTTGTTTAGTTGTTTTTCGGTTGGCCAGGTTTTTATTACGCCGGCTTTGGCGCCGATTTTTTGGATGACGGATTCGGCGTTGATTATACCGACGGCGGCGGCTTTTTTTAGATCTTCGTATTTTAGCCAGCCGGCCACAAAACCGGAACCGAAAGCATCGCCAGCGCCGGTGCGGGAAATTGAGCGGACGCCGGTGGTGGCGGTGTGCAGAATTTTGCCGGTTGATTTTAGATGAGCACCTTTTGGACCGTCAGTTATGACTGAGATGCCGTCGGCTCGATTTAAAACTTCAAACATTTCTTCCAGAGTTTTTTTGCTAGTTAAAATTTCGGCTTCCTCACGATTTACTATAAAAATATCGACCAGTGGCAAAATTGAACTAAAATTTTTCCAACCTTTCTGGAGTTCGCTTTTGCCAGGATTCCAAGCGATAAAAACACCAGCTTTTTTGAGTTGAGAAATTATTTTTTTGGCGAGCGATAAATTTCCACCAAGCGAAGTTATATAAACAGCGTGCGTTTTAAGTTTTGACCAAGGAATATTTTTTTCAGAAAAAGTTGAAGAGACACCACGAAGGACCAGGGCGGTGCGTTCGCCATTCGGGGCAGTGAGGAGGGTTGAGTAAGCGGTAACTCCACCAGCAACTTTTTCAATTAAATTGGTTTTGATTTTATGGTTTTTAAGATCTTCGAGCACATCACGACCAGCCACATCGTCGCCAATTCGACACCAAGCTGCGGTTGAATACCCAAGATTAGCAAAAGTCGCCGCCGCATTCGTGGCCCCGCCACCGGTGGTAAAAACCACTTTTTGCAAATCAATTTTGGTGCCAAAAGAAACACACTCGCCAATGCCTGTCTCGAATTCGCGCGAGTGGATGAAAGTGAATTGATCAGAAAGCAGGAAAACGTCGCGAGTGGCGGCGCCGATGGTGATGATGTCGAACATAGTGGAAGGGGTTTAAGGCCTCGCCCGTAGGCTATGGCCGAGGGGGTCGAGGGGGACGAAGGGGTTGGTTGGGGTGGGTGGTTTGGTGATTGTTGGTGTTAGGGTGATTATCGGGGGAAGGTGGTTTTTAGGTGATTAATTAGGTGATTGTTTTTTTAGGTTGGAGTGTTTTTTACAAATTATATGGAATCAGAATTCAGAAAACCAACCAATCACCTAATCAATCACCTCACCATACCTTCCGACAATCACCCTTATCCATTCCCAACTAAAAACCCCTGCCAAACAATCTAATCTTCTGTTCAACCGTTTTGGAAATCAAATCTCTACCCGCTGATAAAAAGGCTCGCGGGTCGAGGTTTTTTGGGTTTTCTTCTATGAATTGATGAAGACCGGCTTCGAAAGCGATTCTTAGGTCTGTATCAATATTGATTTTGCAGATGCCTAAGGAAACGGCTTTTTTGATGGCTGAATCAGAAACACCTTTGGCTTCGCCAATTTCGGCGCCGAATTTTACAGCCAAGTTTTTAACAGCTGCCGGCACGCCGGAAGCGCCGTGAAGAACGAGTGGAACTTTTACCAGTTTTCGAATTTCTTGCAAGCGTTGGAAATCTAACTGGCAATCGCCATGGAATTTGTAGGCGCCGTGTTTGGTGCCAATAGCAATGGCCAAAGCGTCACAACCAGTTTCGCGAACAAAATCGGCCGCTTGTTTTGGATCAGTAAATCGAGCGTCACGTTCCTCGACGGAAACAAAATCCTCGATACCAGCGATGGCGCCAAGTTCGGCTTCAACGGCCACGCCTTTTGAGTGAGCGAGAGCGACGAGTTTTTTGGTTTTTTTAAGATTTTCTTTTAAAGGCAAGGCTGAACCGTCGAACATAA
Source organism: Candidatus Uhrbacteria bacterium (assembly GCA_043805995.1). GTDB lineage: Bacteria > Patescibacteriota > Patescibacteriia > UBA9934 > GWF2-40-263 > UBA12403. The sequence goes on from JAZDHJ010000027.1 coordinate 9,177, forward strand.
CACTGCAATACCAACCACTTTTGATGGCCTCAACAACCAATTTTTCATCCTTACCATGGTCGAGATGAAAAACAATTGGAGTTTTGGTTTTTTTGGCCATGAGATGAACCAAAGCGCCAAGATTCTCGAGACCAGCATATTTGATAGCCGCCTCGCTGGTTTGCAAAATGACTGGCGTTTTCATTTTATCGGCGGCAGTGATGACAGCTTGGATGGTTTCCAAATTGTAGACGTTGAAAGCGCCGACGGCGTAATGTTTTTTTTGAGCTTTTTCGAGGATTGTTGGGAGAGAAGTAAGCATATGGGGGGGGTGCGAAATTACGAATGTTGGCCACCCTTCGCTGGGCTTCGGTGTGGCACGCGAATATACGAATATTGGATTTGAATTGTGAAATTATTATATCAAATTTTTGACGAGGTGGCGATTTTTTGGTATATTTTTTTAAATTAAATAAAAGTTATTAAGTTTTCTAATTTTATGACCTTAAGGGGAGTTGACGGTAGAAGAGCGGAACAACAGAGAACGTATAATTATTTTTATTCACCACAAGAACGTAAAGAAATTTTTGAATTTTCTAGTAAATTGGCAGATTTTATTCATGAAAAAAATATTAGAAATTTGGTTATAGTTGATCGAAGTTCTCGGCCAGCATATATAGGGATTAATGAATATTGGAAATTTAGGTTTCCTTCAGAACCGCCACCGAATATTTATTTTATCAATCCCAAAGGTTTTAATGTTTCATATTGGCGAGGAATTACAGAACAAGGAATTATAGATGAATTTTCTTCCGTTTATAAAAAATTATCGGCAGATAAAGATAAATCAGTATTGTTTTTTGATACTTGTATTCATTCCGGCAGAACTTTAAAACCAGTCATAGATATTTTTAAAAAAGCTGGATTTACAAATATTTTAGTAAGTTCGGTTAAATCGTCGGATCCCGGGTCAGAAGTTAAAAGCGACTTTTCTGTTACGGAAGAATTTCCCGAGGGTGGTTGTTATCCATTCGGACGCGACACAGCAATTGTTAAAACCGTTAGTCACGTTTTTTCTGATCGAACCACAGATACTGTGGATAAAAAAGACTCAAGTGAAATCAGAGAAGAAATTCACAGATTAATGAAAGAAGAAATTGGAAAAGAAAGATTAAAAAAGTGAAAATTTAGGGCAATAATTAAATAAAAACAGTGATTAAAAATTTACTGTTTTTTTAAATTTTTTCTTGCCCAACTCATCAAAAAATGAGAAAGTATTATCATCATTATTTTATGTCAAATAAAAAGATCGAATCTTCAGTCAAAAAGCTCGCCAAGCAGGGGAAGTTTTTTTATGTCGGTGGTTTTGTTCGCGATTTTTTGTCAGGGGAAAATCCGAAAGATGCGGACGTTGAAGTTTATGACGTTTCGATTGAAGAGCTTGAAAAGATTTTAAAGAACATTTTTGGTCAAAGGAAAGTTAAAACTATTGGTAAGTTTTTTAGTGTTTTGCATGTGGTTTTAGATAAAGATTATAGTTTGGACGTTTCCTTGGCTCGCCGCGATGCCAAACAAGGTCCTGGCCATCGAGGAATTTTGGTTCAAGCTGATCCTAAACTTTCGATGATCGAGGCAGCCCGGCGTCGTGATTTTACAATTAATGCCATGTCGCTGGATCCGGTGACTGGCGAGATTTTTGATTTTTTTGGCGGTCGGGAGGATTTAAAGAATAAAATTTTGCGGGTGGTTGAGGCGAAAACTTTTGTTGAAGATCCGCTTCGAGCGCTGCGAGCTGTTCAATTCGCCTCCAGGTTTTCTTTGGAAATTGAACCGAAAACTTTTAAATTGATCAAAAAAATGGTTCGGACTGGAGCGCTTGAAGAATTATCTATCGAAAGAATTCGTGAGGAATTTAATAAACTTTTACTTAAGTCAGAAAAGCCGTCTGTTGGTTTGGGGTTAATGAAGGAGTTGGGAATTTTAAAAAAATTTTTTCCGGAATTTTTGGAACTTTCCAGTTGCCATCAAGAACCGGCTTGGCATCCCGAGGGCGATGTTTGGGCCCATACGAAAATAGCTGTTGACGTGGCAGTTGAGTTATCAAGGCAGAGGAAATTTTCTGAAGAAGAGAGATTAATAATTTTATTGAGCGCTTTTTGTCACGATTTGGGCAAAGTTCAAACCACCAAAAAAATAAAAGGCCGAATTCGTTCCAGTGGTCATGCGGAAATCGGTTGTAAACTGGCCAAATCTTTTCTGCGACGTTTTAAATACTCGGGTGATATCGTAAAAAAAGTTTCAACCGTCGTTCTTGAACATCGTTCACCACCTAGACTTTTGAAAAAACTGACGATCAAGGAAATCGATGATCGTCGTTATATCGGTGAAGTTGCCGATTTACTGCGTCGGCTGGGAGAAGTTAAATTGTCAGTTTTTTTAACAGTTTGTGAAGCGGATTTTCGTGGTAAAAAACAGGCGGGAGCTTTTGAGGCGGGACAGAAGTTGAAGAAAACCATTCATGATTATCGGCTTAGCAATCGACCACTTCTTTTAGGGCGGGACATTTTGCAGATTTGGTCTCAATTACAAAAAGATCGTCCTTTGGCTGGTAGAAGGATTGGCGAATATTTAAAGAAGGTTAATGAACATCAGAGGTTGGGGGAGATTTTGAATAAACGAGAAGCTCTTGAGTTTTTGAAGAAAATAATAAGTCGAGTCAAATAAAAAGAACCGTAGAATGACCGATCGGCCACTCTACGGTTCTTTTTTTATTCTTACTTTTTTCTCTTAATGACTCGCAAAATCGCTCTTTCAATATACTTTGCTGTCAGCCCATACTTTTCCATGAGTTCCTGGGGTTGTCCTGACTCGCCAAAGGTATCCTTAACCCCGATAAACTCCATCGGCACTGGATAATTTTCGGCGAGCAGTTCGGCAATCGCGCTACCAAGTCCGCCAGCCACCATGTGTTCTTCGGCGGTGACAACGGCTCCGGTTTGTTTGGCGGCTGCGAGGATGGTTTTGACGTCGAGCGGTTTGATAGTGTGACAATTAATAACTCGAACGTTGAGTTTATTTTTTTTACTGAGATTCTCGGCTGCCTTTAGTGCCTCGTAAACAATTGGCCCGGCAGCAATAATTGTTGCGTCTTTACCCGGTCGGAAAATTTCAGCTACTCCGACTTTGAACGAGGCGGTTGGTTTGGTAAAGACCGGTGAAGCTTCACGTGAAAGACGAAGGTAGACAGGACCAACAATTTTGGCGGCCGCGAGAGTGGCTTTTTTCGCCTCGAACACATCGCAGGGAACCAAGATTGTCATGCCTGGCAGAACTCGAGTTAACGCAATGTCCTCGAGTCCCTGGTGACTCGCGCCATCAGCTCCGACATTCAGACCGGCGTGTGAGCCGACGATTTTGACATTGGATTTTTGCAGGGCAAGGCAGGTGCGAATTTGTTCCCAGTTTCGACCAGGTGAAAAAACTGCGTAACTTGTAATGAAGGGAATTTTGCCACCGAGCGATAATCCGGCGGCAATTGAAGCCATCGACTGTTCTGAAACACCAAGTTGGATGAAGCGCTCGGGAAATTTGTTTTTGAAGGGCAGACATCTGGTGGATTCAGTGAGATCGGCCGAGAGGGCGACAATTTTTTTATTCTTTTTTCCAGCCTCAAGCAAACCCTCGCCAAAACCATCGCGAGTGGCGGCAAATTTTAAACGAGGTTTTTCTTTTAGATAGAACATAACGGGTGGGGGGGCGTTAAGGCTCTGGAGGGCGCTAAAAGGCATTACGGGCAGGGAATTATTTTTTATTCTGACGGCGTTTAAGGACTTTTTTGATCAGTTTTACGATGAGCCAAATTATGAGGATGATTGGCAGGATAACTCCACCACCAAGAATTACTAACCAAATGAGGGTTATGACCAAGCCTTGCAAAACCGACACTAGAGCTTGAGCCGCTTCTTTGATTGACGACCATGGACGGAATTCTTTGGAAGGAATTTTTAGATTTGATTCTTCGGAAAGAGAAACGCTGATGGTGGAATAACCGGTTTGGTTTTCCAAATATTTAATGCGACCTTGCAAGCTCTCGATTTCTCCGCGTACTTGGCCAAGGTAAGATTGGACATTAAGAATATCGTCGACAGTTACGGCTTTTTTCAAAATGTTTAGATATTCAGCTTCTTGGGCTTGAGCATTGCGAAGTTGAGATTCGAGGTCGGTGTATTCTTCGGTCACATCTTGACCATTAGCTGATTCTGTATCGACAGTGACCGCGAATTTTTTAACTTCGACCAGGGTATTCTCGAATTCGCTAGCTGGAATTCGAATGGTAATGTTACCAAACTTTGTGCCATCTTCACGTTCGGAAACTGAAGAATCTTGAGTATAGCCACCTTTGCCAGTTGCCAGAGCAACGATTTTGGCAACCGTTTCATCGACAGCGTCGACCGTGATATCGAGATAACCAGTTTTGATAATTTTTTGATCGACTTCGGCCGCTGTGCTGCCGGCAGTTACTTGTTCGTTAAAAGCCACTTCTCCCTCACTAAAAGATGTATCATATGAAGTTTCCGAAGCCATCATTTTTGGAGTGGTTGGGTAAGAATTTCTTGTCTCCTTCATACTGTAAGTATCGTATGAACCGACCGAACCAGAGGATGTGGTTGACGATTGATCTATTGAGAGCCAAATTAAAATGGCAATAAAAAGGACAACCGGGATAAGGACGACAGCCCCAATTACTGAGGCAAGGATGATTTTAGTTTTTTTGGTCATATAGTTTTATGGTTACGAATTACGAAAAGTGCCGAAAATACGAATTTGGTTTTTTATTTTTCTAATCCACATTCGTATATTCGTTACTTTTCGTTATTCGTAACAAAATTATTTACTCATGTTCACTTTTAATTTTTCCTTTTAAAGTCCGAAGTTCGTGTAGAGCCAATTTAGCCTCCTCGCCAACCGGTGTCTTACCGTGCCATTCGAATTTGTTTTCCATAAAGTCGACACCGCGGCCGGGAATGGTGTAGGCGATGATGATGGTTGGTTGCTCGGTAATTTCCTGAGCTCGTTCGACAGCGTTTACAAAATCGCGAATGTCGTTACCGGCGCATTCTTCGACGTGAAAATTAAAGGCTCGGAATTTTTTAGCCAGCGGTTCGAGCGGCATAACGTCTTCGGTTCGGCCTTCGATTTGGATGTTGTTGCGATCGACAATGAAAGTGCAGTTGTTGAGCTTGTACTTGGCAGCAAAGAGCAGAGCTTCCCAAGTTTGACCTTCCTGCAACTCGCCATCGGAAAGAATGCAGTAAACTCGCCACGGGGCTTTATCCATTTTGGCGGCATAAGCTAGACCGGCGGCTTGCGAAGTACCTTCGCCGAGCGGACCAGAAGTGGTTTCCAAACCGGCGAGTCGGTGTGGTTCTGGGTGGCCTTGGAGTGAGGAACCGAGTTTGCGCAGAGTTAGAATTTTATTTTTGGTAAAGTAACCGGCTTGAGCCATGGTGGCATAACGAACCGGACAAACGTGACCATTGGAAAGAATCAGTCGATCGCGGCCAGACCAGTTGGGATTTTTTGGTTTATGATTCAAAATGTGAAAATAAAAAGCCGTAAAAATATCGGCTAAGCCAAGTGAGCCCGCTGAGTGGCCTGAACCAGCGGCAATAAGCATTTTAATTGTGAGTTCGCGAATACTGACGGCCTGCTCTTCGAGTTTTTTTAATTTGTCATCGTGGAGTGGGTGCATAGCCCCTATATTTTATCAGATTTTTGGTAAGTGTGCGAGGCGACGGCGCAGACGCAGAAGATTTTTTATCAAATCTTGTCCGGTTTTAAAAATTCGCACACTACTTTTTCTTTGTTCGGTATTTTTTTCCGCCCAACAAACTGGCAGCTCGGCGATTTTATAACCAAAATGTTTGGTCAAAGCGATGATTTCAGTATCAAAAGACATTTGATCGGAGAGAATCAGAGGTTTGATTTTTAACCAAGCTTCGTATCGAAGACCTTTGAAGCCGCACTGAAAATCAGAGAACGGTAAATTTAAAATTAAACGGGCTAGATTATTGTAGATCATCGACAAAAGATTTCTTTTTAAGGTTCTTTTGGTTTGAGAGTTTTTGTGATAACGAGTTCCAATAACCAAATCATTTTCTTTGAGTTTTTCGATTAACTCAGGGAGATGTTTTAAATCGGTGGCTAAATCTGCATCCATGAAAATTAAATAATCGGCCGGAAAAGAATCCCAGCCTTTTTTTACTGCCAACCATTTGCTGGCTTGAGGCAGAGAAAAAGTTGAGAGATTTTGTTCACATTCGCACAACTCGCGAGCGATTTCCGCCGTCTCATCACCTGAACCATTTTCGGCGATGACGATTTGCCAATCTTTCTGATCGAAATTGGGAAATAAAAAATTTAAAGTTTCTTGAATATTTTTTTCAAGAACCGCTTCTTCGTTGTGAACTGGGATGACTAAGGTAATTTTCATAAGTTAGGTTGAGTCAATTCCGGCGTCGCAAAAACTCGGAGCCATTGGTTGCTAACAACTTCTTCAAACAATCCCGACTGTTCCAAATTTTTAATTAAGTCTTCAGCTTGAGCCATGCGTAAATCGACCACAACCACTCGAGCCTTAAAAAAGTTTTTAATTTGTGAAACGTCCGGATCTCGGCCGTCTGAAAGTTTTAAATATAAATCAGTCGCCTCGGGATCAAAATCATACATAAGAGTTGGATCCAAACCAACCAGATAATAGTGAGTATCATCGAGATACCAGAGGACACAGGAATAATCCCAGGTGTTGTGGAAAATTACTTCTTTGGCCGGAACATTTTCTTTTAGCCAATCGGTGACGGTTGAATATTGTGAGACTTGATAATAATCGTCTCCACCCGTCACATATTTTAAACTCATGGACGAAAATGAGAAGACAGATAAAAGTAACAAAACGGTAAAGCTTATTTTAGCTAAACGGCAACGAGAAAAAATTGGCCAAAGTTCTTTTTTAAGGAAAGGGGCAATATTTTTTACTAGAAGTCCGGTGGCTAGAGCCAAAAATGGTACTAGATATTCGACATAGCGATTGGATTTCAAGGTTAAAAGGGTGTAACCACCAGCCAAAAAAATTGATAAGAAAAGTTGGTAGATATATTTTTTATCTTCGGCATATTTGGAAACCAGAAGACCGGGTAAAAAAAGGGCGAAGGAAAAAAGAAAAACAATAAGTAACGGTAGGACAGCTAAGATTAAATCATGAGGTAGAGTCGGGAACCATTCTCGGCCGACTGGGAGGATTGATTGATAATTAATTAAACCAATTTTTACGATGCCTAAAAAACTGTAAAAAATATTATTAGGAAAGTAAGGGTTGATAATTAAACCAGCGATGGTTCCGAAAATTAAAACGCCGATGGTTTGATAATTAGTTTGCCAGGTTTGTTTTAAGATTTTTTTGAGACCGATTTTTTGATTTAAAGTTTCGGTGACAATTTGGGCTAATAAAATTGCCGCCAGTGACAAGTAGATAACCGGCCAGCCGTAATAAAGCCAAGTGAAAAAAAGCGAGGTGCAGAACAGAATGGTTTTGCGTCGCTCGATAATCGCCCAGGTGCCGAGTAAAAGAATGGTTACTGAAAGAGCCGGGGCGCGTGGTAAAGACATTCGTAACAAAAAACCTTGTGACAACGCCGTGACTAAAATTATTAAGGCTGGCCAAGGAACTTTCAAATAACGTAAAAAACGATAAATGGCAAAAAAAGCCAGTAAACCAAAAACCAAAGCCGAAATTTTCATGCCAACCAGTGGGTCAAAAAAAGTGACAAAAGGAATTAGTAATAGGTGATAAAGAAGATGAGAATCAACAAAAGAATCGCGAAGCGAGGTCCATTGGAACCAAGGAAAAGTTTGAATAAAACCTTGATCTCGAATCGTTATGGCTAATTTGGCATGGTAAAAAGAGTCAGGATCAGGAAAATTTGGTCGAGCCTCGATGATAATTAAAAGAGCGATGATTAAGGCAAAGACCGCTAGAGTAAAAATTTTTTCTCGAAGACCCTGAATTTGTTGAAGTGGCCAGCTGATTTTCATAGCCTTAACATTTTAACGTAAAAAAGAAAAATAAAAAATACGTAGGGAACAAAAATTTTTGTTCCCTACGTATTTTTAAATTTTTATTCAACGGTGATTGTTCCAGTTTCTGAAGCGTGATAGCTGCAGAAGAAATCGTAAGTATCGGCTGTTCTGAAATAGCGAGTGAAAGAATCGCCGGGGTTCAAGGTGCCGGTTCCCCAAGATAAATCTTCGGCCGTAGCTGAGTGCTTTGATGATCCATTATTGGTAAATTTTACGGCTCGATCAGTTTCGGTATTAATAGTGGCGTCAGAATAGCCACTATCGGTAATCACAACAATAACCGGTGACAACAAGCCTTTGTCCGAATCAATACTTGTGGCGGTTGCGGTTTCATCGGCTGGTACAAAGTCGCTACTATTTTCGATGTCTGAGGACATGGTGTAGTTGGAAAAGAAACCATCTGGTACGTCATCAATCTTGGTGTTCCAGTTGGAGCCGTAGAGAGAAATAGCCGCTGCTTCAGTTGAAACCCAGTGTAAGGAACCGTTTTCACCAACCGCGTAAGTTTTTGGGTCGCTATTGATTTTAATCATTTTTATACCTGGTCGATAAGTGACATTGCCGCCAATTTGGATTTTACCCAGGTCGGCATCGGAAAGCCATTTTACGGTATCGAAATTTTGATACCAAGTAAAATAAGTTTTGTCGTTGGGAAAAACGTAACGGAAACCGTCTTTGGCGTAGTAATACACGGCCGAAAGTGATTGTCCGCGGATAAGACTACCAGCCTCAAGATCAGCCAAGGCCGTGGTTGAAGCGGAAACTGGACTTACAAGGCCAAAACCACTAAATATTATGGTAAAGGCACCAAAGAAAAGAAATATTTTTTTAAGCATAATTTTTAAGCGAAGTTATTTTATTTTTAGCCAGTTAATTATATCACAATGGTTTAGTTGATTGAAGAGTGTTTTGTAGATTTTTCCAAGCCTCTTTGGGGTCAGGGGCTTTAAAAAGAGCTGAAGCAAGGGCAAAGCGGGTAACTCCGGCCTTCATAAAGTTGGGGATAAGCTCGGCTGTAACTCCACCATCAACCTCGATGGTTAATCCAGGTGCTCGATTTTTAGCATTGGCAATTTTGTCTAAAATATAATCACCTTCTGAAACTCCTCCATTTTTTCCTGGATGAACATTCATTACTAAGAGAACATCAAGAACGGACAAGACGTCGTGAATTTCTTCAAGTGGGGTTTCTGGATTAATGGCCACGCCGGCTTCGATTAAATGAGTGGTATGAATCTCTTCAATTATTCGACCGATCGGTCGTTGAATTTCCGCGTGGAAAATTGCTCGTTTAACATTTGGTACCTTGGCCACCCATTCAGCGATGATTGGTAGTGGGTTGGAAACCATTAAATGAAGTTCAAAAGCCACCGAAGTTGCTATTTTTCCAACCTCTTCCGCATCGTGCCAGTTGGTAATCGGAAAAAGCGAACCGTCGAGAATATCAATTTGCACGGTTGAAGCGAATTTTTCGGCGATTCGGAGCTTGCCTTCAAATTCTTGTTTGGAATCGGCGAGGATAGTCGGGATGATTTCGGACATAGCTGGGTGGAAATTACTGAATTATTTAATTATCGAATTATTGAATTAAGGAAGATCGTTTTTTGTTGTTTCAAGAAAAACCAAAATCATGTTAATCATTTCACGCCAGCGGAGGCCTTTGGCGGGATCCCGTCCGAACCTAAGAGGCGGGATAATCAAGGAAATCAAGGTTCAGACAACCGATTCAATTTTTCCAATCCGCCTCACAAACCTCTCCTCACCCGCAAACTCCGTCTTCAACCAAACCTCGACGATTTCTTTCATTTCTTCATCTGAGAGAGACTTGCCGGGCAGACATAAAACATTCGTATCATCATCGTGTCGGCTGGTTTCGGCGGCCCAAGTGTTGTAACCGAGAACACCACGAATTCCAGGAACCCTGTTGGCGACGATGCACATTCCCTGGCCATTAGCACAAATAAGAATACCAAAAGACCCGGGCTCGCCAGCTACCTTTTTGGCCACAGCAAAGGCAAAATCCGGGTAATCATCTTCCGAATCAAAATGATCGTTACCAAGGTCAATAACAGCATATTCGTTATCAACCAACGTTTTTTTAAGAAATTCCTTACGTTCAAAACCGGCATGGTCGGCCCCGAGGTAGATTTTTTGAGGCATATTGTAACCATTATAACGGGACTCTTGACATTTTGGCAAAGTTGTGAGATGATGCTCGGCTTCGCCAAAGAGAAATCGTCTAAGCGGTTAGTACGGAGCCACGATAAAAACGAGGGATTTTTGGCCTAATGAAGCAGGAGGTGAACCTTGGTTGTTTGATTTAACATTGTGATACCCGCAACCTTCCTCGAAAGCCCGCCGATGGCCCAGAGAAGACGCTGGCAAGCGTGTTGCTGATTATGGTTTGGGAACCTAATTAGTAACCTGCCGCAAGGCAGAATCGGCAAAAACTCCCTCTGGCAGACGGCCCGTCTGTCGGAATCATCCTTATTGGAGGCGACGAAAGGATTGGTGTTTCTGAAAACTCGGTTTACGAGTTAGTACGGAACACTGCCTCAAGCTGTGAATTACGAAACTCCAAAAACAGACAGCTTTTGACAAATTTGATAAAATATAAAAGACACCGATAAGGTGTCTTTTATAAACGACTAGTGTCTTGAATATGTCATCAAAAATATTCAAAAAACTTCAAGTCGTT
>JAZDHJ010000028.1:0-3054 GCA_043805995.1 Candidatus Uhrbacteria bacterium
AAAAAAAACCTAACCATTGTGGTTATTCTTTTGGTTTAGAAAGTAATCGGCAGCGGCGTCAATTATGGTTACAACCGATGGCAGCAACAACGATTGCTAAATGCTTACAACCAACCGCTTTATGGAACCACCGCGCCGGGAATCGCCGGGTTGGTTGGTGGTACTGGTGGGCTGCTTGGCGGTGTCCCTGGTGGTTTGTCAGCTGACGCTATGAAAGAACTGGCTAATCTTCAGGCTGAAGAGGACGCAAAACAAGAGGTCCAGAATGCGGCCGATGAGGCCAAGGAGGCAGCCAAAACTCCTCGAGACAAATATAACGAAGCCGAGACAGCTTATCTTTCCGGAAACGTCTCACCGCTTTTTGATCAAGTCGCCAGGTCAAATGTCGAAGCGGTTTTTGGTGAGTGTAAAATTGTTTCTTCAACCTTTGGTTACGGAGTCGGAGGTTTTGTCGTGCAGGTTATGGTGCCAGAAAAAGTGACCGCTGAAAAGTTCGATCAGCTGGTTCAAAGATTCGTTGATCAAGGCTATGCGTCAGCCTATGGGGAAATCACGGCCGATGCCGGTATGATGATGTTGGAGAAAGACGACGGCTCGACGGTTTTTACTTTTAATTTTGATGCCGAAAGTGACGAGCAGGGAATTGCTATCATGTATTCTGTAAACGAATAGTTTTTTCTAAAACCATTCAACAAAAACAACCATCATTTAAGATGGTTGTTTTTGGTTCATTTTGGTGTCAAAACTGACTCTTGTCAAAATAATTAAAACCAGCTATTCTAGTGGCGTATTGGTTAAAAACTCCGAGATCGTCTAATGGCAGGACAGCGGCCTTTGAAGCCGTGAATCGTGGTTCGAATCCACGTCTCGGAACCAGGCTGGAGTACCTATGTACTGCAGCAGTAAATTAAACGGATTTCGCAAATGAATATCGATGTTTTCGCCATCTAGCTCGGAGTTCTGAAATAGAAAAGAGAGAATATCTCTTTTTTGTTTTGTTTCAGAACCCTCGAATATCTGCCTTGACCGTTTAGCTAATGATAATACGGTGTTTAGAGTGATTTCACGATTAAAACCTGTCTGAGTGAATCGTGTAAGCTCTGTATTGAGCTTTTGAAGTTGGTCTTCTATCTCTGCGTGTTTTTTGTCATAGTCCTTCTTAGTAATACTCTCACCGATTAAAGCCTCGATTAAATTGCTTTTTCTTTTTTCAGCTGTTTGTAGTTCTTCCACAACCCTATTTACTTGCTGTCGGTTAATGGCAAGCTCGTTTTTGACCGATTTATTTAGTTTGATTACCAAAGTCTTTAACTGTTCCTCTGGAATGTTTTGGAGACGGTCTAGTACGCCACAAACCTGCTCTAAAAGCACGCTTTCATTGACATACTGCCTTTTACAGATTTTCTTGGCGTTAGTGCAGGAATAGTAAACATATCTTTTCCCACTCTTTTTGATTTTGGTTTCTGGGGAAATAGCACAGCCACAGTTTTTACAAGTTAAAAGCCCGCGGAAAGCGTAATCCTTGGTATCAAACTTGTTTTTCGGTCTACTGCGTTTGTTTTCTAGCACCTCCTGACACTTGTCAAAAAGTTCTTTGGAAATTAAAGGTTCGTATCGGTGAGGATATGACCCGTGTTTCTTTGAATTAGCCACGCCATAGTAGAAACTATCTTTTAAGATGTTTTCTATACTGGCTCGTGGTAGGCGTAAACCTTGGGAGTTTTTGAGGCCTAAATTGAACATCTCATCATTAACGGTTTCGAGTGAATAATTGCCAGTGGCGTATAGTTTAAAAAGTTTAACAATCAAAGGGGCGATATTTTGGTCAACGATTATATCTTTCGTTACTTTTTTGGTTTTCTCGTCCTTGGGCTGGATATTAAGATAACCGAATCGTGCTTTGCTGAGCCAGACACCGTCTCTGCGGAGTTTCTCAAACGCTCGTTTAACATTATCGCTAATGGCGTCTGAGTAATATCCAGCCAATCCTAGACTTGATTGGAACTGAAATTTCTCCACGGCCGATAATTCAGAATGTATCTTCTGTCCATCGGAAACAAAGTGGATTTCAATTTCTCCACTAAGGGCTTTTTGATTAAGTTTGGCAATTCTTTTGTCAAACACATTTCTTGAGAGTCTGTCAATTTTGTCGAGACAAACAATCACTTTATGTTTTTGTTCATTAACAAAATCCATAAATTTATCGAATTCGTCTCGTTTGTCTTTATAGGCACTTTCTGTAATTTCAAATCTCTTAATGATTTTCATTTCGTTTTTCTGACAGTATCTGTCGATTCTGTCCATTTGGGCGATTAACGAATTGCCAGCTTCTTCTTGCTCGGTTGTCGAAACACGAGCTAGAGCAATGGCTTTAATTTCGTTTTGAGTTGTGTCTTTTTTCATAATTTTGGTGGTTAAATGTTTATAAATTTTTAAAATCGGTTTTCTAATTTTTTTATTTCGGAATTTTCTTTTTTATCTTGATAGGCTGTGAATGCTAATAAAAGATATTTGTTCAGAGTCTTTTCAAAAGAATCCTTGGCCTCAACTATTTTTTTGTTGTTTGTGTCATTTTCGTTTGTCATAATTATTAAGATTAGATAATTTTTTAATTAACTTTGCTTTAAGCTAGTGCCTTTTCTACTTTTAGACAACCAGCCGTTTAAATGGTTGTTACGGTGGCTTGGTCATAGCAATGGTGAAGGTCTCGAATTTATCCAGTCCGTCATCAATTTGCTTAACCCAGTTTCTGATTTTCCCTTTGGATAAAATATCGTCGGCAATTTTCAGGTTTTTTTTGAGGTCTAACCATTTTCTTCCCAGGAAGTCGGATTTTATTTCTCGTAAGTTTTTTTCTCTAGCCATACCGACAAGGCCAGCCAGAAAAATTGCCTTTCTCTGGTTTATCCCGTTTATTCTTAGTGTCTGATAAATGTTTGTCTGGGTTTGTTCAATCATTAAAAGTCCCGAGGCGTGTTTTTTGATTTCGTTGTTCCAATAATCGAGAAGGATTTTTTGACTTAATTCTTTGCTGAAAACATTTTTTAAGGTTTG
>JAZDHJ010000029.1:0-13474 GCA_043805995.1 Candidatus Uhrbacteria bacterium
TCCTTATCTGTTTTTGTCATACCCATCCATTATACAGCACCGAACCTACGGGAGTTAATCAACAGACTGTGCGGCAATTCATCCCTGTGAGATCGCCGAGGCGGCGAACATCACAGGGAGTTCTTGCCGTTGGCTTTAAAATAAACAAGATGATCGCCTTTGGTTCGAAGTAAAATAAAACCTTCTTTTTCAAAAACACAAACCAGTCTTTTATAACTGACCGGCAAAATTTTTGGCATATTAAAAAGCCAATCTAACTTTTTCCAAAGCCACTAATTCCGGTGCCTGCCAAGTTTTGTCAAAAGAAAAACCAGCCTCTTCAAGAATTTGGTTTATAGTTCCGGCTTTTTCCGATTCTTCCAAAAACAACTCAGCCGCCTCACGAATATTTTTTCGTGCTTCATCGACGGTTTTTCCACAAGAAGACACACCCAATTGCGGAATATACGAAACAAACATTTCGCCTTCTTTCCAAACCTCGGTATTTAATTGTATTTCTTTAATAGTAGCCATATGATCTTGATTTTAGATTAGCAATAAATACAAGAAAAATCAAGTTATAATTTTCTTATCATTCCATTGTTTGCGTTCAATTCAACCTTATCACCCGCAAATAATTTTTCGGTGATTTTTGCCACACCGACAATGGCCGGAATTTTGTATTCTCTGGCAATCACGGCGGCGTGGCTTAAAAGACCGCCTTCCTCGGTAATTATGCCGCGGGCTTTAGCCAGTTGAGTGAATTGGAAAGGCAAAGCGTGTTTTAAAACAACAATCTTATCGGACAAATCGAGACCAGCTTGCCAAAAAGCGACCGTGCCGACGACTGAACCAGGACAAACAGCTGTGCCTTTAAAAAGAGTGGAAGAATTTTCGTTACTTTCCACTTCGAAAAAAGCCACAGCTCTTTCGACCACTGGCAAAACCTGCAAACAAGTGGCCACAGTTTTTTCATCGCCAATCTTTTCGGCGTGCGTCCGAATTTCTTCGATGAACTTTTGCCAACGCAAAAACTTATTTTTATCAAAAACTTTTAAACTAAAACCCGGCGTCTGTTCGTAAAACTCGATAATTAATTTCCGATGTAAAACTCCAGCCCAAGGACTTAAAACTCGCACGCCGCTCTCTGGAGAAAAAATAAAAGAATGGCTGAAACGATCTGACGCTTCGATCCCAACATGCGGCAACGGATGGAAATCAGGCGTGATATTATTTTTCTCGATGAACTCACGTAATTGTTTTTCGGCCAAAGTGCCGGCGTCAGGAAACAAAGAAACCTGTTCTTCGGGCCGGGCCCAAGGCCAAACATTTCGACAAACCAAAACATCCATCTGCTGATCGCGAAAAGTCACCGGATAACCCGACAAAACCATCGCCGCCTCGCCAGTCACATACCAATCGTCAGGCGAAATATTCCAGCCAAGGAGAAGATTTTTGAGCTCGATTAGAGTTTGTTCGGGGATCATAGTTAGAGTTTTCGAACGATTCCATTATCCGCATCAACTTCAACCAAATCACCGTCGTGTAAAACTTGAGTGGCAATTTTGGTGCCAATGATACAAGGTTTTTTGAGTTCGCGAGCGACGATGGCGGCGTGACAAGTGATGCCGCCTTCGTCGGTAATAATCGCCGCGGCTTTTTTCATAAACGGAACGTATTCAGGTCTAGTCATTCCGGTTACTAAAATTTCTCCATCGCAAAAATTAGCCGAATCAGTTAAAATATTTAAAATTTTTCGTACTCTGCCTACAGCTTTACCACTGGAACCTATTTGACCAAAAATTTTTGTTTCTTTATTTATTATTCCACTTCTTTTTGTCCGAAACACTTCAATGACTTTTTGATTCCCCTCAAATTTTCCGTATTCAACAAAATGTTCACCGACGTAACTACAAAAAACATCAAATCCATTAACTCGGCTTTTAATTTCTTCAGAATGATCTTTAAAATACTTTTTATCACAAAAAAGTTCATCAAACAAAAGATAGCCAGCCAGAGTCTCGGGTAAAAAAACTTTTCGTAAAAAACTTTTAGCCGCTCGAAAAATTATTGTTGTGGCCATGAGCAAATAATCTTTGCGTACATCTCGAAATTCAACCGTTTGTTGAATAAATTTTGCCAATTGAATTTCGCCAACACTTAACAAAGCCAACCAATTTTTATAAACAATTTGTTGTTGTTCAAAATTGGTTTTTTCCAAAACCATTCGTTCCCTTCCCCCAAAACCAAAATAATCCTTATAATTTTGTTGAAGCAAATCTTCAACCTCATTAATCGACGGAACATTATTGTAAGCAGCAAAAAAATACTGACACTTTTCTAAGAGATTTTCAGGTGGGCTATCCGCCTGCTCGACCAAATACCAACCATGACGACGTTCGAAGGAAACAACCGGTGGTTGACTCGCTTGTCGCCAAAAATCATCGGAAATTATTTGATGACGTTTTTTCAAAACGTTTTCTAATGTTTCACGATCAAAGGCTGTAGAGAAAAAAACCGAGGCATTATATTCCCAAACGGTATCACAGAGATCTTTTAAAGCTGAGGTAATTTTTTCTGGCGAAGTGGTAGCAAAATAATTGTCGGTTAATTTTTCATATTGCCGGCTAATAGACCTTTCATACTTTAAACATTGCTCCTTAATATTTTTAAGATAGTTATTATCAGATAAAAAATTTTCTAAAACCTCCTCGGCCAACTGTTTCGGTTTAGTTATCGGAATATTCATGAGACCGACATTATTTTTTATACTAACCAACAAAGGAAACGGTAATTGATTTTTATAAAATTTTTCGTAATATTTTTTCGACGTCCAACCACTAGTCTGCACTAACGGAGCACAATTATACATGGTCGGCCAAAGTTCTTGATCACCCAATTCGGCAATAAATTGTTCAGCTAAATTTTTCTCAACCATATTATTTTATTTTTTCAACGTCGTAATCGGCCGACTCTGCACAATATAAAAAACACCAGCCTCATAAGCCCACTCAATGTCACACGGAAAACCATAATGTTTTTCGATACCCAAAATAATTTCTGAAAGTTTAAGAATTTGCTCGTCGTTTAATTTTTGTTGACTACCTCGCCCTGATAAAATATCTTGCCAGTCGTTCGCTTGCCCCTCCGAAGCCCCGGGCGAAGGGGGGCCGCCTCCTTTGATCCGAAAAATTCCTCGGGTTTGTTCGACAACATTTTTATCGATAATCCGTCGTGGTTCTTTTTCCACCACATAACTGTCTGGAGTGATTTGGCCAGAGACAATAGCTTCGCCTAAACCAAAACCGGCTTCGATGATGAGTTGATTGTAATCTTGAGTGACTGGATGAACAGAGAAAGCTATGCCCGAGACTTCGCTAACGACCATTTTTTGGATTACGACCGCCACCGATATTTTTTGCGTGTGGAGATTTTGTTCAAAACGATAAAAAATGGCACGCGGCGTAAAAAGCGAAGCCCAACATTTTTTCACCTTATCGAGCAAATCGGTTTCGGTGGTATTAAGAAAACTGTCGAGCTGACCAGCCCAAGCGGCCGAAGCACTATCTTCGGCCGTCGCACTCGAACGGACGGCAACATATTCGGTTCCGAGTTCGTGGAAAAATTTTTGAATTGTCTCAGCAATATCGTCTGGCATTTTGGCCGCCATAATTAAGGCTTGGATTTTTTCTGAAGCCAACTCAATACTGTAAACATCCTCGTGTTTAACTTTTTCCAAAAGCGAATCGATTTCTATATTAAGGTCAGTTGCCTCTAAAAATTTCTCAAAAGCCGCCGATAAAACTACAAAGCCTGGCGGGACCGGAATACCCGCGTTAGTCATTTCACCAAGCGAGGCGCCTTTACCGCCGGCGATGGCTGCGTCGTTTTTTTTAAGATCGGAGAAGGTTCGAATGAATTCCATAGATTATTTGTTACTTATGTAAAATGTTGATTTCCCTTTTCCAATCATCTTAATCATTTTTATTTTTTTTAATTTTTGCAAATGTAATTGAGCTGTGCGCTTGGGACAAGATAAAATATCTTCGACGTCTTTAGTTGAAATTCGTCCAAGTTGATCTAAAAAATCAATAATCTTCAATTGTTCCGGTGTAAGATAAATCTGTGAAGATATTTGTTCATCTAATTTTTTATTAGCTAAAAGTAAAATTCTGATTCTAACTTCATCAATTTCTTTTTTAAAACCTTTAGTAAAATAATTAAGCCAGGAAGTGAGATCATTTTTTCGCTGGTCATAATTTTTACCCAAATTTACAGCCTGATAATAAGCCGGACGATCGGTATTATAATAATCTTCCAAAGCAAAAAGACGGCGAAAATCGTAACCACGTTTGTAAAGAATCAAAGTAGCCAAAGCTCGAGCAGTTCGGCCATTGCCATCGGTAAACGGATGAATGGCGGCAATTTCCATATGAGCAATGGCGGCCGCAATAACTGGATTGATTTCTTGTTTTTCGCTCTCGTTAAGCCAAGCAACCAAACCAGCCACAAGTTTCGACACCTGTTTGGCTTCCGGACCGGTGTAAATAATTTCATTAGGCTGTCCCCATTGTCGGCGAACCACATAAACGGAACCGGAACGATAGTGACCACAACTTTGTTCAGGTAATGTTTTAGCTGTAACCAAACCATGAATTTTAAGAATTGTCTTTTCTGTTATGGGTTGATTTTTATTAACAAATTTTTCAATAAATTTAATAGCCTGCAGATAGTTTTTTACTTCATAAATATCTCGATCAGGGGCGTCGATTTTCTTATTGGCATATAAAGCCTCAACCTGTTCCAAATTTAAACGATTCCCTTCGATTTCCGTCGAATGGTGGGTCATACGAATAGTCGCCTGCCGACGCAGTCGCAGTTCTTGCCGTGGCAAAATTCTGGCTCGTTCAATTATTCCCTTGGCTTCAGCAATGGCCGTAAGATCGTGTAAAATCTTATCGGTTAGTCGATATTTTGGTTGAAACATATTTCACAATCACCATATCACAAATTGACGATTCGCGCAAGATTCGCGCAAGATTCGCGCAAAAAAATTAGTCGATTTTTAGTCGATTGTCAAGCTCAATTTAATACCGTTATTCTCCCTTTCTCCGCATCCACCTCGACCAAATCACCATCACGCAAAACCAAGGTCGCTTTCTTGGTTCCGACGACACAAGGTTTTTTAAGCTCACGAGCAATGATGGCGGCGTGACTCAAAATTCCACCTTGGTCAGTAATAATCGCCACAGCTTTTTGCATGAGTGGCAAATATTCCGGCGTGGTCATTAAGCAAACTAAAACTTCGTCTAACGACAAAGTTGTTCCGGCAATTTGATCGAGGACAACGATACGAACTCGACCGCGGGCCAGACCTGGACAACCAATCTGACCGTGAAGTTCTTCGTCTTTTTCAAAATTCAAGGCTTGGGCTGAATCATTAATCACCTCAGATAAAAGTCGATTGTAATCAATGAACCATCAACCGAATTCTTTAGAAATGGTTGCTTCAAAATAACCGCATAAATAATCATGAACAAAAGTTGAATTTAATTCTCGCACCAAAAAAGCTTGATCGTCTGGGTTAGAAACCTTGAGTTTTTTTACCATCTCATGAACTTGCTGAATGGCCGCTTCATTCAAACTCGAAAATCGCCAATCCTTAAAATCAAAAGAAAACGAGATTGGCTCACCAGAATCGTAAAAACCTTGAGTCAGTTGATGATGTCCACCGCGAATAATTTCACCAAAAATTCCTTGCTGATTTATAACAAAAATTGTTGACCATAAATAATTTTCTGAATGCGGAGTAAAATCAGCGCGATACTGCTGAGGATCAATTTTCTGTTCAGCAAACCAATCAAGAACTTTTTCGATGGTCTGACCGCGCAAACGAAGCTTGGGTAACTCTGGCCGACTGGGAATCAAACGTAAGGCGCAAAGTTCCTGTCCGTGTTCGGCCAAAAAAGTCAAAAATTCCGGCGAACGATTGGCAATATCAACAGCTGAAAATTTATACGGTCGATCAAATGGTAAACCTATTCTTTTTTGCAAGACGTCTAATCTTTCGCGTTTTTCATTGTCCTCCAAACGCAAAGCCGCCACGTCTCGATGACCATTTTTTTCAAACCATTCACTAAGTGAAATTTGAGTTTTATATAATTTGGCGAGATCGATTTTTTGCATAGTGTTATTCCCCCACCCCACCCTCCCCCGCCATTCGACTCGGCTCATGGCGGCCTGAGGCCTATCGAAGGCCGCATGAGGCATGCGAAGGAGGGAGAATTCACGGTGTGGTTATTCGTTTTTTTAAAAATTAATCTCCCTCCTTCATCGCCACGATGGGGGAGGGCTGGGGTGGGGGAAGATTTTTCTCCAACCAATCGTTTCGAAAATAATCGTCGACTTTTTGGTTGAATTTTTCCAAAGATCCATCTAATAAATCACCGACGATATCTTCGGTTATATAAAGTTTTATTCGCGTAATCAAATCCTTCTTTTTAAACAATTCGGGATAATATTTTTTAAACCAGATAATCTCTTGTCCAACCTTAAAATTCTCCCATGGTTTTTTTAATTTTTCTTCCACAAATTGTTGTGGCACTCTAAGAGAATCTAAAAGATGCCATAATTCATAATCTTTTGGTGCCTGGCGAGCAAAATCGAAATCAATAATACCGGTCAGCTCCCCGCCCTCATGCAAAATATTTTCAAAATGTAAATCGTTATGAACCAAAACCGGCGGGTCGGAATCATTTAAAATTTGTTTATGCGAAAAATAAAAATCGCGAACCAATTCAAAATTCTCCCGATGCCGACCAGCCATTTTATTAATCTCGACCCGCTCAATATTTGTTAACCAATCAATGGCGGCTGCCCAATTATCAAATTCATTGGGTCGGCGCGAAGAATATTTAGCAAAACCGATCGAGTGAAAAATTTTCAGTTGATCAGTAATTTGCCGAATTAAATTTTCTTTTTGCTCAGCCGAAAAAGAAAACCAATCTTCGGACAACTTTCGCCCGGAAATTTTGCTCATGAGCAAATATCTTTTCCCATCGATTTGCCCAAAATCTAAAATCTTTGGCACCTTGGCCCCGGCCCGCAAAGCCAAATTCATTATTTCTGGCTGATGAGGCGTAACATCAAGGTCGTTCTCAACTTTTAAAACCAAAGACTCGCCAATCTGATACACCGAATTAATTTGTCCGCCAGAAAAAAGCGAAACCTTTGTTGCTTCGTCAAGATGATTTTTGGTAAGAATTTTTTTGATTACGGTTTCTTCCACCATAAATCTTTCGTATCACACAAGGGCTGATCAGCCCTTGTGTGATACGAAATTATTTGAATTTACAAATCTGAAACCTACTGATAACAGCCATTATTCGCTAACATCGAGAAAATTAGGCTGGTTTATGTATTCCCCTTTAATCGATTGATAAATGTCGACACTAAAAACATCACCAATATTGATTGCGCTATATAACGCACCGGACATAGCCACCTGGTCATCTTTACTTGGTGCCACGTAACTTTTAAGGGCAGGAATGCTTTTGGAATTACTACTAAAATATGCAGACAAAATCAGGTTAGGAATACCAGCTTGTTCTAAAACTCGGCCCGGTACCTCGGCAAGATGTGGATTACAAAACGGATCACCAACTTCAACTTTTAAACCACTAACACAATGTAATAAAACTTCTCGATCGATATTTTCCTTCACCTTCTCATATTTATTTTCACCATAAACTTTTGCCACCAAATCAGCTTCCAGGTTTTTTTTATTGTTTAACGGAAAATTATAATCAAGTGCCAAATAGTTATCTTCTATTGACTTACCGTAAGCAATTAAACAACTTAAACCGGGCAAGTCTAAAAAAGTAGCTGTTGGCCCCACAGCGCACACATGATCTTTGTTCCAAAAAAATACTGGGGTAGTTGTTCTGTCTCGAACCGCCTCGCCTTTTCTATTAGGTGATTCCTCTCGGGTTAAAATAATTTTCTCGCCAAAAATTAGATGGGTTTTATCAAATAACCACTGCGGCAAATATAATCCATTACCTTTTTGATCTTTTGCTAGTTCTCCAACATAAAGTTGATGAATGGCGATTAAGGGAAATTCAATTTTCATAAAATTATTTTTCAACAACGAATAAATAATGGTACTCGGGAAAAACTGGTAAATCTAAACCTAAATCAATAGCTGCCAAAAGCTTTAATCCAAGGTCGGAAAAAGTTTTTTGCCATTCTTCCGGTGTTTTAAAATTATATGGAACATTTATTTTATTTTTTGGATCATACAAAACCCTGTTGGCAAAGTGGTCGATAAAAGCCGCGGCATTCCATTGTTGTTCTAAATTTAATTGGCTAATTTCTTTATCGTTTTTAACGCCATGAATTGACTCAACCAAAATTAATCTTCCACCTTTTTTAGTTAAAGAAATGGCGTGTTTAAAAACTTCGATAGCATTATCGGCGTGATGTAAAACTGTAGCCAAAAGGACAGTGTCGTATTGTTCATCGGACTTTAATTCTGAAACATCAAAATATGGCAAATCTTTTGGTAATTCTGGATGAGGATAAACGTCTGACAAAACAATTTTAAAACCATCATCAGCCAACATTTGGCCAACAATTCCATTGCCACAACCGTAATCTAAAACTTTCGTTCCCTGCACATATGGTTTAACCTCATTATAAATGACCAATGAACGATTTTTTAATTGCTCTTTCACGTTTTCTAAAACCCCTTCATTTTTCAAAAGATTAAAAGATTCTGTTTCGTAATCTTCCTGGCTCAAATTCGTCGCATTAGTCAATACGATTTGAGTTAAACCTTCTGGATTAGCAACGCCCAATAAACCCAACTGAACTTCAAGAATCTTTTGTAGGTAACTTCTCGTCATCGGATCAGAAACCGTTTCGCTTATTTGTGGGATTTTGTGGTCGTAATTATTCAGTTTCATAATAGTTATTAGATTGCCACGTCGCTAGAAAAACTCAGAGCTCCTCGCAATGACGGCAGGCAAGAAATCACCGTCTTAATTTGTAAATTCATAATTCCACTCCTTTTCCACCCCTTCCTTCTCTTTTCTCCTCTTTCCTTCCCTTCAATTCCTTTTCCTCCCCTTCAATCCTACCTCTTAAACACCTTCAAATAAGCATCCGACGGAATCTCCACACTACCCTGTCCGATAGCCGCCATTTTAGCTTTACCTTTTTTCTGCTTTTCCAGCAGTTTGCGTTTACGAGTAACGTCGCCACCGGACATTTTGGCCATCACATCTTTTCGTAAAGCACTAATACGTTCTGAGGCGACAACTTTTCCGCCGACGGCGGCTTGGAGTTTAATAACGAACCACTGTTTGGGAATAGCTTCCTTGAGTGCTTCGACAATTCCCCGGCCGACTCGTTCGGCTTCATCGCGATAAACCAATGATGAAAAAGCGTCTTCGACCTCTTCGGCCACATAAATATCCAATTTCACCACATCGGCTTGGCGGAAATCTGTCAGTTCGTAGTTTAACGAAGCATAACCAGCGGTGACGCTTTTCAATTTATCGTAAAAATCAACCAAGATGGTGGCGAGCGGTAAATCGTAGTGAAGGATCGCGCGAGACTCGGAAAGAAATTCGGTCGTTCGGTAAACTCCGCGCTTTTCTTGAGCCAATGACATGACACCGCCAATATATTCCTTTGGCACGACGATATCGGCCTTAACCCAAGGTTCCTCGATCATTCTGATACTGGAAGGATCTGGTAGATCGAGTGGACTTTTTATAATAAAAGACTCGAGATTATTTGTTGTAACTCGATAAGCGACTGAAGGAGTAGTCACGATGACGTCGATATCGTACTCACGCTGCAATCTTTCTTTGACGATTTCCAGATGAAGCATGCCAAGCAGACCGCAACGAAAACCATAACCGATGGCCGGTGAATGTTCCGGATCATAAGTCAAAGCTGCATCATTCAATTTTAATTTTTCGACCCCGGCCCGAAGTTTTTGAAAGTTACTGCCATCTTGCGGAAAAATTCCAGCAAAAACCATTGGCCGAACTTCTTTGTAACCAGGCAGGGGATTTTCGGTTGGATTTTTGGCCAGCGTTAAAGTATCACCAACGCGACAGGAAGCAATATCTTTAAGACCAGTAACAACATAACCGATTTGGCCGGTTTCAAGTTCTGGTAATGGTGTATAACCACCGGCGCCGAGCGAACCGACTTCAAGAATTTCACTTTCGGCCTGAGTATTTACCAAGCGCAAAATATCACCTTTTTTAATGGCGCCATCAACCACTCGAACATAAGCCACCACACCGCGATAATCATCAAACTTAGAATCAAAAACTAGAGCCCGAGTAGCGGCATTTTCCGGACCAGTTGGTGGCGGAATAAGTTTGATAATTTCGTCCAAAAGTTCAGGTACTCCCTGCCCAGTTTTTCCACTGACTTGAAGGATCTCTTCAGGTTTACAACCAAGGAGGCGAACCAGCTCGGCCGTATATTTTTCCACCTCAGCCGCCGGCAAATCGATTTTATTCAAAACTGGAATCAAGGTTAAATCCTCCTCCATGGCCAAAAATAAATTTCCAACCGTTTGAGCTTGAACTCCCTGAGTTGCATCAACCAAAAGAATCGCGCCCTCGACAGCGGCGAGAGAACGAGAAACTTCATAAGTAAAATCAACGTGACCCGGCGTATCGATAAGATTCAGAGTAAAACCCTTGTGTTGCATGCGTGCTGGCGCGAGCTTGATAGTAATACCACGCTCACGTTCCAAATCCATGGAGTCCAAAATCTGGTCCTTCATTTTACGTTTATCAACCGCCCCGGTCGCCTCAAGCAACCGGTCAGCCAAAGTCGACTTACCGTGATCGATATGCGCGATAATACAGAAATTACGAATTTTCGATTGATCCATCATGTAATCGGAAGTTTAGCGGAAAAAAGGGGAAATGTCGAGTTTGTTCGCCGGTTCCCCTCACCCCCTCCTTCGCTCGCGACGAGCTACGGAAGGGCACGGCCAACCCTCTCCCGATGGAGAGGGAGAGTAACTAGGTGTTTATGAGATATTTTTTGATTATTGATATCAGAGTTCGAGACAAAAAACAAAATCAATCTCCCTCTCCGGCCTGCCCCTCGAAGCCCGAGCGAAGCGGGGTCGGGAGAGGGTAAGGGGTGAGGGGGGGCCACTGGCGAAGAAAAAATCGAGGGTAAGGGGCCGCCTTTAAATCTCAAAACTCTCCCCCAGCTCCGGCACCACAACTTCGGCTTTTAAATTATGTCTCAGGTGGGTAGCAAAAATATCTTGAGCTTCGGGATCGCCGTGAACCAAAAAGATTTTTGGCAGGTTGCCTTTTTCTGGTTGCAGCCAGCGAGTCAATTTAGTTTGGTCGCCGTGAGCCGAAAAGGCACCGATGGCTTTGACGCTGGCCTCAACTTGTAAATCTTGTCCGTAAACTCGGACGTGTTTTGCGCCTTCATAAATTCGGCGACCGAGTGAACCCTGAGCTTGGTAGCCGATAATGAGGACGGTGCTATTTGCATCTGGCAGAACGCGAATCAAATGATGCATAACTCGGCCACCAGTCATCATGCCGGAACCGGCGATGATTAGTTTTGGGGCCGGAACAGTGTTGATGGTTTTAGAATCTTCGGCCCGCAGCGTTTCGCGCAAATTTGGGAAGCTGAAAAAATCACCATCAGGATCAGAAAGAACTGGGGCGGCAAATTGCAAATAATTTTTGAAGTGGCGATATAACTCCGTAGCTTTTATGGCCATCGGACTGTCGAGAAAAATTGGCACGTTGGTTTTTAAATCATGGAGCAAAAGATTATTCAACTCGTAAAGCAACTCCTGAGTTCGCTCGATAGAAAATGATGGAATGAGCAGGGTTCCGCCTTTAAGCAAAGTCTCGGAGAGATACTGCCGAAGCAAACGAGTACGCTCGCCAGCTTCTTCGTGCAAACGGTGACCGTAAGTCGATTCGCAAATCACCACGTCGGCCTGAGAGATAGGTTCAGTGTCGGCCAAAATTGGCACGTTGTCATTGCCGATATCGCCGGAAAAAATTATTCTCTTCCCTTCCGCTTCAATAGAAATATAAGCTGAGCCCAAAATATGGCCAGCTTCATGAAACATAGCGGTGATGCCTGGAGCAATAGTTATTTGTTCGTGATAGCCGATACCTCGACAGCGTTCGTGAACCATAGCCACGTCTTCCATTGAATACAAAATCGCTTCATGATTTCGCCGAGCATTTTCCTCCATGATACCAAACGAATCTTCAAGCACCACTGGAACCAAAGCACAAGTCGGCAAAGTGGTGACAAAATCGCCAGCGTAACCGTCGTGCAATAATTTTGGCAAGCGACCGATGTGGTCAAGGTGAGCATGAGTGACCAAAACCGCGTCCAACGATTTGGGTTCAAAGGTAAACGCCTCCTGGTTTTTTTCCTCAGAAAATTTTTCGCCCTGAAACATGCCACAGTCAATCAAAATTTTCTTGACCTGACCGCTAGAATCCTTAACCTCGAGCAAATGACAAGAACCCGTCACCTCCCGAGCCGCCCCGTGAAAAGATATTTTCATATTGATTGAATTATAGCATATTGAGAAAAAGTAAAAATGTAAAAGTGTAAATAGGTAAAAACGGCTGGTTTTTTTGGCCAACGGTAGCCACTTGTCACGATAAACTATTTTACGTTTTTACGATTTTACATTTTTACCCCAAACTCCACACTTCCCATCCAATAAAAAAATCTCGATGAAGATCGAGACTCGTGTCATGTTGTCCCAGCATCAGTTACTTGATCACGCCGATCATGAACAAGAAGAGGTACCAGAAGTAGATAATTGGAGGAATAAGGCAGATTTTTTCTGCACCCTGCCAAATTACGCTTGGTTCCCCTATAACCGAGCGAAGCGAACACCTCGAGATCCGCTTGAACTCAGCGAGGGCTATCAGACCCTGAAAAGCAGTGAAAATCGCGGCGGCCAGGGCGAACGGTCCGTTTCCGGTCTCAGTACAGATGGCCGCCAGGATTATGGTCGCCGGCACCAACATTCTAATCATCTCAAAAACCGCTCTGAAAAAGACCCCGGCACCTCTCTGCCCTCGTCTTCTTCCCCTGTACACAAGATATTGTCCTCCCGTCAAACCGTAAATCTCCTGACGCATTTTCCGATCGTTCGGAAAGACGAACAGAAAGGTTTCGATGGCGGCCACTGCGAAAACTCCAAAGGACAAAAGATTCAGCATGTTTTTACTCCACGGTTGATTTCCGTTCATTTCCAGCAAAGCTGAAAGCACCAAAAGATTACCAAAAAATCATAAAATGTCAAGAGAGCTGTCGTCGTTCAGCAATAATGTCACAGTCTAGCGTTCAGCAAAGATGTCACATAGAGTGGCTAAGGCATTCAGGCGACAGTTTGCCAATTATGGACATCTCACAATATTTCGTTAGTAAATTTCATGCCTTTCAACAGGTG
>JAZDHJ010000030.1:0-15197 GCA_043805995.1 Candidatus Uhrbacteria bacterium
CTCATCGAGGAATCAACTCGGAGACTAAGAAAAAGATGATCGAAACTATTCTGAATATTCCCTCAAAACCAAGGAAACAAAAACAGTCGGTGAAATAAATTCACCGACTGTTTTAGCAACCCGAAATGTCTATTCAGCCGAAAAAAACCAGCCATCCGTTCCTCCGGCGTTTCAATCACCGAACAAACAATTGCTTCAGCTTGTTCGCGCCCATCTTCACGGACAACTTGTCCAAAACTGGAAAATGGATAATTTAAAAGTTCATCAAAATTTTTTACCTCACCGTGTTTGATTGGGTTGCCAATAACATAACCTTTTATCCGATCGAAAGACGCTTCGTCTTTGGGAATATTAAGATGGTAATCACCCCAAGTGTTTCGGTCTTTGTTTCCCAAATCGCGCATTAACAAAAAAGACGAGCCGCCCTGAATTAAATTCATTAATTTAGGAATTATTGACCCGTCTTTAAAATAAGCCAGCAGGTGATAATGATTGCTCATGACACCGAAATAAAATTTTTCGATACCTAACTTTTTGGTTGAAGAAATAATTTTGTCGACGATTATTTGTTTTTCTTTTTCATAAAAGAAAAATGGAAAGTGTTTGTTGGTAGCCACGGTTATAAAGTACCAGGTTTCGTTTAGGAAGAAGCGAGACATAGGTGGGTTTGGTGGGTTGGATCGATCGGATCGGTGGATCGGATGGGGCGTGGCCTGGAGGCCACGAGGATAGTTGGGTGGGTTAGGTTGGGTTGGGTTTAGGTTGGATTTAAGTTGGATTTTTGGCTGCCAACTGTCCACACGCCGCATCAATCGATCCGCCGAGCGACTGGCGTCGTGTTACATCGACACCAGCTTTTAAAATTATACTCATGAATTCCATGATTCTTTGCGGGGAGCTTGGGGCGAAACCGCCGGCCGCGATGTTGTAAGCGATCAGGTTTATTTTGGCTCGACCGAGGGGTTTGGTAAAGGCCGCCAGTTTTCTGGCGTCTTCGTCGCTGTCATTTATTCCGTCGAGCATGATGTATTCGAAAGTTATGTAGTGACTGCGGTTGCCGAGTTCGGCCAAATATTTTTTGGCCCATTCAGTCAGCTCGGGCAAAAAATTCGGACCGGATGAAGGCATGAGTTCTTTTCTTTTTATTGGATCAGCACTGTGCAGAGAAATGGCGATGCAAACCGGCGGCCATTCTTTGTCTTCGATTAATTGATTGAGTCGCGGCAAAACGCCGGCTGAAGAAACAGTGATGTGAGTTGGACTGATGCCGGTGTTTTTTAAAATTGAGTTGAGCGATGAGCGAACATTTTCGTAATTATTCATCGGCTCGCCCATGCCCATGAGAACGATGTTGGTGATGATGTTGGAGTGATGGAGTGATGCCCCGCCGACGGAGGCCTTTGGCGGGGTCCCGCCAAAGCCCAGCGACGGCGGGAGAGTCGTGGTCTGCCCCTCGAAGCCCTCGCGAAGTGGGGAGTGGTGAAGTGGTGGAAGGTTTTTGTTTTGTAGAGTGCTGCCATCTCGGCCAGGGATGCTGACTGGATTTTGAGAAAGTTGCCAGTAGCGCAATTGATCGGTAATTTCATCGGCCGATAAATGGCGTTTCAAACCGAGTTTTCCGGTTGAACAAAAAGCGCAACCCATAGCACAACCAACTTGAGTGGAAACACAAACCGAAAATTTTCCCGATTTGCTTTGCATCAAAACCGATTCAATGCGATTTCCATCTTCAGTCTCGAGCAAAACTTTTCTGACCGAGCCATCCGGTTCACTAGATTCATCCACCCGCTTCAAAGACAGCCAAGGAATTTCTGCAGTCAATTTTTCTCGCATGGCCAAAGGTAGGGAAGTGGCATTTGGCCAATTATGGTTTTTTTCTAAAAATAAAGCTTGCTCAATTTGTGTCCAACGAAATTTGGGCTCATTGGGAAAAATTTGAGAAAATTTTTCTTGGCGGGTTTGGGGAATTAACATAACGGAATCATTTTGCCTGATTTTTGGAATTTAGTAAAAAAAACCACACCGCCGGCGCGACTCAGATTGGCCGCGGCTTATGAGGTGTGGAAGTTGGGTTCCCTGAGGCGGCTAATCGCCGCCAAAGTCGTCGCTCTGCCAGCCAAAGCCGTGGCAGGAGCAAAACTGTGTGAACCTATGAATCAAAAGGTAACTATCAAGAACTTTTTTTGCCTTTTTTTGGTTTTTGTGATTTTTCAGCCACGCAAAGACGTTCCTCTTTTCTTCCGCGGAGTTTGAAGCTATGGGTAGCTTCCTCTTTGTCCGAGGGAAACGCTTTTTTGACGGCTCTAGCGTCACAAGGGCCGCTAGTTCGTCGTAGTCCTTGTCGCCGGGGCGTACAGTTATTCTCACAATTTGGCCACCCATTTTTTACTCCTTTTTGCGTTTTGGGGTTTGAAGGACACCTAAAAAGTATAGCAACCTTCTTGAAAAGTCAATATCTTGTGTTAATGCCACGAATTTTGACGAAATCACGAATTGACGAATTTGATACGAATTGTTTTTCTGGGGTAGGCAGTTGTCACCACTTCACTTATTTTTGGCCTGAAGCATCCCTTGTATGAGCCGGTAGAACAACATTCCCCGTTTTCCTGACTTCCTTCTGTTGAAGCGAAAAATGAACTCGTCCATATCAGAAGAAGTCAGTGGTGACAACTGCCTACCCCAGTAACTTTTTAAATAAAATGTCAATAGTCATTTTTTTTGTCATTTTTTGCTATTTTTTGCCTTTTCTCCGTCTTTTCTATATAATTTTGCCAATATATGAAATATTTTTTCGCCTCCATAATGCTTTTAATTTTGTTAGTTCTGTTAGTTCAGCCGGTTTTGGCTTATTCTGTCTGGCCGGCCAGTTCAGGAACAGATATTTCAGCCAATATTTTGTCGATTTATTCTGACTTTGGGCCGAGCGGGGCAGTTTGGCAGCCGAATCTTGGACTTTATATTGTGATTGGCGATCGAGGTTATATTACCGAGGTTGATTCAAATGGTGTGGTTCATGGTCATTGGAGTATTACTTCAACCTATGATCTTGAAGACGTGACGTTTATTAATGAAACCAGCTCGGTGATTTATTTACTCGACGAAAATACCAGCAGTATTATTGGTTTTGATTTGAATACCGGAACTTTGAACGGCGAGCATTGGAGTTTTTATGGGAACGACGAAGCCCAGGGTTTGCTTTACGAAGTCGGTGGAGTTTATGGTGTTGAGGGTTTGGCTTGGCTTCCGGACGGTGAACATCCTTTTGGCGCGACTGATTTGGGTGGAGTTTTCGCGGTTGGCTGGCAAGACGACGGTGATATTTATTTTTATGAACCGAAATCGGTGAACACCATAGAATTTTTAGGCGAGCTGCATACCACGAGCGGTTACACGGATATTTCCGGTTTCAATTATGATTCGCAAACCCGAACTCTACGGGCGATTTATGATGGTTTGAATCTTTTGGAAGAATGGGATTTATCAACGGCCATGGTTTCGAATCTGACGGTGAGTAATGCGACCTTGAATCATTCTTATAATCTTTTTGGTTATGCTGAAGAGGCGGTAGCCTTCAGAAGTTCTTGTCCGAATAACACGGCTGAGGTTTTGATTGGTGATGATAATGGTCAATTATATGTTTATCAGAATTATCCGGTGTCATGCGTGGCTGTTGATGCTGATAGCGATGGTTTCGCTTCAGACGTTGATTGCAATGACGGAAATTTGGCGATTTATCCTGGTGCTTACGAATTTGCTTACGATGGTGTCGATCAAGATTGCAACGGTTCGGATTTAACCGATGTTGATGGTGATGGTTACTCGGATATTTATGCCGGCGGTACGGATTGTGACGATTACGATCCGTCGGTTCATGATTGGTTCACATATTATTTTGATCGCGATGGTGATGGCTTGGGTTCGGATACGACCAATCGAGTTTGCTCTATAACTCCACCCGTCGATCATGTTACAAATTCCGACGACACCAACGATCTTATCTCCAATGCCGGCATAGAAATCCACGGTGATCGAACTGATAATGACGGCGATGGTCGTCGTGATGAATATAATACTTTGGCCGAAAACGGTCTCCATCCTTATTATTCAACTTTGGATCCCATGCCTTACAGCATTGGTGATGAAATTTTATCGACTAACGGATTTTTTTCTGGCGAGATTTCTGTCAGTTATGAAGACAATTCAGTTTATCGTTATCAGATTTTTTCTACTGCCTCAGCAACCAGACCAAGAGTTTTGCCCATCAATAATTCGGCTTATTTGGTCATTGTTCGGGGCAGTGACGCGGCTCTGGTAAATGGTTATACTGGCGAGATTATGTCAACAATGATTTTGAAGAGTCGAATGACCGAACAAATTATGGTTGATTGGCTGGTGGCGACTTTGGGACTCTAATTTTAAAAAATGAAAAAAGACGGCGCAGTTAGCCGTCTTTTGTGTTATTATTATGCCATGCCTCAAGAAAAACAAAAAGCCATTATTATCGATATTATCCAACCTCGCATGTTTGCCGAGGACAGTTTGGAGCGTCTGCGGGAGCTTGAGGAACTGGTGAATACTTACGGCGGCTTGGTGGTGGTTAAGGAATATCAGCGTCGTTTTTCGCCGCACCCGCGGACTTTTATTGGTCCTGGTAAAGCGGCCGAGCTCGCCGAGGAAGGGAAGAAACTTGGGGTTAAAATCCTGGTCGTTAACGATAAATTAAAACCCAAGCAAGTTTACGAACTCCAGGAAATTTTGCGACCGGCCGGGATTCAGGTTTGGGATCGGCTGGATTTGATTTTGAAAATTTTTGCCAAGCACGCGCAAACCACTGAAGCTCGATTGGAAATCGAATTGGCCGGCATTCGCCATATGGGGCCGCGCATTTTTGGTATGGGGTTGGAACTCTCGCGGCAAGGTGGTGGTATCGGTACGAGTGGTATTGGTGAGACAAACATTGAGCGCATGAAGCGTCACTTAAAAGAACGAGAAAGAAAAATTATCGAAAAAATTAAGCAGTACGAAAATGTTCGCGCTGGTCATCGTCGTGACCGCCATCGTCGCGGTCTTAAAACTGTTTCCATTGTCGGTTACACCAATGCCGGGAAAACTTCGCTCCTTAACGCTCTGACTGGTCGTCATGAATACGTGGCCAACCAATTATTTGCCACCCTCGACACCCGAGTTGGAGAATTGTATTTGCCCGAGCGACAAGAAAAAGTTTTGGTTTCTGACACTATCGGTTTTATTAAAAATTTGCCACCGGATTTACTCCACGCCTTTAAATCGACCTTATCCGAAGCGGTTGAGTCAGACTTGTTGTTGCACGTCGTCGATGCCTCTGATCCGCTCATCAAAATGAAAATTGAGGTGGTCGAAGAAGTGCTTAAGGAACTTGGGGTAGAGAAGACACCAAAGATTTATGTTTTTAATAAGATTGATCTGATGACGAAAGCTAAATTAAAAACACTGGCCAAAGAATGGTCGGATTTAAAACCAGTTTTTGTTTCGGCCGAAAAAGAGCTTGGAATAAAGGAATTAGTAAAAATTATTGGGAAAAATCTGTTTTGATTTTATGAAAAGTTTTAAATTTATTTGGACCATAATTTTTTTCTTACCGTTTTTAGGTTTCGGTTGTTCGCAACAAAAGTCTGTGGAGACTTCAATCCCAGAACTAGTTTCCGAAAGTCGAAAAAATCCAGTCTACACCGACTTTGTTATCAACACTCATGATTGGGTTCTTCCGGAACAAAGCGCGGCCACCTTAAATAGAATTATTGATCTGCATGAAAAATATCAAATACCGGTGGATATTTTTCTCGATGATCAGATAACCCAAGTTTATCACGAACAATACCCTGAACTTTTGGCCAGATTAAAAACTTCGCCAGTTGTGGCCGTATCTTATCATTTGCGTCCGCCGACACCTTATTATTGGGATTGGGACTGGTTAGGTTTAACCGAAATGGATGATGCGACTTTATACAATACGATTAAAAATTACGAGGAGCATCGCATGGATTTGGTTACTGGTTTGCCAACCGACGAACCGGGCGGCTATCAGTTTTTAAAAGATTTAATGGATTACCCACCTTTTATTGTGAGCGGTATTGAAACAACTCGTAATATCCACCAGACGGCTTGTAAAATTTGGCTGGAAAAAGGCGCGTTTTTTTCTTTAAAACATGAGGGTGGCACGGCTTGGGGTGAAAAGTCTGACGGTTTGTGGTTACGGCCAGAAGATGTCGAAGTTAAGGTTTACGAACTGGCCGACCAGCCAACCAGCGAAGAAATTTTAATTGATGCTTTAGCTCAGGTGCCAACCGATCGAGCAGCTTTTGTGAATCTTAAATGGCACGAAAATAATTTTTATTCC
This sequence comes from Candidatus Uhrbacteria bacterium, assembly GCA_043805995.1. Taxonomy (GTDB): domain Bacteria; phylum Patescibacteriota; class Patescibacteriia; order UBA9934; family GWF2-40-263; genus UBA12403. Next base: position 6,377 of record JAZDHJ010000030.1, read on the forward strand.
AAAGAAACTTCCTGGCGTTTTACTTATGGCAAAAAACAAGGCGGCACAAACAAACCGCCTTTTGATGTTGACCGAGCCATCAATGATGCCGTTTTAAAAAGTTCGGCCGAGCAAAATGAAATGTGGCAAAGATATGAGGAGTTGCTAATTTATGTAAAAAATCAGCCAGAGATTTTTACCGCCATTAATGCCAGAAATTTGGCGGAGGTGTCTACTTTATTAGAAAATTGAGTTTAGAACTCAGGGAAACGGATTTGGTATTGACAGGAATTTAAAATTATACTAACCTAACCCGTTATTATCCTGGTTTTCTTTTTGTTTTTTTCTTGAAAGAAAAATATAAAGAAGACCAGGATCGCCCTGGTCAAAAACGTGGATACTTATGTTCTGTGCGTTGAGCACGATACCTGAGTACACCACAAGACAAGAGGGATAAAATGACAAAAAGGACAGATGATGGAAGGTTGCCTTGTTGGGAACTTATCGCGAGATTGTTCCCAGACCGGGCAGAATTTGTAACGGAGGTGGTCGAGGACGTAGAACCGACCCAAATCAATCCAGACGATCTGAGGATTTTTCACTTCCTACTACCACGGACCGCCGATGACCGCTGTATCCCCCTTGACGGGGAGGAAATGCGGAGGAGGGCCAAAGCGGAAGGTGCAACCCTCGGTCTCGCAGACATACCGGCTCTTTGTGAAGACGGCGTCATTCCTGACGAAGCGCGGAGTAGTTGCGCCTTATTCGTCTTGACTGGCACGCTTCTGAAAGGCCGTGATGGGAAATTGTATGTCCCCGGTATGTACTGGAGACCTGATCGATGGTGGGTTATGGACCTCCTTCATTTTGATCCACCCTTTAGCTTCGGCGACCTTTGCTGCTACATCGCCCCAGAGTAGTAGTGGCAAGTGCTTCGTCATCGGCTACCCCCCCAGAGCAAGTCTCTCAGGCGGGGGGTTATTTTTTTGCCAATATTTTGCCTGTATACAATGACGTGTTTAAAAGTTTAATTAATTTGGTTTTAAATCTTCTTTTTAATATTCGTCCAGAAATCTAAAAGATATCAACCCATCTAAAACGTAGCCATTGTAGCCGAGCGTGGGCGAGTTTGTTATAATAAAACCGTTATGAATTTATTAAGCGTCGATTTTAAAGCTGGCGGTCCTATCCCGCCTCTTCAAACTTGCGATGGAGCGAATGTTTCACCGCATTTGGAGTGGTTGGACGTGCCTGAAGGCACTGAGAGTTTTGCTCTTAGTTGTTTTGATCCGGATTCGCCGTCGGGGAATTTTTGTCATTGGTTGGTGGTGAATATTCCAGCCGTGACCAGGGATTTGTCTCAAGGCGGTCGAACTGGCGGTGACGATTTGGTTAACGATTTCGGAGCTCGTGGTTATGGCGGCCCTTGTCCAATGAAGGGAACTCATCATTATGTTTTTACCCTTTATGCTTTGAATGCGGAAAAAGTTTCCGGTGTCTCAAAAGAAAACTTTTTGTCAGTTATCGAACCGTTGGTTTTAGCCAAGGCAGAGTTGGTTGGTAAGTATCGGCGGAAGTAGGTATGTGGAAATTATTGAATTTTCGAATTATTGAATTATTAAATTATGGAAGCCGTATTTCTTAAAATAATAAAAACTTCCTTAATTTGGAAATTGGAAATTCGATAATTTGGAAATTTTTAAGAATATGACCCCAATTCTCATCGGCTTAGCCGGCCTGTCCGGAGCGGGTAAAACCACTTTGGCCGAACATCTTGAAAGTCAGGGTGGTGTTAAACGTTTTCGGTTTGATGCTTATTATAAGGACGAGATCGATTGTCCGAAAATTGATAATCGGCCACATTGGGATTTGCCGGAAAGTTTGTGTCTCGACGAGGCTTATGAAGCACTGGTGGAATTAAAGAAGGGTAATGATGTTTGGCAACCGATTTACAGTCGAAAAGAAAATAAACGCGTCGGGCAAAATATTTATCAACCAGCGCCGATAATTTTTGCCGAAGGCCTCATGTTATTTTCCGATGAGCGAATTCGTAACTTGTTTGACTTGCGTTTTTGGCTCGAAGTTTCTGAGGCAGAAGCTTTACGTCGCCGTTTACTGCGTCAGCCGGATTACGATACTGAATATCACTGGAAGGTCGCCGTCCCAGCTGCCCGAGAATTTTCCATACCCCACCGAGCCGTTGCTCATGCTATAATTGACGGTGGTCGAAGTATCCAAGAGGTGACCTCGGAAACCGATTCTTTAATCCACAAATTTTTAAAAATATAATCATTGATTTGTAATTCCAAACAGTATGATAAAAAAACCAACCATCAAAGAACCTACCTGTCGTTTTCCAATGAATCACCCAACTGCTCAGCCACCAAAAATGTCTGATATAACTTGGCGAATTTTTCGGATCATGTCTGAATTTGTCGAAGGCTTTCAGTTTTTGTCCGAAACTTCGCGCGAGGTGACAATTTTTGGTTCAGCCAGATTTTCGGAGAGTGATCATTGGTATCAGGAAGCTCAGAAACTTGGAAAATTACTCGGAAAAAATAAGTTTTCTGTCATCACTGGTGGTGGTCCGGGTATTATGGAAGCTGGAAATCGCGGAGCGGTTGAAAGCGGTGGAGATTCGATTGGTTTGAATATTCAACTGCCGTCAGAACAACGAACTAATCCTTATGTTCAAAAAGGTCGGGCTTTTCATTACTTTTTTACTCGTAAGGTCATTATGGCTGCCTCGGCTCAAGCCTACGTCTTTTTTCCTGGTGGCTTTGGAACTTTAGATGAACTTTTAGAAATGTTGGTTTTGATTCAAACCGGCAAAGCACAAAAAGTGCCAATTGTTTGTGTTGGTCACGAATTTTGGGACCCGTTTTTCAAATGGATTGCTAACGATGTTTACAAAAAATTCGACGCGGTTGCTCTTGAAGACATGAAACTTTATAAAGTAGTTGATACGGCCGAAGAAGCGTTTGCGCTGATTAAGAATTCTAAGGAACGAACAATATTTTAATTTTGTTACGAATTACGAAAAGTGCCGAATATACGAATTTGGTTTTATGGTTTTAAAAAGACAAGATATTCTTTATCCAGAATTGAGTTATAAAATCGTTGGTTTGTGTTTTGGTGTTTATAATGAAATCGGCGGTGACCATAAAGAAATTTATATTCAAAAAGCTTTATCGGTAGCCTTTAAAAACAGTGGATTAAAAATTAAAGAACAAATTCCTGTTCCGCTTGAATATCAAGGAGTAAAAGTAGGAAAATATATCCCAGATTTCATTATCGACGATTCAATTGTCATTGAATTGAAAGTTTCCGGTCGGTTTAAAAAACAAGATTTTGATCAATTAAGTAAATATTTAAAAAACTCCGGTTTAAAATTAGGTATTTTAGTCAGATTTTCACCGGAAGGCGTAGTTTTTCATCGTATCGTTTCATTGCCTTAATTCCAAGCCAATCTTAAAATAAACATTCGTATATTCGGTACTTTTCGTAATTCGTAACATATAAATATGTCTCAAAAACTCCAAGCCCACGTCATCGATGTCAATATGGGCTACGGCCATTCGCGTGCCGCTTTCGCACTTCGTGATCTTTCGGGCGGGGAAGTTATTTCAGCTAATACTTATATTGGCATTCCCAAGGAAGATAAAAAACTTTGGTCTAGCAGTCGGGAATTATATGAAACTATTTCGCGACTCAAACCAGTGCCGATGATCGGTAAATTTTTGTTTGATGTCATGGATCATTTGCAGGAGATTCCTTTGTTTTATCCGCGTCGCGACATGTCAAAGCCAAACCTGCAACTCAAAGAAATTTATCGCATGATTACCAAACATGAACTTGGCAAACATTTAATCGATAAACTCGCTAAGAATCCATTACCAATCGTGACAACTTTTTTTATTCCGGCTTTTGCCGCCGATTATTTTAATTATCCGGGAGAAATTTATTGTGTGACTTGTGACGCTGATATTTCTCGGGCTTGGGCGCCACTCGATCCAAAAAAATCTCGTATCAAATATTTTGCCAGCAACGGTCGCGTGGTCGAACGCCTAAAACTTTATGGTGTCCGCGAAGAAAATATTTTTCTGACCGGTTTCCCCATGCCCAAGGAACTCATTGGTGGTTTGAAGGCGAACGCGGCCAAAGATTTGGTGGCCGCGCGTTTAAAAAATCTTGATCCGCAAAATATTTTCCGGGCTCGATATCAAAAAGCCATCACGGCCGAACTTGGAGCCGCTCGAATGAAAATGCCAACCACTCATCCACTCACGGTTACTTATATGGTTGGTGGCGCCGGCGCTCAGAAAAATTTAGGTGTTCAGATTTTGAAAAGTTTTAAGAAAAAAATCGAGCGTCATGAAATGCGTTTGAACTTGGTGGCCGGTACTCGCCGCGACGTGGCTAAGTTTTATCATCAAGCCGCCGAGGAACTTGGTTTGAAATTACATCAAGGCGATGGTTTAAATATTCCGGTTTTCGAAACTCGTGAAAAATATTTCGAAGGCATGACCGAGATTTTAAAAACCACGGATATTCTTTGGACCAAACCAAGCGAAATGTCATTTTACACCGGTCTCGGCATCGCTTTGGTTATGGCGCCACCCATCGGTTCGCAAGAGGAATTCAATCGCCTTTGGCTCCAGTACATCGGCGGCGGCGTTTCACAAAACGATCCGCGTTACGCTTCGGAATGGTTGTTTGATTGGGTCAATTCTGGTGGTATGGCTCGCATGGCTTGGAATGGCTACATCGAAGCGCCGACGCATGGGGTTTATCGGATCGAGGATATTGTTTTGGGAAGGAAAAATGAGCTTGAGAAGCTACCGTTGATTGTTTAAGAATGTAAATAGGTAAAAATTGCAAAAAGTAAAAGATTATCGATCTTAAAAAATGCCGACCACGTTCGGCATTTTTTTGATAAAAAAATTCCTCGTCGGAGACGTTCCGTGCGAGGGGTTCGGGGAGAGGATAGGCGGCTAGGTGGGTTTTGGCCTTTTTTTCGGATGGCCGGGGAAGTAGTAGGTCACGTCCTCGGATGCCCCGTTTTCTGTCCTGAACACCACCTCCGGATGTTCTTGGTGGGACAGGCTGATGGCTGGGCCGTCGTACATTTCGGCCAGATGCAACCCGCATTTTTGGCAGGTGCGGCCGTGGAAGTCTCCGTGCAGTTGTTCTGCGTCCCAGACGAGGTCTGCGAGAAGGCCGTCGCATTCCAGATTCGGACAGCCCAGCGAAGTCTCGCTGGCTGTGTAGGTTGGAACTCTTTTCATTGTCATGACATTCCTCCTGTAAAGAAAGGGACTGTCGGACAACACCTTAACCTTAGAAACTAGAGATTGTCAATATTTCGAGCTTCCTCTTTTCCCAAAAACCAGCTACAATAACAATTGCTTACCTTTCTATCAAAAGTTCTCCAACCTCCCACTTCTAACCTCCCACCTCCAATATGGAAGACATATATTTACGAGCTTTTTTGACGACGGTTCAGGAAAGCCAGGCGGCAAAAGATAAAAAGTTTGCTGGTGAGGTTATTACGGTCAGCGAAACGGTTTCGGCTGCGGCCAGTGTTTACGAAAATGTTCGTAATGCTTTGGAATATGACGAGGAACATTTGCTGCGCCGCAATGCCATTCGCCGGATTTTAAAACGTCGTTTTGGCGAGGAAGACATGGCTTCGTTAGCTTTTGATTTAATGCACGAACTTATTTGGGCGCGCTATTTTCCCAATAATTCGGTGCCGACCAAGACGCTCGAAGAAATAACCGCCATCTTGCGAAAATACCAGCCGGTGTTTGCTCAGGCTGAGGACAGTGGGCGAGATCATAATGATCTTAATTTGTGGTTGCTCGACATTTTGTCGACCGAAATTGAATATAAACTTTCGCCGCCGTTAGTTGAAGAATCTTTGGCCAGTCTGACTTACCAAAATTTAAAAAGTCGTTTAGAATGGGCAACTTCAGCTATTAAACCCGAGGATCGAGAATTGCAGCTTTACATTGCTGTTCATCGTGCGGTTTTGAAATCCAACCAAGCCACGCTGCGCTATCGGGTTTTTTCCCTTTATTTTCCCGATTGGTCCAAAAGGCCAACGCCGGAACTTGTCGAACAAGTCGCTTCCAGGTTATCCCAGGTTATTGAGACGGTTGAAAAACAACTTGTGCACCCGGCTGGCGATCGTTTGTTCCGTTTTGTTCGACATCGGGCTGTGGCTTTTTCGGTTTTGCGCGATGTGGCCGAAAAGTATTCGGATGAATTTGATAATATTTTGCTCGATGAAAAAAGATTTCATAAGGTTGTCGCCGAAGCAGCTGCTAAACGTTACGACAATTTTCGCAATCGAGTTCGTCGCAGTATTGTCCGGGCGGTTTTTTTCCTCTTGCTAACAAAATCAATCCTGGCCTTGCTCATCGAATTGCCTTATGACCGTTTGATTGCCAAAGAAGAAGGCTGGACACCGCTTTTAACCAACATTTTGTTCCATCCTTTTTTGTTGATAATAATCGGTACCACTGTGAACATTCCCGAAAAGAAAAACACCGAGGCTTTGTATTTGGAATTAAAATCAGTCCTGGGTTTAGAACCGGCCAAGCCGCTTAAATTTGCTCAAAAACGTTTGGTTAAACGAAACATGCGAATCATGTTCGATCTTTTGTATATCTTGGCCTTCTTGTTAATTATCGGTGTGGTTTATTCTGTTTTAAATTCTTTTGGTTTTAACGAGGTTTCAATTTTCTTCTTTTTGTTTTTCTTGTCACTCGTGACTTTCTTTGGTTTTAAAATTCGGGGCAGTCGACGCGACTTGGTTATGTTTGAAGGTTCCGGTGGTTTAAGCAGTGCCTTGTTTGATATTTTCTTTTTGCCAATCGTGCGGGCCGGTCGTTGGCTTAGTATGCGGGCACCGCGAGTTAATATTTTGCTGTTTTTCTGTGATTTTATAATTGAAGCGCCGTTTAAAGCGGCGATTAAGTTGATTGAAGGTTGGTTGGCCTTTTTGCGTGAAAAGAAGGAGGAAATATAAAGGTGTTACGAATAACGAATTGTGACACGAATCAACGAATCTTGAGTTATGATTTTTAAGCGGAGTTCATTAATCGTTTCGGTTATTTTGCTTGTGGGCTTAGCCGGAGCGATTTTTTGGTGGAAAAATTGGTCGACAAAATCCGAACCGCTCAAACTCGGTGTGACTTTTAGTACGGCCTATTCTTATAACCTTGGTCTTGACCCACGCGAGACTTTTTTGGCTTTGCTTGATGATTTACAAATCAAAGATTTTCGTGTGCCGATTTACTGGTCAGAAATTGAACCGGCTCGCGGAGAATTTGATTGGCAGATGTTGGATTTTATTGTCACCGAAGCCGCTCGTCATGACGCCAAGCTGACTTTGGTGATTGGCCGAAAGGTTCCTCGTTGGCCAGAGTGTTTTATTCCCAATTGGGCTGAAGGTTTGATTGGTTCACAGGCCGACGAAGCGGTTTTGAAGATGGAGAAAACCGTGGTTGAACGTTATAAAGACAATCCAACCGTCGAACGCTGGCAGATAGAGAACGAGCCTTTTTTTCCTTTTGGTATTTGTCCGGCGCCAAGTCAAGATCTTTTGAATGAAGAAATTTCTTTGGTCCGTTCGCTCGACGATAGATCAATAATGTTAACGGTTAGTGGCGAAATGGATCCCTGGTTTTCGACTGCTCGTTCAGCTGATGTTTTAGGTATCTCTATGTATCGATTGAGTTACAATCCGGCTTTTGGTTTTGTACCTTATCCATTAACTCCGTTCGTTTATCGTTTTCGAGCTTGGCTCATGAGCCCTTTTCTTAAAGAAGATGTTATTATTTCCGAGTTGCAAGCCGAACCTTGGTTTACCAAATCTTTCGATGAGTTGACCGGTAAAGAACGAGCCGCGGCTTTTACGGCCAACGATTTACAAACTAATATTAATTTTGCGGTTGAAACCGGTTTTTCTAAAGCTTACTTATGGGGTGCCGAATGGTGGTATCTTGAAAAGTTAGCTGGTCGAGCCGAACTTTGGCAGGCAGCTAAGGTTTTATTTAAATAATTTTATTTTATGGGCTTTTTTTATTGGATTGTAATTATTCTTGTAATTTTATTGGAAATTGCTTTATTGGTTTTTTCTTTGTTTCTGGTTTCCAACATGTTTTCGACAATTTTTTTGAGCAAAGTGCCTTGGGTACCAACCAGACCAAGGATTGGCCGAAAAATGTTTGAATTAGCCGACTTGAAACCAGGCGAGACAGTTGTTGATCTTGGTTGCGGTGATGGGATTTTGCTTATGACCGCCGTCAAAGATTTTCAGGCTGGACATTGCATTGGCTACGAACTCGATCCAGCCATTCGTTCATGGGGAAATTTTCGGCTTCGTTTAGCTAAACTTTCCGATAAAATAGAACTCCGTGGCGGAAATTTTTTTAAGGCTGAATTGCCTAAGGCCGACGTGGTCGCCACTTATCTTTTTCCAGAAGTCCAAATAAAACTTGAGCCACTGCTAAAAAAATATTACCCATCCGGCACCAGAGTAATTTCCCGCACTTTTCGTTTTCCAACCCTGACCCTGGAAAAAACCAGTGTGATCGATGGCGAGACATTGTATTTGTATCGGATCCCGTGATCGGAAGGGGTTTAAGGCCTCGCCCGTAGGCTATGGCCGAGGGGGGGGCGAAGGGGTTGCAGGGGATTTTTATGGTGGATCGGATCGGTTTTAGGTCCGAAAGGTCATAGAGGTCCTAAAGGTATTGGTTTAGGTTTTTGAAACGAAATTAAAAAACGTATCCAATCAACCAATCCTTTTAATACCTTTAACACCTTTAGG
>JAZDHJ010000031.1:0-4317 GCA_043805995.1 Candidatus Uhrbacteria bacterium
ACTTCACGACTGATAACCGAAGGATTTCGACCTAGATTTTTAGCTATTTCTCGATAACTTCTATTTGTTCGTACCATCACCTCAATTATCTGCCTTTCATAAAAGGTTATTCTTTGCTGATTTTTGGCCATAAGACGGCTACCCTAGCGGATATTGGCCAAAATGGCAGGGTTTAGGGGTGGTGCACTGAGTATAGAACTCACCAATTGGCAAGTATTGTTGACAAAACCGGTAAAATATGGTATATTTATTTGCCTGTCTGTTAATAACCAAGGAGGATCGAAAGATGTTCATGTGTCTGAATCGAAATTGGGAAGCTATCGACGCAACGGCCGGCAACCATCAGGATACAATTATCCCGATCGGTTGGTACGAGATCGAGAAAATCAAAAACCCTTTCGGTTTCAAAGGCTATTGGCTGGTGATCAAAGGAACTTTGATCGGTGCCTCCGAGGGTTCTTGGCTTCAATGTAACGATGAAGACAAGACGGGTTGGGGGAGGAGGGACTTCCAAGTGGTGATTACCGACACCTTGCCCGAAGGTGTAATGTTGTCCACTCTTTGATCGTCAAGTTTGGATGATTTCGAACGCTTTTTAATCAGTTCATCTCTGAGCTGGTTTTTTTGTTTTTGATATTGGTATAATCTATTTTAGAAATATAATAAAGGAAATTTTCATCGAAAATTTTCAACCAACCGTTTTGGCGACGATTTCCTTTTGGCTCGCCAAAACTGTTTTTGTCCGGTTCAATAAACAAATCAAGGAAAGATTAAAATAACGACCTCTTGGTCGTTATTTTCTTAAAATCTTAGAGTCTTCTCATTTGGCGCACAACTTCGTCAAAACCTAGGTTTTTTCGTTTAATGTGTGTGAATACATCTCACAAAAAAACTAGACTTTTCCTCGTTCTGCACTCAAATGAGAGGGCTCTAAATTAAAGGAGGGCACAATGGAAAGGACAGAAGTTCATATTTTTTCCGGGGACGAACAGCTTAAGCGGCGAGAAGACCTGACGCTGGCTGAACGAACACAGCTTGTTTGGGAATTCGGAGAAATTCCCGAAGTGGTCGGATTCAGATTCTATCAACTGCGCGAAGGTCTGTGTACTTGTGGTCAAGCTCCTCGACACAAGGTGGGTTGCAGAATCTTCAGAGTTGTCCGTCATCCGCAACAAGTGATTCTGCGACCTCTTCGACCTGGGGCCGGTCGAGGCGGTGGTGGCGGAATGTGTGTGTCGGCTCATGTGGTGGTCCCGGTGTAGCTCTTTTCTTCATCCTTTTCCGTCGAAACCATCGACGGTTTTATTTTTGGCCGATTTTGTTACAATAGAGAAAATAAAATTCCATAATTCAATAATTCGATAATTAAATAATTCAATAATTTTAATAATTTGTGCCCGAACTACCTGAAGTCGAAACTGTTCGACGACAATTAGAAAAAGAAATTAAGGGCACGACCATTAAAGAAGTGACGGTAAATTTTGCTGGTCGCTTGAATTTGCCGGCCAAAAAGTTTTCGCAAAGCCTAACCGGCAAAAAATTTCTCGGCGTTGATCGTCGAGCCAAACTTTTGATCTTTCGATTGTCAGGCGAAAACTTTATTTTGGCTCATCTAAAAATGAGCGGACGATTTATTGTTTTTAAAAATAAAAAAAGTAATTCTCCCTCTCCGGCGGGAGAGGGGTGGGGTGAGGGGAAACACACTCACATCATCTTCAAATTATCTGGAAATAAAGAATTGCATTGGAACGATGTGCGAAAATTTGGTTTTTTGAAATTGGTTGACGCCAAGGGTTTGGAAAAATATCTCGTCGCGCAAGCCTATGGACCAGAACCACTCGATCCGAGTTTTACTTGGCAGAAAATGGCCATGTGTTTGCGAGCGAAACCTAAGGCCAAAATCAAACCGCATCTTTTGGATCAAACCTGCATCGCCGGCATCGGAAACATTTACGCGACCGAAGCTCTTTGGTCAGCCAAAATTCACCCACTAACTTTAATTGGAAAATTGAGCGATGAACAGATTAAAAAACTTCATCAAGAAATTATTGCGGTTTTAAAAAAATCTTTGGCGGTTAACGGTACTTCGGCTGATGCTTATTTTGATGCTTATGGTGAAAAAGGTGATTTTGAAAAACAACTCAAAGTTTACGGTCGAGCAGGGAAGTTTTGCCCTCGCTGTCGAACCAAGCTGGAAAAAATGAAGCTCGGCGGGCGCGGGACAGTTTTTTGCCCGAAGTGTCAAATCAAGCCTTGACGTCATTTTCCTTTTGTTTTATACTATTCTCGAACTAAAGAAAGCCGTAGAAAACGGGTTGTCCCCCTTCGCTCAAGGCGAGCTTCGGAGGGACTATAAGTCCCGTCGAGGCAAAAAGTCTGGTTTTTCCAGGCTAATTGTTATCCTGCGGCCCTTTTCCGCAGTTTTTATTTTAGGACTTTCTCATTTGGCACATAACTTCGTCAAAACCTGAATTTTTTTGTTCAACGTATGTTGATACGTTTCACAAAAAAATTCAGGCTTTTCCTCGTTCTGCACTCAAATGAGAAACTCCTATACATTATAATTTTAAAGGTCGAAGAAAATTTTTGGAGTGATGGAGTCGGGGAGTGATGAAAAATCCCCTGCAACCCCTTAAACCCCTTCCGTCCCCTTCCAACAAAAAATATGGCAAAAACACGCGTACAAAAACAGGCGACCTTAGACAAGCTTACGGAAAAACTTCGCCGAACCAAAGCTATGGCTTTCGCTTCGGTTTCTGGTTTTACCATGAAAGATGCTGACGCTCTTCGTATCGAAGGTCGTAAAGTCGGCGTCGATGTCTTGGTCACCAAAAAAACCTTGCTCACCATTGCCGCCAAAGAAGTTGGTATTTCAGCCATTGATACCAGTTTGCTCGATGGCAGTATCTTGACCGCTTTTGGTTTTAATGACGAGGTAGCCGCCGCCAAACTTTTGGCCGGTTTAACCAAAAAGAAAGATACTATGAAACTTTTGGGCGGCTTGCTCGAAGGAAATTTCGTTGGTGTCGAAGAAGTCAAAAAGTTGGCCGCTCTGCCAAGCAAGACCGAACTTTTGGGTCGCTTGGTTGGCTCACTCAACGCCCCAGTTTCCGGCTTCGTCAACGTCTTGGCCGGCAATCTTCGTGGCTTGGTGACAGTTTTAAAAGCTGTACAAGATAAAAAAGCTTAATTAATAGTCGTGGAGTGATGGAGTTACGGAGTCGCGGAGTATTGAAAAATTCCCCGCAACCCCTTAAACCCCTTCGGCCATAGCCTGGCCTACAGGCGAGGCCTTCCACCCCTTAAACCCCATAAATATGTCTGAAGAAACAATTGTCGAAGTGCCTGAAAAGTTCAAAGCACTTGTCGAACAAATCGAAAAAATGTCCGTTCTCGACCTAGCCGAACTCGTTAAAATCTTGGAAGAAAAATTTGGTGTCTCCGCTTCGGCTCCAGCCATGATGATGGCTGCCCCAGCCGCCGGTGCCGCCGCTGCCGAAGAGAAAACCGCTTTCAGTGTCGAATTGACAGCCTTTGGTGAAAACAAAATTGGTGTCATTAAAGTCGTCCGCGAAGTCACTGGTCTTGGTTTGAAGGAAGCCAAAGATTTGGTTGATGGCGCGCCAAAAATGGTCAAAGAAGGTTTGGACAAAGCCACAGCTGAAGATATGAAGAAAAAGATCGAAGAAGCTGGTGGTAAGGCCGAATTGAAATAGTCGATTGTAAAACGTAAAAGTGTAAATAGGTAAAAGACCGCCGAGTTAAAACGGTGGTCTTTTTTATAAAAAAACGCCGGGGCTGTTCGCCGGGGCGCAAGGTTTGGGTGCGGGGTTTTAGCGTGGCGCGGCCCCTTTAATTACCGTCACCAGCTTTTTTCCATCCTCGGTTAGGCTTATGAAATAATATCTCCTCCGCCCTTTATTTCCAAGGGCAAAAAGATGGATCAGCCAACCATCCCGCAGTATTTGCAGGATCCGAATTTTATCCTGGTTCTCTGGTGTTTCTCGAAAAGGTTTGACCTTTCCCTCGTGAACAGCCAGGAGGAGTTTTCTTGCCTGTGGGTCGGCGAGAATCGACGGCTGTTTGGCAGCTGACGGAGCATTGCGCGCCATTTCCATCAGGTCGAGTAGCATCTCGAGCCTTATCGATGTAACAGTCGCCTCTTCATTTCCTTCCAGCTGTGAATTACGAAACTAAAAAATAATCAAATTTTAAACCAAACCAAAAATTATTCACTGTTAAAGTGAATTTTTTGTTTTAAGGAATTGTCACACAATTGAAACGTCGTTTTGGAAGTAATTGGAATGGAGAGAAGAA
>JAZDHJ010000032.1:0-4669 GCA_043805995.1 Candidatus Uhrbacteria bacterium
CTCTTCTTCGGCCATTCTTTTTAACGGAAAAACTGCCACAAGAAGGGCAGTTTTTTATGTGTCATATAAAATATTCTCTATTCTAGGCTAATCTTAGGTTAAAAACAATGTTTTCAGCAACCCAAAATGTCTATTAACTCACATACACACTTTTTTATTCACAGGTTATTAAACCTTTTTTATAGAGTATAACACGCGAATTAAGGCTTAACAAAGCGGTGAAATGGTGTTTTTAGCAACCGATATGTCGTACGCTGTCAGACTAATATCCTTGACGGTCGCGGTGTTTTTGGGGTATTATTTTAAGATTAGACTTTAAAAAAGTTTTTTGAACAACTGGTGTTTCGCCGGTTGTTTTTTGAAACAAAAATATCACTTTACAAAAACAAACCCCGCCTTTCGATTAAAGCGAGGGCGGGGTTGTTTGGCGTCGATTCATTATGGCTGTGCCGTCCAAAGCTCGTCACAAGCGAAGGACGGTGGACTCGGCGAGAATCAAACTCACATCTCCTGGTACCAACCCGGGTGAGGTTACCATTACCTCCACAAACCACCACCGTGTCATTCTGAACCCTTGCCTGCCCGTCCGTAGCCCAGCCTGTCCACCGAAGTAGCCTAACGAAGGTGGGCGAAGGAGGGTGAAGAATCTCGCCTCGTGATATTAATTTAAAAATCACGCGGCGAGATCCCTCTCTGGCTCGGGATGACAATGCAGTGAGAAACGAAATTATTTAAACCTTCTCAACCTCAACGAATTCATGACCACCGATACTGATGAAAGAGCCATGGCCACCGAGGCGATCATGGGATTTAGTAAGCCGAAAACCGCCAAAGGTACCGCGATTACATTGTAACCAAAAGCCCAAAACATGTTTTGTTTTATAATTCGATAAGTCTGACGAGACAAACGAATCGCTTCAACGACTTTTTCCGGTCCGCCGCCAACCAAAATTATTTGTCCGGCTTCAATCGCAATATCTGTACCAGTACCCATAGCAATTCCAAGGTCGGCTTGCATCAAAGCAGGTGCATCGTTAATTCCATCCCCAACAAAAGCCACTTTCTTCCCCCTCGGCCGGGCCCGGCCTACGGGCGAGACTTCTGACTGAAGTTTGCGAACAATCTCGAGTTTTTTATCTGGCAAAACTTCGGCGTAAAACTCATCGATACCAATTGACTTGGCGACGGCCGAGGCAGTTTTTTGATTATCGCCGGTTATCATCACCGATTTGAGACCGATTTTTTTTAAAGACAAAATCGTTTCCACCGCCTCGTCACGAATTTCGTCGGCGACAATTATGGCACCCATTATTTCCTTGTCATGATGCGAAACAAAAAGTCTAGTGCCAACCCCGAGTTCATCGTCAACCAAAACTTTTTCCGCCCACGAAACGTCGAGACCGGCCTCGGCTAAAAATCCGATATTGCCGAGTCTTAATTTTTCGTTGTGTTCACAAACCGCACTAACTCCTTTGCCTTTAACTTCTTCAAAACCAGTTAAACGATCATTGAACTCAATTTTCTGTCCATCAGCAAACTTCACAACTGATTTGGAAAGTGGGTGTTCAGAAAAACGAGCCAGCGAAGCGGCGATCTTCAGAATTTTTTCTGGCGGAAAATCAAAAGCTGGATTAACAATTATTTTTTGTACCTCGGGTTTTCCTTTAGTCAGAGTTCCCGTCTTGTCGAACAACACCACATCAAGATTTCGGCCGCGCTCCAGCGCCTCACCATTTTTAACAAGAATTCCTCGACTCGCTCCACGACCAGTGCCAACCAAAACCGCCGTCGGAGTCGCAAGACCGAGGGCACAAGGACAGGCAATGACCAGAACAGCCACGGATGGCACCAGAGCGGTGGCGATATTTCCGGTCGCCATTAACCAACCAACGAAAGTCAGGACTGAAATTCCGATAACCACTGGCACAAAAACTCCGGACACCGAGTCAGCTAATTTTTGAATCGGGGCTTTTTTCTGCTGCGCCTCTTCCATCAATCTCGCCATTTGATCAAGAACTGTGTTACCGGATTCTTTGACGATCTCGACGACAATCACGCCTTGTTGATTGAGAGTGGCACCAAAAACCGCGTCATTTATTTTTTTTGAGACTGGCATCGATTCTCCAGTCAGCATCGATTCATCAATCGAAGATTCACCCTCAACGATTTTTCCATCAAGTGGAATTTTCTCACTCGGTTTTACTAGTACTCGATCGCCGATTCGCAAATCACCGATCGCCACTTCCTGGGTTTCACCATTCACCGATATTTTGTGAGCCGACTTGGCACCAACTTCAAGTAGACGATTGATGGCCTCACTGGCTCGACCTTTACTTTTAGCTTCCAGAAGTCGGCCGAGCAAGATGAATGAAGTAATCACCGCTGCGGTCTCAAAATAAACTTCTTGGCCTCTGAATAATTGCCACCAACTAAAAATCAACGCCGTCAAAGTTCCGAGCGAAACCAAAGTATCCATATCTACTCTTCGTTGTTTGAGACCGGCCCAGGCCGATTTGTGAAAAACCGAACCTGGTCCGAAGACCACGACGGTGGCAAAAATCGCTTGTGTTGAATCGGCAAGTTTCAGCATAGCCAGAATAAAAACTGGCAAGGTCAAAATAATCGCCAACAAAGTTTTTTGTCGAATCAACTTCTCTTCTCCATGCTTCAGATGATTTTCCGAATCATGATTCATCGGCATGACAACTTTGTAACCAGCAGCTTCGACAACTTTGTGAATCTGAGGCGTCTGAATTTTTTCTTCATCGAAAACTACACTGGCTTTTGATAAAGCAAAGTTTACGTTAGCTTCGGCAACGTGTTCAGTTTTTGCCAAAGCTTTTTCGATGGTCAAAGCACACGAGGCGCAATGCATGCCTTGGATAGTGAATGAAGTTTTTTGCATATTGGTTATTTGTCTTGAACTCTGATTAAAATGATTGAATGATTAAAATGATTTGGATTGGGTGGTAGTGGTAAAAATTAGATATTTTCAACAATCGAGCTTCCTTCCCTCTCCCCTACCAGTCCCTCCGAAGCCCGGCGAAGGGGGATCCCCTTTCCCCTCCAACTAACCTCATTCCACCACAATCGTTCCACGAACCATGCCCATACCACAACTGAAACCGAAGTTGCCGGTTTTTGTTGGTATGAAAGTGAGTTCATTGAGACCAGAAACTAAATCGGCTTCGATACCAAATGATCGGGCGATCAAACCTTGGGCGCAGCCCATATCGTTGGAACCGTAAATTTGCCAACGGACTGGTATGCCAACTTTAACTCGCAGAACATTTGGTGAATAACCTGATCCGGTGACATTCATTTTAATTATTTGTTCATTAGCTGAACTAATTGGAGCCAGACTTGAACTATTGTCATTCTGAAAACCCGGCGTCCAACCCAGCAAAGTCAAACTGTTTTGAAAACCAGACAGGCCGAGCAACAAAGTGATTACTCCAGCCATCATCTTGATTCTATTATGCCACACGCCTTGACCAACCGAAACCAATAAGCCAATGCCGAGCAGGGCTGGTAAAGTTCCCAGAGCAAAAACCAACATAGCTGTCGCCGAAGCCCAAGGACTGGCCAGCGACATGGCGTACAATTGAGCTGATTGAGTGAAACCGCACGGTAGGAAAAAAGTGGCGGCACCAAGAAAAAATGGCATCCAAGAAACCGAAGAACCAGTCATTGATGACAGTTTGTTTTTTAGGCCGGACAACCAAGAAATACGAGATAAACTCTCGGGCAAAAGTCCAAGAATTTTTAGACCGGTGACAAACAGCAAAACACTAACCGCAAAAGTCAGAAGATTTTGTCCGGCTGGTGACAATGAAATCTTTTGTCCCAACCAACCAATCAAAGCGCCAAAAACCAGAAAACCAATAAGACGACCAATGTGGAATAAGGCCTGTTTGGCTTTTTTACCTTTTTCTTCGACCGACAACGCGGTCAAAATTCCCGCGGCAAAAACCGAACAGGAAGAAATCGAGGCGGCCACGCCGAAAAGAAAGACTGAACCTAGACCAGCCAGGGTTTTGGTACCTGGCGAAAAAACCAGCCAACCGAGACGATCGATGATTAGGAATAAAAGAAAAATTGCAACAAAAATGAGAACCGATTTGGCTGGCGTTCTTTTTTTGGCCGGCAAACAGCAGGCTGGTAATGGAGAATTATTCATAAAATAAAAACACAAGTTTAATAAGACTTCGAATGAAGTTTTTTTCTTGTGTCCTTATTCTTTTTTAACTACGGTGAGATGCGGATAATTGTCGCGAAAAACTTTTGCTTCAACAAAAAACGGAATAAAAACTTTTTCGGTTATTGGCGAAAAATTTGTTTCAAAAATAACCGGAACAAACAAGCTAAAAATTGGAGTGGAGATTTCATCTAACTCGTTATCGTTTATGGCCGTAGTCAAACAATGAATAGCACAAGCTGTCGGCATTTCTTTTGGCGTCTCGTGACAAGAACCGTGAACTGGTTCAGAATTAGCCAAAGCCAGCCGTGGCCCGAAGGCAGCGGCGAGAATGAAGAATCCGAGGAGAATTGTAACTAATTTACGGGACATGATTATCGGTTTAATGTCTAATGACAAATTATGGAATTTATTATTCTAAGGAATTGGACTTCCGTACTTAGACATTTGACATTGGTCATTTTGACATTT
>JAZDHJ010000033.1:0-17017 GCA_043805995.1 Candidatus Uhrbacteria bacterium
CAAACCTTTTGAGTCCACTGGTCAAACCAGTGGTTTACCGGGTGGGGTGGACAATTACAACAAAAAAATTATTGGTAATATCTCTCGTAATAATTGATCACTAATTAATCGGGGACTAATAAAATGTATTAGACCTACCCATTCGGGGGAACCGATGAAACGATTCGCTGTCAAAATAAACAGTTCGGATAATCCAAGAATAGCCACCCAAAAAATAAAAACCAACAAACCTAATGTTTTTTTATTTGATTCGGTTATTTGCAAACTTTTCATAAAGTTTTTAAGTTCCCTTACATAATACAGTCCAATCAAGATCTTGCCAATTAAAAAAGAGTGTTGTATATTAATGCCCGTACACGCTGGTAGCTTCCCCCTTCGTTCGTGGCGAACTTCGAGGGACAAGCAGTGGTTTAACGGCCACTTTACTACCAGTCAAAAAAATACGCGCTGGTAGCTTCCCGCCTTCGGAGGCCTGTGGCGGGACCCCGCCAAAGTCCAACGTCGGCGGGGCAGTGGTTTAATTATCCACTTTGCTACCAGCCCAATAAAAAATATGCGCTGGTAGCTCAGTGGTAGAGCGAGGGCCTTTTAAGCCCGCGGTCGTGGGTCCGATCCCCACCCAGCGCACCACCCTTCGCTCTGAGGCAGAGCTTCGGGTGGCAGGCCACCCGACGCAAAAATAAATTTTGATGCCAAAAAAAACAAAAAAACCTGAACAAGGTCTTTTTTGTTTTAAAAAAAGAGATCAATTCCTTGACTTTTTTGAAAAATATGCTAACCTTTACCCTTGCTCTTTTCATGGCAATCACTGCTAAACCACAAATCTCAACCGGAAAAAACATGAGCAAAACACAAGTAACAAGAATTACCGAAGGGATGGAATATAACCCCTGGCTGTCATATTTTCTCACCCCGATTTTGCACGGGATTGCTCTAACGGGGAAAAAAACCCGTCACAGAACCGAACTAAGGACGAGAATCAAAAAGGTGGTCGACAAATACCTTCCTGATGCCAGCGAGGTGGCGAGAATGGCCAAAACCTCGAGGGCTCTAGATATCATCTACGACTATAAAAGAAAACCGCTGCCAAAGCTTGAGATCGTTTCTTTGGAAAGCTGGCGAAAATTTATAGCGGCCGTGGTAAACCGGTCACTTTACGAACTCCGTAATTGTCAGGCGGCCAGAAACCGTCTAAAGATCGTTAAGTGGCTGATGATAGAGGAGAGCCGAAGAATTCCTCTTGAGGAAATCTGGAAAGTTTTAGTCGTTGCATGCGGGTCAGCTAGAGCTTCCCTAGAAGCCGTGGCTGAACGAAAAAATATAGGGGGACTGTCAAAGGTAATCCTAATAGACTTGAGTCAGGAAGCACTCCAAGAAGCCATGTCTTTTGCCGAAAGTCTTAGAATTCAAGACATGGTGACCCCAATCTGCGGAAGCGTTGTAGACACAACCAGACTAATTGGAAACTTTCGACCAGACACCATTGAGATGGTTGGCCTTACCGACTACCTTCCCAGACTCTTTGTGGTCAATTTTTTCAAGATGTTTAAAGACTTGATGGCCGAGAACGGAAAATTGATAATGGCCAACGTGGTAAAAAACACGGAAAGACCATTTGTCAAAGAGGTCTTCGGCTGGCCGATGATCTATCGATCTTTGGCTGTTCTGCTGGAAATCTCTTTGGCCAGCGGCTATCCTGAACAAGGATTAAAGTTCTTTTCAGAGCCGCTCGGTATCTTCTACTTGCTGGTTCTGAGCAAGTAAGGATCTTGGAGGAACTCGCATCCGGCTTTCGAAGAAAAACGAGGGCCGGTTTTTTTATCCACAACAAAGTTGACGCATTTTTTCAGTTCATTATAATTTGCTAAGTAATTAAAATTTAATTTCTCCAACTATGGAAATTGGAACATGTACCATGTGCGGCGGCGAAGGATTGGATATTAACGACGACGGCGTTTGTGCCGGTTGCCTGGAACTCGAAGGTGGCGCTCTTGAAGGCGAGGAGACCCTCGGCGAAGGACTCGGAACCGACGAAGAAGAGGTATAATTAAAATCAAAAAAACACCCCAAATTTTTTTCGGGGTGTTTTTTTTATTTATCGAATCCGTTTAGCAAAAAAGAAAACCGGATGACCGAGTTGCCATTGAGCTTCGGCTTTTTGAAAAACCAACACCCCGTCAGCTTCAACCACCTCTGGTGTTTCACCGTGATAACCAAGAAGCTGATCTTTTTTTACTTCAGCAAAAGATTCCAAGCTGACCGAATCAGAGTAACGAAAGCCGACTTCGGTTAAGATAACCTTTCTTACCACCTCAAAAATTTTATAGACATTTTTTGTCGGTTCAATCGGTTCTGAAGATTCGATCATTTCTTGATCGACCAAAACTGACAAAACACTTTTCAGAGTTGTCGGAATCAAACTTAAATCTTTTTGCCAACCGGCTTCAAAACAAATACCAATTCCACCATGACCATCAACCAATTCATCAGTCGTAACTGCCTCGCCACCAGTCACATAATTTGGATCAGTCAGAACCAGATCCGTATTAAACCAACGAAAAACTTTTTCGTGGCGAGCCGAAACAGCACAGGCCAAAAAAGATTTTGACGGACAATAAGTGGCGTGCAGGTCGAGCAAGATATCGGCTGAATTCAAAAAAGGTGCCAAAGCCTGAGCTCGTTTTGCTTCATAAAAATCTTCGGCTGGTTCGGCTAAAAGTTTTTTAGAAAAAAGGCGATTCAAATTATGACCAGCCGTTCCCCGAACCCCGGACTTTATAGCTTCCTCGTTTCCCAAAGCCAGGGTCAAGGTTCCTTTCTTCAAAACCAGCTCGCCAGACGAAAATTTATCGCGCAAGATTTTTACAACCTCGATACCGGTAAGTTCATCGCCGTGAACGCCGCCAAGGACGACAAGCTGAGGGCCGGGTAACGATCCTTCGACTTGCCAAACGTTGCTAATTATTTCTTTCATACCCAAGAACTCTAGCACGCTCTTGCCTACTTTTTCAAACCGTGTTATAAAAATAAAAGTATGACATCTGTTTTGAATTGTAAACAAGCCAAAAAGACTTCCCTCGAAGGGCGGCTCGTTTTGGCTAACTAGTTTCAGAATAGTTCATACCAAACAAGACCTACCTTCGAGTGGGTCTTGTTTGTTTTATCTGCCTCTTTTTATTCAATCGAGGCAGATAATCCCCCAAAGCTTGCCACAAGCGACGGGGGATGTGTGTTCCCTCTAAACCTCAACCCTTTCGAGGTGTGCCATTCCCCACATCGTCTATCTGAGCGGCCCTTCTCTTAACCAGCTTCCAGGCTGGGCAGAAACTGTCGCGGCTGTTACCCAACACGAACCACATCTTCTACCCCAGCAGATCGAAGCTATCCGTGCTGCCGGTTTCGACAATCGCCTGGTGGTGGCTGTAGACGAGGAAGCTGACAATGCTTTCGTCGGCAGCATCGCTCTATGGCCGCTTGGTGTGGCCACGAACTGTGTTGAGTGGCAGGAACTCGGGACAGTCTTTGTCACCGAGGCCTACCGCTTCAGGCAGAGCCACCTGGGCGTAGCTGACGAACTTCATCGTCAGATCATCGTCATCGCCAACGGACACAACATTCTGGCTACAACGACAAATGACAAAGAAAGGAAGGTTTGGAGAAGGATCGGCCTGATCCCCATGCCTTTCTCCGGTCTGCCCGACAGCGTCCTACCAGCGACCTGTGTCTGCCCGTTCCACAAGATCGGTGTCGCCAATCCCCTCGAGTGTCCGTACCGCGACCGGACCTGCACGGCCGCCATCGCCCCGGAAACTCGAGACCGAATCAGCTTGGTTTAAAAAACCCAAGCCACTCAAAGACCGCTGCTGCCAGCGGCTTTTTTTATTACTTTATCTAACTAAAGTCAGTGGTCTTGACAAAAAGGTCAAAAAGTGGTAAATTAGTGGTTGTAAAGATCTGAAATCCAAATCATTTCGACCGCTTTCGGTCGAAAGGAGGAGTCATGTCTCGCAACCAATCCTTCAGCCTCGGCGACCTCATCACCCTTTTCTACCACGAGTATCTCGTGAAGTTTGGCGATGAGGAACTCGCCAGCGTGGCCACGGCGGCCACCATCAACGATCTCCTCGCCGACCTGAACGTCGGCGAGATTGCGATCGCCTAGCGACCGCCGCCCCTTCACCCCGCCAGCCATGCAGCTGAGCGGGGCGTTACTTTTTTTGGAGGTTACTTCCCCCACCCCTACCCTCCCTCCACCGTCGCCCACCTTCGCTAGGCGGCTTCGGTGGACAGGCCGGGCTATGGTGGACACGGCCGCATGTGGCATGCGAAGGAGGGAGATTAATTTTTTTCAAAGAATAAAAAACCGTGTAGCGATCCTCAGTCGACCACTATAGATACCGTTTTTTTATTTACATCAACTTTTCTGCTTCCCTCACCATTTCAAGCGCCACGTCGGTTCTTAAAAGCTTACTCAAATTTTCTCCTAACTTAACCCGAGTTGGTTCATCGTCCAAAAGACAATTGATTTCTTTTAATAAATCGGCCGAAGCGGTTTCTGATTGTTTTAAAACCACCACTGCACCAACAAGTACGGTTGCATTATCTTCTTGTGGCGAATTTGGCAACGGAATAATTATCGCTGGTTTTTTGGTGGCGGCAAGTTCGGTAATTGTCGCCATACCAGCTCGACAAACGACGAGGTCGGCGGCCGCGAAGGCTAGTGGCATTTTATCGGTCAACAATTCAAAAGCACGGTAATCTTCAATCGCTTTAACGTCGACTGCCTTCCCTTTGCCTGTCAGGTGGATGACATTGGATCGTTTCAAAAGTTCGTTAGTAATCTCCGAAATATTTTTATTCAGCCAGAGTGAGCCAGTACCACCGCCAAGAATTAAAACTGTCGGTTTTTTTTCGTTCAAAGCAAAATGTTTTATCGCCTCGGTTTTATTGACTGACAAAAAAGCCGAACGAACCGGATTGCCAATTAATTTACCTTTTGGAAAATCGGCCAACAGTTTTTTCCAAGCCACGGTAACAATCGAAGCGAACGGTGCGGTTAATTTATTTGATAAAAGTGGACGAACGTCTTGTTGGTGAATCATCGAGGGCACGCGTCGTAACCAACCAATAATAATTATCGGCACGGCTGTGTAACCACCAGCCGAAATAATGAGGCTGGGTTTTTCTTTTTTTAAAATTAGCCAAGCCGCATAAAAAGCCGCCAGTAACCGAAACGGCAGCCACAGCCATTCAAGACTTGGATAACGAACCAGCTTGGCCACTGGCAAACAGTGAAATCTAATCCCCTCTTTTTCCATAAGCTCGCGTTCCGGCCCATGCGGCGTGCCGACAAAAACAAACTCGACCGAAGAATCTTTTCTTCGCCAAGCTTCAATTATCGCAAGCAGTGGTGTAACCGGTCCAAGTGTACCACCGCCGCAGAAGAGGATTTTTTTGTTCATATATTGTTGTGATTACAGATTTTTACGGATATACAGATGTTGGATTTGAACCAAAAAAACCAAATCTGTATATCCCCGATAATCCGTAATCACACTATTTACATTCCATTAGAGCCACCTCGATGACAACGGCTGCACACCATATCTTGAGACATTCAAAACCACACCAACGGCCGCCAAAGTGATAGCCAGTGAAGTACCGCCGTAACTGACAAAAGGCAGCGTAACACCGGTCATGGGCATAAGGCAAACCATGGAGCCGATGTTGACGAAGGCTTGAATGGTAATCCAGGCGGCTACACCAATGACCACATATTTACCAAAAGCGTCTGGTGCATTCATGGCGATTTTCATGGCTCGACGAAAGAAAAACAAAAAACCTAAAATTAAAAGCACCCCAAAAACCATTCCCATTTCTTCGGCCATAACCGCAAAAACCGAATCACCGGCCACTTCTGGCAAATATTCAAATTTTTGTCGCGAGTTTCCATAACCGAGACCGAAGAAACCGCCGGAACCGATGGCCAGTAAGGCTTGGTTAATATGGTAGCCGACACCTTGCGGATCAAGCTCGGGATAAAGAAAGGTGGTTAAACGAGCGGCTCGATAGGGGGCCACGGCAATAAGCAGACCGAACGAAGCGATACCGCCCAGGATCAAAACTCCGATGTGAGCCAATGAGGCACCGGCCGCAAAATATACACTCACGGCGGTCACAACAATAATAAACAACGTTCCGACGTCTGGCTGAAGAGCCACGAGTAAGGCAATCAAACCCAAAACAGAAATAAAAGGGACAAAACCATTTTGAAAATCTTTCACGCCGTGAGTTCCCCGTTTTTCCAACCAAGCCGCCAGATAAAATAAAAAAGTCAGTTTAACAATTTCGGCTGGCTGAAGAGAAAATAAACCAAAAACATTTAACCAACTGTGCGAGGTGCCGAAGTCAGAACCAATGCCTGGTATAAAAACCAAAACCAGCAGTATTAAACTGCCGATTAAAATTTGCCAGGAAAACTTTTTCCAAAAGGTGTAAGGAATTCGACTCATGACATACATGGCAAACAAGCCCGGCACCAAACCGAAAAACAATTGATGTTTGACGTAGTAAAAACTATCACCACCCTGCCTGGTATAACCAAGCGGCCCGGAAGCCGAAGTTAACATTATAAAACCAAAAAGCAAAAGCACTCCGACGATAACCAGCAGGCGGTAATCAATAGCGCGGGTATTTTTACTCGTAACCATATTTATTAGGCCAGAGCATCAAGCAAAGCAATGGCCACACCTAGTGAAGATGTAACAATCGAAATGACCCAAAAACGCATGACAATTTTTGGTTCAGACCAACCGTTGGCTTCCAAGTGATGGTGAATGGGGGCGGAAAGAAAAAGTTTCTGCTGAAAAACTCGACGCCAAAAAAGTTGAAGAATGACTGAAAAAGTTTCGATGACAAAAACCAAACCAATTACCGGTAACAACAAGGCTGAATTGGTAAGCAGAGCTACCAAAGCCAAAGTCACACCGAGTGACATGGCTCCGGTATCACCCATAATAAATCGAGCTGGATTAATATTGAACCACAAGAAAGCCAAAAGCGCCCCAATTATTACACCGCAAAAAACCGCTAAATCGTATTTACCTTGGGAAAAAGAAATGATAGCTAAGGCGCCAAACGAAGTTAAAAGAGTGCCGCCAGCCAAACCGTCCAAGCCATCGGTTTCGTTGACCGAAAAAGCCGTGGCTACCACAACCAGGACAAAAAATGGCAAGTACCACCAACCAATATTGAAGTCACCGAGGAACGGAACGTGAAGCAAATCCCAATCAAGCTTAAGCGCAAACCAGAGAGCGCCGATAATGGCGATGGCTGTATAAATAATCAAACGATAACGCATACTCAAACCACCGCCTTTCGGCCCAACGCCTCGAATGTTCATGTAATCATCAATTAGTCCAACCAAAGCCGAGGCCATTAAAACCCCAAGCGGCAGAAGAGTTTGTGAACGAGTCAAAAAACTAAACTTACTCAACCAAAAGTCTGGAAAAATTTGGGAAAGATAAAGTAAGCCGACAGCCAAAACAAAAACTACACCCCAAATCAAAACTCCACCCATAGTTGGTGTACCCGCTTTTTTGGCATGCATCATGGAAAAAATTGGCGTATCACCAGCACTTCTGATTCTTTTACCAAGTTTGTATTTATATAAAATGTGCGTCCAGAAAGGCGTCAAGGCCATGGCCAAAATAAAAGCCAGAGTGGTTAGGACAAGAATACGGACAATTTCAAATGACTCTAAATTCATATTAAATTACATGTTTAAAAGAACGGTAAAATACATGGCTGCCAAAAGCATTATTTGGATTAGCAAAGCCAGGAAAATAAAAAACTTTGATAAAACCGGTTCACGTTCAAAAAATCTGATCGACAAAAAAATATTAAGATGTAAGACAATCAAACCAAAAGCCGGTAATTGAAAAACTGAATACCAAGGACCAAATTTATCCACACCAAAAAAAACATTGTAATGAAGGGGGATATATAAACCCTGTTCGGCCCCAGGTAGCAGACGCAACAAAGGTGTAACCAAAACCATGAGCCAAAAAACCAAAGCCAAAATAAAAGTAAGCCGAAAAAATTTAGAATTTTTCCAAGCCATTTTCATGAGCTCACGGTTGACTCTTTGAACACGAAAGAGACGGGACATAGTTTTTTGGAGGGGATGGATTGGGGGAATTATAGGGCGTTAAAGGGCACTGAGGCAAAGAATTTTTATTTCTTTTCTGTCATCCTGAGCCAGAGAAGGATCTCGCCACGTTATTCGCAAAGAACACGGCTTGCTCCGCGATATTAAATACCGTTTCATTCGACCGAGGTGACTTTTTCAACCCCTGGGACTTTTTCTTTTAACAATGCTTCAACTCGAGTTTTTAAAGTAATCGAAGCAAATGGGCAGCCGTGGCAAGCGCCGATTAATTTGACCTTAACTTCCCCGGTTGATTCGTCAACGTCGACAAGATCAATGCCACCACCATCCTGTTCCAGCATGGGACGAATTTCCGTGGCCAAAATGTGTTCAACTTGTTCTTTCATAGTTTTTTTTTATTATAGCTTAGTTGAGTAAAAGTGTAAAAACGTAAAAGCGTAAAGTTACCTTGTCATTCTGAGCCCTCGTGAAGAATCTCGCCACGTGATTTTAAATCAAAGTCACGTGGCGAGATCCCTCTTTGGCTCGGGATGACAGGATAAAAAAACCACCGATTTAACCCGGCGGTCTTTTACATTTTTACGTTTTTACACTTTTACTTTCCCGTAACCACCCGAACGTAAGTTCGATGTTGAAGTTTGCCAGTAAAATCTTTAGCCTGCTTTTTCATGAATTTAACAATACCATCGGCGACAGCATAAAGAGTGTCGTCTTTACCACGGCGAACATTGGCGCCGGGATGAATTTTGGTACCGCGTTGACGAACAATAATTTGACCAGTTTTGGCTGATTGACCATCACCGATTTTAGTACCTAAACGTTGACCTTGTGAATCTCGACCCAGCGAGGTGGATCCAGCTGCTTTTTTATGAGCCATATCTTATCTAAATTTTCGAATTATTGAATTATCGAATTATCGAATTATGGAAGATATTAAGAAATTCCAGTTCAAAAACTCTAAATTCAGGACGCGAATAATATAGCGGTTTGGGGTTAAAATGTCAAGAACCTTGGACGTTTTTTACTCCACAGGCAATTAACCAACTGCCGACAACCAGTAAAACTACAAAAATTAAGGCTAAAAACAAATCTTTTAGCGCTTTGGCCCGTGTTTTTGTATCTAACAATCTTTTGAAAAGATTAAAAATCGGCCAGCGAGTTCCATATACACTTTTGTTAAATTCTGCCTCTAAAGCTAAGGCCAAAAATAAAACCAATAAACAGCCGATTATGACCTCTAATTTTTGACCGAGGTTTTCCATAAAATCACTCCAATCTATTTACCCACACTCACCTTCATGAATTCTCTAAACAAAGGATGTGGAACCAAAGGCCGTGATTTAAATTCCGGATGAAATTGAACACCGACAAAAAATGGGTGTTTTTCGAGTTCAACTATTTCCACTAAATCCGCCTCCGGATTTATCCCAACAATTTTCAGACCAGCCTTTTCCATTATCTCTCGATAGTCATTATTGAATTCATAACGATGACGGTGGCGCTCGCTGATTTCTTTTGCACCATAAGCGACTTGAGTTTTTGTACCTGACTTAAGTTCGCAAGGGTAAGCCCCAAGTCGCAAGGTTCCACCATAACGATTATGTTTGACGTTTTCTGCCTGGCGTTGATTAATCCCAATAATCGGGTCAGGTGTTTTAGGATTAACTTCAACTGTATGGGCTTCTTTTTTATTCAAAACATCGCGAGCAAATTCTACGCAAGCGAGTTGCATGCCGAGACACAAACCCAAAAACGGTTTTTTGTGTTCACGAGCAAATTTTATAGCCAAAATAATTCCTTCCACACCACGCGAGCCCCAACCGCCCGGCACCACGATACCGTCAACGTCGGCGAGCTGGTTGAGTTTTTTTGGATCTTTTTCAAACTCTTCCGAATCCAACCAAAGAATTTTTGGCGCGCGATTATTAAACCAAGCGGCATGATTGATCGCTTCGATAACCGAAATGTAAGTATCACGGCAAGATTTAAAATTAAAATATTTACCAACAATCGCAATTTTGACTTCTTTTTTTAAACCCTTAATTTTTTGCGATAATTCTTGCCAATCTTTCAATTCATTTTTTCTTGAACGCAACCCAAAGGCTTTCAAAAAAGTCGCACCTAATTTTTCGGCTTCAAAATTTACCGGTACATCATAAATCGAATTGACGTCGGGTGCGGAGATAATTCTTTCTTTTGGTAAACTGCAAACATTGCTAATGGTATTTTTGATTGAGTCGGTGACCGGTCGATCGCTGCGGCACATGATAAAATCGGGGTTCAAACCAGCCGAGTTTAATGTCCGAATGGCATACTGAGTCGGTTTGGACTTTGGTTCACCAAGCAAACTCGGGGTTGGCAAATAACTAACCATGATCGAGAAAACATTTTCCGGATCTTTCATTTTCATCATGCGCGCTGCCTCAAGAAAAAGTAAAACTTGATATTCGCCAACTGTACCGCCAAATTCCACAATCACAATCTCGGCTTTATTTTTTTGTTGACAAAGTTTAATGCGACGAATTATTTCATTCGGAATATCCGGCACCACCTCAACATCCTCGCCATTAAATTCCAAATTCCGCTCGCGGCGAATCACTTCCAAATAAACCTGACCGGTGGTGATGTAATTATCGCGAGTGCAAATTTGATTGGTAAATCTTTCATAATTTCCCAAATCCTGATCAGCTTCCACGCCATCCTCGCCAACAAACACCTCGCCATGTTCAGCTGGCCGAATGGTTCCAGCATCAATATTGACGTACATATCACATTTAATATTGGCAACTCGATAACCTTTAGACTGCAAAATTTTACCGATCGAAGCCGCGGCTACGCCTTTACCGACCGACGACATGACGCCGCCGACCACGAAAACGTATTTTGTATTTGAATTTTTTTTGGCCATACGAAATGTAAAAAATAAATTCCGGAGACAAAGCTTCGGAGTTTTTTATTAGATTAATTCATTTTCAATATTTATTTCACCATGCAAATCTTCCAACATTTTAATTTTAATTTGCTCATAATTAAAATTTTGAGCAAGCAACCAGGCAAGTTTTGTCGTCATGGCCTCGATGCTCATATCATAAGCCGGAATGGCAAGATCTCGATCTTTTAAAATTTTCCCTGATTCGTTTACTTGAAAACTAGCAATTCCATTTGGCGCTTGAGTAGTTACCACAATTGGAATTTGCTTTTCTTTAAGATACTCAAATACTTTTAGCAAATGGAGGCTGGCATCACCCGCGCCAAAAGCCCTAAGAATAAAAGCTTTTATATTATTATTTTCAACCAACGATTGAAAAATGTCTGGGGACATGCCTGGAAATTCTGTCAACGAAACAATACTTGTTGTATTAAAATCTTTTTTAATGCTAAGAACCCTTGATTGTATGGCCAATGGTTTTACTTTTGATAAATAAGAAACGTGCTTTTCTAAAGCCAACTCATTCATTCTAATAAAACGTCCGATTTGTCCCAACACTCCAGTCATAAAAGAAGCAAAAGGATCATAATCAAAATCAGTGCCTTTTTTAACCCTAACACCGGAAATAATTTTACTGCCAAAAACCGCCATCACTCCCTTAATTGGATGATAGCCCCAAACGGCCAATCTTAATGCATTGACGAGATTTGTTGTGGCGCCAGAACCCAAATAACCAAGAGGCACCTGGGCTCCGGTAAAAATAATTGGTTTATTAATATTTTCGAACGCGAAAGACAAAGCAGCTGTCGTATAACCCATGGTATTTGTTCCATGCAATATAATAAACGCATCAAAATCATCGTAAGCTTCGGTGATTTTTTCGACTAAAGTCGTCCAATTTTTTGGGAGCATGTCGGAACTATCAACATTAAAAAGATCGATGATTTCCGGCTCAATTTCGATATTCCAGTTTCTTTTTACAATCTCAACCGAATTGTTTAGTGTCTTTAAAAAATCGTCTGGTTTTGAAGTGATGTGCTCTGAAACATTACTTAAAGCAACATTTCCAGCAATAGTTCCACCGGTTGAAATAAGCAGGATTCTTTTTTTTGTATAAGTAGACATAAATTATTCAGCCTCCACATTAAGATTGATTTTAGCCTCAAAACCGTGTGGCAAATTTATTTCCACTTCATAAGCACCAGTTTCTTTAATTGGCTCAGAAAACTTAATCCAATCTGGTTCGATTTTTACCCCAGCTTTTTTTACTGCACTAACAACGTCCTTGCTGGAAACAGCTGCATAAAGTTTTCCACCTTCACTGACCTTGGCTAAAATCTCGACCTCCAAATCATCAAGCGCCGAAGCTAGCTTACCAGCTTCTTTCAAACTCTTCTTTTCTTCCCGTTGTTTCTTTTCAATTTTAACCTTAGCCAAATTCAAAGTTTCCGGCGTAGCTTGAACCGCCAAGTTTTGCGGAAACAAAAAGTTACGAGCATAACCATCGGAAACTTCGACGGTTTCGCCTTCTTTTCCGTATGACGGAACGTCTTTGAGGAGAACTATTTTCATAATTGTTACGGGTTACTTCCCCCACCCCAACCCCTCGGCCATAGCCCGGCCACGGGCGAGGCCTCCCCCGTATGTGGCATACAGGAGAGGGAGAGTACTTTTTTTGGATTATTTTTAACTCCACACACACCTCCGATTCGAAAAAACTGATTCTCCCTCTCCGGCCTGCCCCTCGAAGCTCAAGCGAAGTGGGGCGGGAGAGGGCTGGGGTGAGGGGCTTACTTAGTTCTTGTAACTAAGCTCAACGCTTTTTCGATAATTGGTACCAGATCGTCGTAAGAGGATTTTTTCATGACTTGGTTGACTGGTATCCATTCAGCCCCCAGAGCGTGTTCGGAAATTTGCGGATCGAGGACAGCAGTTTCTGGAGTTGAAAACAAGAAATAAAAAATATCTTTATGAATCACCGAGCCTTTAACCACATGCTGGTCACGAAACCAAATATCAATTTTCCCAAGTTGTTCCAGAAGACGAATTTCTTCCAAGCCTAACTCTTCAATAGTTTCCCTGGCCGCCGCTTCCTCCACCGTTTCGTTTTTTTCTACATGGCCTTTAGGGAAAGTCCATTTGTCGTACGAATCTTTCATCATGGCAAAAAACACACCTTTAGACGTCCGTTTAAAAACCAAACCCCCAGCCGAAACCTCGTGGCGGGCTTGAGTTTTGTTGGGGAGGTTTTTTATTGTTTTGGACATATTTTTTTGGGTTGGAGGGAGTTTTCATTTGTCATCCCGAGTCAGCTCTTCGATTGGACTCAGAGCCCTGAGCGAGGCCAACGAATCGAAGGGAGAGGGATCTCGCTTGCCACACCGTAGCTCGGCGCGAGCGGCTTGCCCTTCCGTAGCCCAGCGAAGGAGGGAGGGTGGCTGCGTTACTTCCCCCACCCCAACCCTCCCCCGTACGCGGCGTACAGGAGAGGGAGAATTATTTTTTTTATCCAAGGAATACTCCCTCCTTCGTATGCCTCATACGGGGGAGGGTTGGGGTGGGGGGGCAACCGATCCAAAATCACTCCATTACTCCATCACTCCAATCAACACTTCCACCGCCTTATCCATTTGCGGATCAACATCGGCCTTGGCGTTCTCGGCTGTATATTCGACGATAAAATCTGGGACAATGCCAACGTGGTTAATGGAACGTTCTTTTGGCGTCAACCATTCGGCCACTGTGAGTTTAACAGCCGAGCCGTCTTCGAGTTCACGATAATCCTGAACCGAGCCTTTACCAAAAGTTTGCGTACCAACAAGTTTAGCCAAACCATAATCCTGAAGGGCGCCGGCCACAATTTCTGAAGCTGAAGCCGAACCACCATCTACCAAAACAATGGTCGGAATTCCCGCCAACCGAGCATCAGCCGAACCGACAAAAGCTTGTTTTTCACCTTTAACACTTTGAATAACTACTGTCTGTTCGCCAGTCCAAGCGCTGGCCACGCTGATGGCTGTATCCAAAAGACCACCTGGATTACTTCGCAAGTCCAAAATAATACTCTTGGCTCCCTTGGCCAGTAGATCATTAACAGCTGAGGTAAAAAGAGCATTAGTATCTTCGTTAAAGAAATAAAGAGAGACGACTCCGATACCATCATCGCGCATTTCCAATTTAACACTATCAATAATAATCGTGTCGCGAGTAATGGTTATTTCCATGGCCGATTCCAAACCGTCCCTGGTAATAGTCAAAACTACATCAGTCCCTTTAAGTCCGCGGATTTTTGAAACTGCTTCTTCGGTACTCATGCCGGCCGTGCTTAAACCATCAATAGCCAAAATTTTGTCACCAGACAAAATTCCTTGAGTTTCGGCTGGGCTGCCTGGCAACGGAGCGACGATAACGATTTGTCCGTTTTTATCAACATCAATTTGTGCACCAATACCTTCGAAAGAACCATTCAAGTCAGCGTTGAATTCCTTGGTTTCTTCGGGATCAAAAAAGACCGAGTAAGGATCGCCGAGTCCGGACATTAAACCTTTCATTGAACCGTAAAACAAATCCTGTTCAGAAACCGGCTGTTCGTAATAATCCTCTTTGGCAAAATCCCAGACATCCCAAAAAGTTTTAAAATTAATGTCCTCCGAAAGAGTTGAGGCAACATCGCTTTTATTAGTTACACGCCTTTCACCTTCGGGCACCACAGAAAGCACACCCTGGTGCCGGCCAAAAAGCATACCAACCACAAAAGCCGTCACCACCGCTAAAAGCAGGGCGAGTGGCCAGGCCACCCGAGAGAAACTGTGACGAGTTGAAGTTGGGGAATAATTCATAACCGGCTCTAGGATACCAGAAACTCGCCGGTCTGAGGAGTGGATATTATGAAAGTGCGAATCTTGGCGAATATACGAATATGCGAATTATCGCCATTGTCGGTTGGGCTACGTCCAATAAAAACTGGCGATAATTCGCATATTCGTATATTCGTGACAATTCGCAATTTCATAAGCAATTTCATAAGTTGATTTTAGCGCCAAAAAAACCTACAATAGACCTTGTTATGAAAAAAGCCACTCGCAAAATCGTTTTTTTATTATTTTTAGCCTTATTTTTGGTCTCAGCCCCAACCGTTGTCATGTACACAGCCGGCTATCGCCTTAATCTTGAGCGCTTTTCACTGGTCAAAACTGGTGTCTTCGCTCTCTCCACTTTGCCAAAAGGTGCCACGGTTATAATTGATGGTAAGTCAACAGAAAAAGAAACGACTTTAATTTTAAAAGATGCCATGCCAGGCGAGCACCTTATTCGTTTAGAAAAAGAAAATTATTTACCGTGGACAAAAAAACTCGAAGTCAAAGAAAATGAAACGACTTTTGTGCAAAAAGCAATTTTATTTTTAGTCGGTGAACCAATTTTAAAAGTCGCTGAAAAATATTTAGCTTTTAGTTTTGATAGTCGCGGAGAAAAAATTGCCTTTGCCCTACAGGAAGAAGGTTGGGTGGAAATCTGGTCTCGGACACTAGCTTCTAATGAAGAAAAACTGCTATTGCGTCTACCGCAAAACGACCTAGATAAAATCGGACTATCCTGGTTGGTCGATGACAAAACTCTGCTGGTCAAAAAAACTTCCGGTCTTTCTGAAACCCAACAAACCATCGATCAAAACGGTAACAGTAAAATTTTAGAAAACAAATTATCCGAATGGCAACGCGATGCCAATCAATTATTATATATTTCACCGACCGAAACCGGAACTAATTTAGTTCTAAAAAAATCCAGCGACGCCGAACAAACTCTGGCTTCCCTACCAACTGGAAATTATGAATTCCTTTCGGCTCCACCGTCACTCGTACTTTTGCAAGATAAAGCGCAACGCAAAATAATTTTAATCGACGATCGTGGTGTTGACCAACCAATACTTTTAAATACCGAAGCCATCATAGCCGTTTGGAATCCACAAAATGCCAAACAGCTTCTTTACATTTCCGATTTTGAAGTCCACATCTTTGACGCCGAAAAAATGACCGACGAATTATTAACCAGGGTCAGCACACCAATCATTAGCACGGCCTGGCAACCAACCGCCGCCGACATTTTTTATGCTGACAATAAAAACCTTTACGCTTTAGAACTCGATCGCCGCGGCGCCGGCCGAAATATTTTCACTCTGGCCACTATGGATAATATTGAAGCTTTTGTGCCGACGAGTGATGGTAAGATTTTGTATTTGGTTGGGACAAGAGGTAGTGAAGTTGGGTTGTTTGAACGAGCATTGATGGAGTAACGGGCGTAGTGGAAATTATTTAATTATTTAATTATCGAATTATTGAATTTAGGAAGCTCAATTATCTTTTACTTTGTCACCCCGTTATTGTCTGAACCATGATTTGTTGATTAAAGGATTGTCTTGATTTTGGTTGGATTAAAAAATTTTTTATAAAAACGGCAATGAAATGCCGTTTTTTGTGATGGGGTGGTTGACAAAATGGCTTTTTTGTGGTATTTTATTTGGCTTTCGTGCATTTCCGCGCGACTGTCAAAAAACGTGCATCCCGCATGTGAAGAGGGGAAAATGGATCGAAACAAGCAAATTTCAGCGTGGCGCGACGCGATCGAACTCGTGATCTCTTTCGTCGGCAAGGTCGACGACTACAATCAAGACTTCACCATGTTTATTCTCGCCGTCAGGCACGGCCTCGAGGTGACAAACTGGTCGGATTTCGAAAGACTCCTCAAGACGATCCTCTTCGGATTTTCTCCGAGGTCGACTGGAAGCTGTGAATTACGAAACTCCAAAAACAGACAGCTTTTGACAAATTTGATAAAATATAAAAGACACCGATAAGGTGTCTTTTATAAACGACTAGTGTCTTGAATATGTCATCAAAAATATTCAAAAAACTTCAAGTCGT
>JAZDHJ010000034.1:0-17275 GCA_043805995.1 Candidatus Uhrbacteria bacterium
CATTTTGAGTTACGTAATTTTGAAAATAGTAGCCGTCGATATTTTTTTGATCGAGCTTTTTAAATCGTCGTTATAAGTTTTAAAAGAGTAGCCTGTTTCGACGATATCTTTTTTTGAGAGTTTTGCCGGACCATTTTTCCAAATTTTTTTCGCGGCGGTTTGAATTTTTTTCAAGTTGCCAAATTTATCAAATAAAATCTGGCCGCTGGCTAAAATATGCAGTTCGGCGTTGGCAATTCGTTTGTTGGTTAAATCTTTTTCTTTGATAACTTCGGCCGTCGCGCAGCAAATATCAACGAGATATTTTTTGTATTTATAAATTTTATAATAAGATTTCCCTTCGGAAATAAGAACTGTAAAATCGTAATCACTATCGGATGAATGGGCGCCTTCCAAACGGCTACCGCTGAAAATAATTCCTTCGCAAAAAGGAAGCTTTTTTAGGTGAGTCAAAATTGTTTCTAAGTCTTGGGCCATAGGTTTTTGTAATTTTTTAACGATCCGATAATCAAGTAAATCTTTAAATCAAGAAAATCATGGTTCAGACAACCTATTTCAATTCCAATTCCGTCGCAATTTTTTTGGCCGCAAGTTTGGCTGAAATTTTTGTGTTGTCTATTTTAAGACTATTAATAAAAGGAATTGGAGAAAACAGTTCGTATTTTTTTAGAACCTTCTTTAATTTTTTTGGCTCCTTTAGTTTTCCAAATTTTTTTCGTGAAGAATTGGTGACCCGTTCGTATAAAATATTCGGCTCACTGGTTAGTAAAACCGATAGAACTTTTCCGTGATTTTTTTCTACGATTTTGACAATCTTTTTAATAAAAGCATCATCGGAACCTTTGGCATAGCAACAAGTGATTATTAAGCCCTTAAGTTTGCTTGTCGCGGCCAGAGAAATTGTTTCCAACCAAAGCCGAACAACTAATTTTCCAAATGCTTCTGTTCCGAATTCAAAAACAGATTCAGCCAGATCGTTAACCAGGTGATTATGAAATACGTTGAAGCCGGTAATTTTTGAGAGTTCGCGCGCCACAGTCAGTTTCCCAACCGCCGGCGGTCCGTGGATAATAATGAGTTTCATAAATCTATTAAAGAAGTTAGCCTTTCAAAATTTTCAGAAATCAAATCAAGATTTCTGAAAGTGTTTTCAACTTGGTTCATCACCAAGCTGTCGTCTGGAGATTTTAAGGCTCGTTGCAGGTTGAATTCCAGCCAAGCCAGCCATTTTATAACGGAACCATTCAGTAAATCCGGAACACTTTCTTTGATTAGCCTTCCGGAATCTTTATAACCTTTGATCACGGCTTTTAGGCTATTCTCATCAATTTCACCAGCTACCAAGCCACCCCAATTAAGGGCAGCGTCGACGATTTCCAGTCCGGGATTTGTTTTGCTTACACCTTCCCAATCTATAATCCAAGGCTCATTATTATTTTTCCAAATAACATTTTTTTGATCAATATCGCCATGGCTTATAACCCAGTTTAATTGTAGTTTTTTTGTAAACTGTTCGGCGTCATTATTCCATTGAGTGATTTTTTCAAAATTAAAAGCTTTTTTTGGAAAAGTTTTTTTGAAATTATTTATCAAAGTTTGCCAATGTTTATTGGAAAAGAAATTTGGCGGACTGTTTTGTAATTGGAGTTCGTCTAAATTTATTCGATGAATTTCACCGATAGTTTTTCCGATAAGAAAAGCTTGTTCTGGCGAAGCGGCATCTGTCGACAAAATTTTTCCTTCGATCCACGGGTAGACAATAACGAACGAGTTCGAAATTTTTTGAACAGCTTTACCTTGAACAAGAAGTCCGGTTACGGCTGGAATTTTTTTGCCATTGAGTTGACGGGCGATAGCTTCTGATAATTCAAATAATTCGAGGGCGTTTGGTTTATTGATAATTTCAGAATTCAGTTCTTTTATTGCGTATTTGCCGTTATTGGTTTTGAGGCGCCACATTTTATGGATTAGTCCACCTTCAATCGTCTCGGCTTCTTCAACAAGTTTTCCTAAATTGTATATCTGGCAAATTTGTAGAAATGAATTTGTATCCATATTTTGTAATTTTAGCCGATTCAATAATCAAGAAAATCCCTTAATCCTTGAAATCACCCTCCTCCGCTCGCGTCGAGCTACGGAAGGGCACGGAGGTTCAGACAACCAGACGACGTGGTAAATAAAAAAAATAATTCTCCCTCTATGGCTCAGGATGACAACATGAAAGAGAAATTCAAAATGACAAAATAAAAATAGAATTGAGCTTCCAAAATTAAATAATTCGATAATTCGAAAATTCAATAATTTCCACCCCCCCCTACTCCACCCTCAACACCACCTTCCGATAAACCGTCGCCATCTTTGAATGCTTCGTTTTTGCCTCAACTGTAATAATATTCAACCCGCGTTCCAGGGTTACTTTAGTTGAAAAATTTCCTTCTAGATCGGGAATAACTTTGCTGCTGTTTACAAAAATTTCTGATTCGCGGCTGACTGAACCTTTGACGTTTATGATGGCTTGATTAACCTCAATGCCGTCGGCCGGTTCGTTGAGAGTTATTTCTGGTAGGGCGACCAGGGTATTAATTTGCCAGCCGATGTAGGTGGCCAAAGTTGCGACAATTAATAAACCGATGAGAAATTTCCAGAGTTTGTGGGAAGCAAAAAAAGCCGAAGCGCGAGCTCGCTGAATTGGTAAGCGGTGTGGGTGAACCAGATCGCATTTTTTTATTTGTTCTTCGAAACGCGCGACGTAATAATTTGGATCGCCACCCAGAGCCAGAATGTATTTTTTTAAAAAGTTTTTGGCGTAGAGCGGTTCGGGCAGAATATCGTAATCGCCGGTTTCGAAAGCTTCAAGATATTTGCGTTGAATTTTTGTGGCCCCAGCCATTTCGTTTAGTGTCCAGTTTTTGTGTTTGCGAAGAGCGCGAATTTTTTCGCCAAGATTTTCCTCTTGTTTTAGATTACGGATAAAGAAGGGCATAGTGTTTGGAGTGGTGAAGTGGTGGAGTGATGGTTGGGTGGTGAAGTGTTGGCTTGGGGTGGCTTGGAAAGGATTATTAAAATATCAAACCAATTCTCCGTCACTCCACCACTCAACCACTCCATCACTTCCGATCACTCCTTGTCATCAAGATACTCGCCCTCTTGAGCTTTAAGAAAATCGTCCTCGACTTCCTTGACACTTCGAGTTTTGTCGAGCGGTTGGTCCTCCGCCACCTTGGCGCCCTGAGTCCTATCGAAGGGAAGGAAATCATCTTGGGTGATTTCTGGCGTCGCCTCGACGCCCTGAGCCAAGTCGAAGGGTTCCTCATCCGGTAAATGAACCGGTGGCAAGAATTCAGTTATTACTTCTTTCGTTGCCTCGACGCCCTGAGCCGAGTCGCCTTTCGATTCCTCAAGGCGACCCTGAGGCGACTCGAAGGGGTCGAAGGGTTCTGTTTCATCGAGCAGTTCTTCGACAGCCAACATTTCGCGTCGCTCGGCAAATTCGCGGTCTTTAACACCGCCATGGGCTGGCCAAGAATCGACTAAAATTTCTCGTGGTTTGGAACCGTCGGGGGCGCCGATAACTCCATGGTCTTCGAGGACATCAAGAATGCGGGCCGCTCGACCGTAACCGATTTTTAGACGACGTTGTAAAAGAGAAGTTGAGGCGCGGCCGGCTTGAATGACAATTTGGGCAGCTTCTTGCAAAACAGGATCGTCATCATCGGAACTGCCGGAGCCGTCAAAAATTGAACCGGTATTTTCTTTTTCAATGACCGCGTAATTGTAATCTGGCGGACCCTCTTTTTTCAAATAGGAAACAATGCGACTTATTTCGTCCTCAGAAACATAAGCACCTTGCAAACGAACCGGTTTGGACAAGTCGGCCGAAGTGTAAAGCATGTCGCCGCGACCGAGGAGTTTTTCGGCGCCAGCGCAGTCGAGAATAGTTCGAGAATCAGTTTGTGAGGCGACCGCGAAAGCAATACGTGAAGGGAAGTTGGCTTTGATAAGACCGGTAATGACATCGACGCTTGGTCGCTGAGTAGCCAGGATTAAGTGGATACCGACAGCGCGGGCCATTTGGGCGATGCGAACAATTGTGCCTTCAATTTCATGGCCGCTTGCGGCCATGAGGTCGGCTAATTCGTCGATCAAGACAACGATGCGCGGCATTTTTTCTTCGACGCGTTGGTTGTAAGAGTTGATATCGCGAGCGCCGAATTTGGAGAGCAGATCGAGACGGCGTTCCATTTCGCGGACGGTCCATTTGAGGGCATTGATGGTGTCATCAACTTTAATGATTGGTGGAATTAATAAATGAGGAATACCTTCGTAAGCGGTGAGCTCGACGCGTTTTGGATCGACCATGATTAATTTAAGTTCGTCGGGGCTGTTGGTGTAAAGAAGCGAAAGAATAATGGTGTTAATGCAAACACTTTTACCAGAACCGGTGGCACCGGCGATTAGCATGTGGGGCATTTTTTCAATTGGCGAAACCCAAACTTTTCCGGTGACGTCTTTGCCCAGAGCGACACTCAAATTTGTTGAGCGAGTTTTGAAGGCTTTAGCTTCCAGTAATTCACGGAGGGAGACGGTGGCAATGGTTTGGTTTGGTACCTCTATGCCAACAAGTGAGCGACCAGGAATTGGCGCTTCAATACGAATTGGGTGAGCGGCCAAAGCCAAAGCCAAATCATTTTGTAAAGCGATGATGCGCGAAAGTTTTACGCCTTCAGCTGGTCGCAAAGTGTATTGAGCAATCGTTGGACCAATGGCGATTTCACCCATTTCAACAGCAATATGAAATTGCTCAAAAGTGCGACGAATAATTTCTTTGTTGCGATCAGTGTCGCCAGAGTTAACTTTGGTGGAACGATATTCAAGTAAGTCGATCGGCAGAGTGACTTTTCTGATTTGTTTAGCGGTTAAAACTTTTTCTGGTGGCGGTAAAACAGTTGGCGCCAGATTGGTGGTTCGGAAAGTTTTTTTTGCTTCTTCCTCATCAACTTCATCAACTTCGATTTCTTCCTCGTCATCTAGATCAGCCGTGATTTCTGAATCGTCTTCGACTTCTGAACTTAATTCCTTGGCCAAAGCTTCAGTCCGACGGCGGTGCAAGGCTTCGCCAAACCAACCGGTTAAATGACTGTGGAAACCAATGATGGAACGCAGTGAAGTGTTGAGAGTTAGAATAATCGAAATGAGCAGAAGAGCGGCCAGGATTAAAAGTGTGGCCCAAAAGCCGGTGAGATTATTTAAGGTTAAACCAAGTGCTTGGCCAACCAGACCGCCGGTCGACATGAGTTGTTCCAAGGTTGGATTAAGATTGCCTTTTAGGATGTTAAAAAATAAATTGATCAGGCCATTGAAAGACAGAAAGAAAAAAAGTACGCCCAAATAATTCCAAGGACCCATTTTGCTGCGTTCGGGAAAGAGCAGAGAAAAGCCGATTACGACAAACAGAATAGGAATTAAAATACGATCGACGCCGAAGCCTTTAGCAATAAAACCGTCGAGGACAATACCGACGGTACCAGCAATTTGCAATGATGAAAGTAAAAGCAGAGCGGCCGCGGCAAATAAAAAAATTACAATAATACCACGCTTGGTTTCTGGATTCATTGGTGGTAATTGAAATTTTTCCGGCTCAGCTTGATAACGAGATTTTTTTCTCCGCGACATAGTTTTTTTTGGGGGGGGCGTTAAGGCATTATGGGGCCTTAAAGGGCATTAGGGGCGAGGAGAGTATTTTTTTAAAATATTTTCTTTGCCCTCAGCGCCCGTTAGTGCCTAAATGCCCCTTAATGCCCGAATGCGTAAGCTTTAAAAATGTAAGCGCCTCTATTCTAACATTTTTGGTCGACTATTGACAAAAATGGTTTTTTGTGATATATTACTTGGTCTTAGAAATAGCCAAGTGGCCAATGTCTTTGCTGATAAAAACTATAAGAAAGCCGGAATTTAACCACTTGGTAGACTAAGATTCGCCTTACAATTTTCCAATTCGATTATGCCCCTGGAGAGAGTCGTAATCGGAAACTGAAAAAGGCCTATGTTTAAATGTGAAATCTTTCTCTTTTAAACACAGGTTTTTTTCGTTTCAAACATCCACCCGTCCCGTCGTTCGATGGGACATTTCAGGAGGCACCATGCCCCGCATCGCTCGCCACCCGGCCACCACCGTCCCCGCCGTCCCGCCCAGGGTCGTGCGGCGGGCTGACATTCAGCTCGAGAAGGCCATTCGGTACGACCGTGCCGAACAGATCATGCAAGGGGTCGTTGAGATCCCACTCCGCCAGGAGGTTGAAGACCTCCTCCACGGCCGGATCAGTAATCCGTCCGGCCATTCTGGGCGCTTCGCGTCCAGCCGTTCCGGCAAGGGAATCGGGCGCTAGCCCAACCTTGCCACTCCCGGGCTCGCACCTTCTGCGAGCCCCAGCCCCGAGCCTGTATCTGAAAAGATATGGTTTCAGGGCTTGATTCAACTGAAGGAATATGAGATGCGAGACCGACTTTCGGCGACACAACTAGTTCGCCCAACGCGTCGAATCAAATCTCTATTCCTTCTTTCACTAAAAAGGAGACTGTTTGTATACCAGCGGCTTTGTCTAGCGCGACAAAAACATTTTGTCGTCCTACCTCCCCCAGCTTCCAGATGGGGGCATTACAGGTAGAGAAGGCTGGAAAAAACCAACCGGACCCGACTCACACGTCGACCCAACACCACTCGGGTCGAGTCGGGTCATTGCCCAATACAAAAAAGGAGGTGTCTTAAGGCCGAAACCTCACCTCGGCCGCCCAAATGAGTTTTTAAATAAATTTTGAAAATTCATTCGGGATTAAAAACAAA
This sequence comes from Candidatus Uhrbacteria bacterium, assembly GCA_043805995.1. Lineage (GTDB taxonomy): Bacteria > Patescibacteriota > Patescibacteriia > UBA9934 > GWF2-40-263 > UBA12403. The sequence continues at coordinate 6,842 of JAZDHJ010000034.1, forward strand.
CAACCTTCCACAACTCAATAATTCAGAAATTCAATAATTAAATAATTTCCGATAAGCTTCCGCTCCAAAACGGAAGACAAGAAGTTTGGTGCTTCGTCTAACCCTGTTGCTAGACAAAATGCCAATTGAATGATCACGATTCAAACAGGGCTTCGGCTCTCTTTGTTACCGCCGGTCATTCGCACCGTGATACTCAGCGCAAGCTTAGCCACTCACGGATCTTGTCTTCCGTTGTGTGGCGGATCTTTTTTGTATTGTTACGAATCACCCCACTTCGCTGGGCTACGAGGGGCACGGCGAATTGTGGACGAAATCGACCCTCTCCTCTTATCCTCCCCCACAGCGGCTGTGAGGGAGGAAGATCCAAAATTAATTCTCCCTCCTTCGCAGCCACTGCGGGGGAGGGTGGGGTGGGGGATTCATTGTCGATTCGATGATTCGTGATTTCGGCAAGATTCTTCGAATTATAGAATAGTGGAGGGGATCAAGATTTTTAAAAAAACAATCTTCCATAATTTGGAAATTCAATAATTTCAACCATTCCTCACTCTTGCCAATGATTTAAAAAAATGGTTTAATTATTACTCAAGAAGATTCTTTAAACGTCTGAGAAATCATGAGGTGAGATATGTCGTTCGTGAATGACGTATCGAGATTCTTCTGCCTTCGCCAGGCAGCTATGGCGGGCAGGCCTTTGACTCAGAACGAAAAAATAAAAGGAATCAATCTTCCAAAACTCAATAATTCAATAATTAAATAATTTTGAAATTCCAACAGAAGTCCTCCCTCGAGAGTCGTAAAGCAGGCGATGCCGCCGAATCATTGTCTTGAGTGCTCTCCGCGTTACTCGCGGAAAAATCTCTCTCCTCGCATTCAACCAACATTGGCTTGGTGTTTCTTCGCTCAAGTCATCGCCTTGCTTTGCGGCTCTTGGTAGAGGACTTTTGTGTTTGTTAAGCCAAGTTTTTGGTAGTTGTGGATAAGTTAGACATTAATAGTCCAAATTCAATTAAAAAGAGTTATTTTTTAGCTTAAAATAGCCAAAAAGCTTTAAGGCTTGACATATCCTCTTTTCATCCTCATTTCAGCTCTTGACGTTTGTCCACAGGTCTGGTATATTTCCGTCGAACTCGCCGAATTATTTCGGCTAATCTTCGCCCCGTTTGAGGCAGAATGGTCTACCGGGCGGACCTTCCAGCAAAAGTCTTTTACCCCGCTTGACGTGGTAAGGGGCATGAAAAAATATTTCCATGCTGGCGAAAATAAACATAACGGCTATTACAACCCATTTATTGGATGTAATGGAGTTATCCTGCCTAACTAATAAAAAAAATTAAGCACCTTTCCTTTAACGGACGGGTTTTTTGTTGGGGTTACGAATAACGAATTGTGTCACGAATCAACGAATGTTGGTTTCGTCCGTAGGGACAGATCAATGATCTGTCCCTACGATCAACGGTATTCGTGAATTCGTGTCAAAATTCGTGATTCGTAACCCCCTATTAATCCACTCACTATGATTTACCGACTTACTCCGCCAACAGATCCCGAGCGTCATGCGTTTAACACGGTTCCGGACGCCATGGAACTTCCGGAACTTACGGAAATCCAATTGCGTTCCTACAGCTGGTTCATGGAGGAAGGTTTGCGTGAACTGTTTGACGAAATTAACCCAATCCGCGATTTTATTGGTCGTGATCTGGAATTATATTTCGACAAATTTTACCTGGACGAACCTAAGTTCGACGAAGTTACGTCACGTAACAAAAACGTAACTTTCGAAGCCCCACTTCGTATCAAGGCTCGTCTGGTAAACAAACGCGATAATGTTATTAAGGATCAGGAAATTTATTTGGGTGACATGCCGGTCATGACTCCACGCGGTACCTTTATTATCAATGGTATCGAACGGGTTATCGTTTCACAGCTTGTCCGTTCAGCCGGGGCCTTTTTTACCGCTGAAGTTCAACGCGGCCGTCGTTATTATGGGGCCAAAATTATTCCTAACCGTGGTGCTTGGCTGGAATTTGAAACTGACCCTAAAAACGTTATTTGGGTAAAAATCGATCGCAAACGCAAGGTAACCGTCACCGCTATTTTGCGAGCCTTTGGTTATTATACTGATGAGGAAATAATCGCTCTGTTCGAGGATATCGATACTCATCCAATGAACCATTACATTGAATCCACCTTGGCTAAGGATCCTTCAAAAGATGAAAATGGTGGTTTGATCGAAGTTTACAAACGTATTCGCCCAGGCGATTTGGCTACACCTGACAACGCCAAGTCGCTCATCCATTCCATGTTTTTTAATTTCGATCGTTACGATTTGGGTAAAGTCGGTCGTTTTAAATTTAATTTGCGTTTTGGTACCGATGCTTCAGAATCAGAAATCACTCCGGAAGAAAAACGCATTTTGCACAAAGAAGATTTGGTGCAAATTGTCCGCGAAATTATTCGTCTCAACATTACTCAGGAAGACCCAGATGACGTTGACCACTTAGGTAATCGCCGTGTTCGGGCCGTTGGCGAACTTATCCAAGGTCGTTTCCGTGTCGGTTTGGCTCGTATGGAGCGCATCATTAAAGACAGAATGTCAACTCAAGATGTTGAACTTTTGTCACCGGCCCGTCTTATTAACGCCAGACCGGTTATTGGTGCGGTGCGCGAGTTTTTCATGTCCTCACAGCTTTCACAATTCATGGACCAAATGAATCCACTCGCCGAACTTGAACATAAACGTCGTTTGTCAGCCATGGGCCCGGGTGGTTTGTCTCGTGAACGTGCCGGTTTCGAAGTTCGCGACGTGCACCCGACTCACTATGGTCGTATTTGTCCAATCGCCACACCTGAAGGTCCAAACATTGGTCTGGTCGGTCACTTGGCCTCTTATGCGGTTATCAACAAATACGGTTTCATCGAAACACCTTATCGTAAGGTGGAAAAAATAAAGGGTAAGGATGGTAAAACTCGAGTTCGGGCGACCGATGAAATTGAATACATTAATGCTTTTAAGGAAGATAAGCATGTTACAGTTCCGGCTACCGTCAACATGGACCACGAAGGTTATCTTTTGGACGCTTTTGTTAGCGCTCGTAAATTTGGCGAACCACAAATTGTCTCGGTCGAAGAAGTTGACTATGTCGACGTCTCGTCCAAACAAATTGTTTCCATTGGTACTTCGCTTATTCCTTTCTTGGAACACGACGATGCCACTCGCGCCCTCATGGGTACCAACATGCAACGTCAGGCCGTGCCAACCATTAAAGCCCAATCACCAATCGTCGGTACTGGTGCCGAACGTCGAGCCGCTCGTGATTCTGGTCACGTAGTTTTGGCAGCCGAAGAAGGCAAGATTACCGCTGTTGATGGTAACCGGGTTGAAATTACTGACAAGAAAAATAATCTTCACGTTCAAAATCTCAATAAATTTTTACGTTCAAACGCCTCCACTTGTATTAACCAAGTGCCGGTAGTTAATGTTGGCGACAAAGTTAAAAAAGGTGATCCAATTGCCGACTCTTCGGCCGTTGAAAAAGGTGAATTGGCTTTGGGCCAAAACGCACTGGTCGCTTTCATGGTTTGGGAAGGTTATAACTATGAAGACGCGGTCATTATTAACGAACGCATGGTTCACGACGATCGTTTCACTTCTGTTCACATCGAAAACTATACTCAAGACGTTCGTGATACCAAACTTGGTCCAGAAGTTGTGACTTGTGACATCCCAAATGTCTCAGAAGAAAAACTTAAAAATTTGGATACCGAAGGTGTAATTCGAATTGGCGCTGAAGTTAAATCTGGCGACATTTTGGTTGGTAAAATTACGCCAAAAGGTGAAACCGAACTTTCGGCCGAAGAAAAACTTTTGCGAGCCATCTTTGGTGAAAAGGCTCGTGATGTTCGTGATTCCTCCATGTATCTTGAACACGGTGAACATGGCAAAGTCGTTGATGTAAAAGTTTTCTCACGTGAAGCTGGCGATAAATTGCCACCTGGCGTTGTGCAATCAATTCAAGTTGCGGTAGCTGATTTACGTAAAATTCAAGTTGGTGACAAGGTGGCTGGTCGCCACGGTAACAAAGGTGTTATTTCTAAAGTTGTGCCAGTTCAAGATATGCCGTTCCTTGAAGATGGAACTCCGGTCGACGTTATTTTGACTCCACTCGGCGTCGTTTCTCGTATGAACTTGGGTCAGATTTTGGAAACTCACCTTGGCTTGGCGGCTAACGCTCTTGGTTACAAAGTGGCCACGCCGGTTTTGAATGGTGTTTCAGAAAAAGAAATTCACGACGAATTGGAACGAGCCGGTTTCCCGCGCTCAGGTCAATTGGGTTTGGTCGATGGTCGTTCGGGTGAACCGTTTGCTAACAAGGTTACGGTTGGTTACATGTACATGTTGAAACTTAACCACATGGTTGAGGACAAGATTCACCAACGTTCCATTGGTCCATATTCACTCATCACCCAACAACCACTCGGCGGTAAAGCTCAGTTTGGTGGCCAGCGTTTTGGTGAAATGGAAGTCTGGGCACTCGAAGCTTACGGTGCCGCTCACATGCTGCAGGAAATTCTGACTATTAAATCAGACGACGTACCTGGTCGTTCCAAAGCTTACGAATCAATTATTAAGGGCGAAACTATCAGAAAAGTAAACATTCCAGAATCTTTCAATGTGCTCCTACGCGAACTCAAGGGTTTGTGTTTAGGTGTCGAACTTTTGAAGGACGGCAAAGTTGTCGAGCTTGCCGAAGAAAAGGAAAAGAAAGCCCGCGCTTTGAAAAAATAATAGGAATTATTTGGGAGTTAGGGGGCGTTTAGGCATTAAAGGGCACTAAGGCAAGGAAAATTTATTAAAAATAAAATTCCTTGCCCCTAAAGCCCTTTAACGCCCCTAAAGCCCTTTAACGCCACCCCCTAAAAAAATATGTTTCAGAAACTCGACACTTTAAAAACTACCGACTTCGACGCTATTCGTCTTAGACTCGCTTCGCCTGAAGAAATGCGTGTCTGGTCTTATGGCGAAGTTTCCAAACCGGAAACCATTAACTATCGAACTCAGAAACCAGAAAAGCATGGTTTGTTTGCCGAAGAAATTTTTGGACCTTCCAAAGACTGGGAATGCTATTGTGGCAAGTATAAAAAAATTCGTTTCAAAGGTATTGTTTGTGACAAATGCGGAGTTGAAGTTACTCATTCCATTGTTCGTCGCGAACGCATGGGTCACATTGAATTAGCTGCTCCGGTCACGCACATTTGGTATTTGCGTGGTTTGCCAAGCAAGATTGGTACCGCCCTCGACATGTCAGTCCAGGCTTTGGAAAAGGTGATTTATTTTGCCAGTTATTTGATTACGGATGTTAACGAAGAAGCAAAAATTCAGACCATCGAGCAAGTTAAACAGGAATACAAGAGTAAGAGAAAAATGATCGAAGGCGAATACGCTCGTGACGTTGATCGTTTGGCGGCCCGTTTTCCTGGCGAAGAAAAGAAAATTAATACCGAGGCCGAACACTTGGCCGGTATTCGTGATCGTAAATTAGCTGAACTTGAAGAAGACTTTTTGATTGTTGATAAAGATCTTAAAGAATTGAAACCACTCAAGGTCATTAACGAAGCTACCTATCACGAATGGTCGCTCAGATACGGTCATCTTTTTGATGCCGATATTGGTGCCGGTGCGGTTCAAAAATTATTGACTCGTATCAACCTTGAAGAAACCGTTAAACTCATTGAAGAAAGTTTGGAAAAAGCCATTGGGGCCAAACGCGATCGTTTAATGCGTCGTTTAAAATTACTGCGGGCTCTTTTGAAAAACAACATTCGCCCAGAATGGATGGTGCTTCAGGTTATCCCAGTCATCCCACCAGATTTACGCCCAATGGTCGCTCTCGATGGTGGACGTTTTGCCACTTCTGACTTAAATGATTTATATCGTCGTGTCATCAATCGTAACAATCGCTTGAACCGTTTGCGCGAACTCAATGCGCCGGAAGTTATTGCTAGAAACGAAAAACGCATGTTGCAGGAAGCCGTCGACTCACTTATCGATAACACTGCTCGTCATTCAAAAACCGTTTTGGCCGCAACTGGTAAAAAACGCCAGCTTAAATCCTTGGCCGACTTTTTGAAAGGCAAACAGGGTCGTTTCCGTCAAAACTTACTCGGTAAACGTATCGACTATTCCGGTCGTTCGGTTATTGTGGTCGGCCCTCACCTTAAAATGAATCAGTGCGGTTTGCCAAAAACCATGGCCATGGAACTTTTTAAACCATTCGTTATTGCCAAACTTATTGAACGCGAATTGGTTCACAATATTCGTTCAGCCAACCGTTTCATTGAAAGCGATCATGCCGAAACTTGGGATATTTTGGAAGAGATTACTAAAGACGCTTACGTGCTTTTAAACCGCGCTCCGACTTTGCACCGTCTTGGTATTCAGGCTTTCCAACCTTTGCTTATTGAAGGTAAAGCTATTCAAGTTCACCCATTGGTTTGCGACGCTTACAACGCTGACTTTGACGGCGACCAAATGGCTGTACACGTACCTTTGACTGAAGAAGCTAAAAACGAAGCTCGTGATTTAATGCTGGCCACCAAAAATTTGCTCAAACCAGCCCACGGTGGTCCAGTGGCCACCCCTGGTCGTGACTTGGCCTGGACAGCTTATTGCATGTCCATGACCACCGACAAACCAGAGGAAGCCCAAATGAAAGCTTTCCGCGATATCAGCGATGCTCAGTATGCTTACGAGACAAAAAAAATTGGTCTCCGCGAATGGATTCGGGTTCGTGGTAGTTTGAAACCTGGCATGAAAGACGAGGATCAAATTACGGTTACTACTATTGGTCGTATCATTGTTAACAGTGTCATCCCGGCGGTCATTCCTTTTATGAACCAATCGTTTGGTCGTAAAGAATTGGCTAACATTATCCGCATGTCAGTGGAATTTGATGGTCAAGAAAAAACCGCCGCCACTTTGGACGCTATTAAAGATCTTTGTTTCCGATACGCTACACTGCTCAGTTATTCCTGGGGTATGGCCGACTTGCCAGACCTTTCAGCTAAAAAAGAATTGCTTGACGATGGTGACGCTCGTATTCACGAAGTTGATGGTTTCTTTGCTCAAGGTTTGTTAACTCAAGCTGAACGCCATAATTCAGTTGTAAAAATTTGGAATGAGATTAAAGATAAAGTTTCCGATTTGGCCAAAGTTTCTTTGGCTCACAACGGTCCGGTTTACACCATGATTGAATCTGGGGCTCGCGGATCGTGGGGTCAGTTTACTCAGATGGTGGGTATGAAAGGTTTGGTGTCCAACCCATCCGGTGAAATTATTGAATTGCCAGTTAAACGTTCGTTTAAAGAAGGTTTTGATGTTTTGGAATTCTTTATCTCAAGTCACGGTGTGCGTAAAGGTTTGTCCGACACCGCTTTGCGTACCGCTAACGCCGGTTACTTAACTCGTCGTTTGGTCGATGTGGCTCAAGACGTGGTGGTCCGTGAAGTTGACTGCGGCGATAAGGAAGGCGTGCTCTTAACCAAAGAAGAATCCGACGAAATTGGCGAGCCGTTACTTATTCGTGTTCTTGGTCGCGTCGCTTTCTCTGATATTAAATTACCAGATGCCAAAAAAGCCATTGTCAAAGCCGGTGCGCTTATTACCGAAGATCATATTCGTGAAATCGAGGCTTCCGGTAAGGAACTTTTGCAAGCTCACGTGCGTTCAGTTATGACTTGTAAGTCACGTCGCGGTGTTTGTCAGCAGTGTTACGGTTACGATTTGGCCTACAACAAATTGGTCAAACTCGGCACCTCGGTTGGTATTATGGCGGCTCAGTCCATTGGCGAACCTGGCACTCAGCTTACAATGCGAACTTTCCATACTGGTGGTGTGGCTGGTAAAGACATTACTCAAGGTTTGCCACGGGTGGAAGAATTGTTCGAAGCTCGTAACCCAAAACTGAAAGCGGTTATGACCGAAGTTTCTGGTAAGATCCAAATTGAAACCATGGAACGTGAAATGGTTCAAGTTGGTACCGGTAAACAGATTATCGACACCAGGTCCGGTCAAAAAATTGTGCGTATTCTTTATAATAGTATTGAGGATGAAGCCATGATTATTGGTAAGAGTGCCGAACCAAAAGTTAAAGTTGGTGATAAAGTTGAACCAGGTGATGTCTTGGCAGCTAAGTCAGATGGTACAAAAGTTTTGGCTGAAAAGTCCGGTGTCATTTCAGCTATCGCCAAAGGTGTGGTCAAGTTTGTGGCTGAAAGTCAAAAGGCGCGTGAATACTTGATTCCACCAGGCTATTCTTTGATCGTAAAAGATGGCGATGAAATTCAGGCTGGTGATCCTTTGACCGATGGCGGCTTGGACTTGCAGATTCTTTTCAAACACAAAGGTCAAAATGCCGTGCAGCGTTATCTTTCCAAAGAAACTCAGTTTGTTTACGCTTCTCAAGGTCAGAAGTTAAACAACAAACACATCGAGCTCATTGTCAAACAAATGTTTAGTCGTGTTCGCATTGTCGATACTGGCGATACAGATTTGTTGCCGGGTGAGATCACCGAAAAGAACTGTTTCTTAGATGAAAACGATCGCATCAAAGCTTTGGGTAAAAAGGAAGCCACTGCCGACCAAATTTTCCTTGGTATCACCAAAGTTTCTCTCTCAACAGAATCTTGGCTTTCCTCTGCCTCTTTCCAAGAAACCGCCAGAGTTCTTATTGGTGCTTCAGTTACTGGCAAAGTTGATACTCTTAGAGGTCTCAAAGAAAACGTCATCATTGGTCGCTTGATTCCAGCCGGTACCGGTTTCGGAATCCACGAGTGCGAACATGATGACGAAGGTGAAGTCGAAGTAAGTCAGACCGAAGCGGATTTGGAAAAAGCTGGGTAGACAGGGAAACGAATTACGAATTTGGAAACAACGGCTCGCAAGGGTCGTTGTTTTTTTAGAATAAATTTTCCATAACTTCACGACTCCACGACTTTTTAAACTCCACGACTTGCACTCATCCCACATCCATGGTTTTATAGAAGTATATGAAAGTCAAAGATATTTTTACACCTTCGGAAGTTTGCACTTGCACTCCGGAGACCCTTTGGTCCGAAGCCGCTGCGTTGCTCATCGAAAAACAACTGCCAGCTGTGCCGGTGGTTGATATCAATGGCAACGTTGTTGGTGTGCTTTCGGAAAAAGATTTGTTCCGTGCTTTGTTTCCTTTGTATAAAGATTGGATGGAGGCACCACATGCCTACCACGATCTTGAAACAATGGAAGAAGAAGCCCGGGCCACGGCTTTATCACGCACCGTCAGAGAGATTATGTCATCACGCACTTTGACCGCTGATCTCGAGACGCCAATTTTGAAAGTTGGTGCCCTCATGTCAGCTAGTGGTATCCATCAGGTGCCAGTCGTGCAAGACGGCAAACTGATCGGCATGGTTGGCCGAAAAACCATTTATCACGCCATTTTGACTAAGTATTTTAATTGACGAAATTCGACAAAACCCGCTCTGATTGTTAAAATTGGGGCGGGTTTTTATTATCTAAGCCATTTGTCATCCTGAGCCAGGGAAGGATCTCGCTTGCCACGCCGTAGCTCGCCTCGAGCGAAGGGTGGCCGCGTTACTTCCCCCACCCTCCCCTTCGCTGGGCTACGGAGGAGCACGGCCAACCCTCCCCCGCATGAGGCACGCGAAGGAGGGAGACGTTCCCCGCCAAACACTCCATCACTCCACGATTCCACAACTTCATCACTTTCAACTATGTCCGGACACTCTCATGCTCACAACATTCAACTAGTCAAAGGCAAGGCTGATGCCAAGCGCGCCCAGACTTTTACTAAGTTTACAAAAAATATCGTCGTGGCTGCTCGGGAAGGTGGTAATGATCCATCTTTTAATTTTAAATTACGGATGGCCATTGATGCGGCCAAGTCGGTAAACATGCCAAAGGATAATATTGAACGAGCGGTGGCCCGCGGAATTGGCGGTGGGGAAGGCGAGATTATGGATGAAATTGTTTACGAAGGTTTTGCACCAGGCGGTGTGGCCATTCTGGTTCAATGTCTGACTGATAATCGGAATCGAACTGTTGCTGAGGTAAAAAATATTGTCTCGAAAGCTGGTGGAGCAATCGGCGTTGGTGGCAGTGTGATGTGGATGTTCGAAAAGAAAGGCGTGATAAGTTTGTTTGATGTTTCAATTATTAAAGACCGCGATGTTTTTGATTTGGCGGTGATTGATGCCGGAGCCGAGGATATTGTTTCCGTCGATGACGGTCTGCAAATAATTGTCCACCCCACCCGGTAAACCACTGGTTTGACCAGTGGACTCAAAAGGTTTGACCTTAACGCAGAAAAACAAAAAACATAGTAAAATTCTGACCGGTGGCTTATGAGATACGCTCTGGTAAGATTTCACTAT
>JAZDHJ010000035.1:0-10140 GCA_043805995.1 Candidatus Uhrbacteria bacterium
CAGCTTCGGCCACATTAACATCAATTTTACCAGCCGGATCACCTGTATAAAACCGATGGATCATGTAAATTGCCGCTTCCTCACAAGTATCCTCGTGTACCAAATCCCAAACCGACAACGGGGCCTGAGAAGTGAAAGGTACAGCCAGGTTGAATTCTTTTGGCAGACTCGAGGGGGCTGGAGTAGAAACCGTAGAATCCGTAGAAATTGTAGGGTTGGTTGGATTAGTGACTTGATCAGGAGCATTTTCTTCAGGCGAAGAAACACCGTCGACGACAACACCAACCGCCGCATCTACATTTTCTACAACTTCTACATTTTCTACGTCACCCACCCCGGCCACTTCCTCAAACGTTTTAGGTGTCGGTGCGGCCGCGAATCTTTCCGAGTCGCTCCAAAAATCCAAAAGGACATTTTTTTGTGACCAAAGAATCGCCAAAATCAAAACCGGACCACCAATCGCCACAATTAACATTATTATTAGTTTGCGCATAATTTATCGAATTTCCAAAACCCAAATTCCAATATCCAAATTTGGAAATTGGCTTTTGGAATTTTTAACCGAACTGCTCGGCCACCCACTTTTTTAAAACCCAAGTGGCTTTCACATCATCTTTATTATACTCCAAAATATTCGCCAAAACTTTTTCGTCATGAGTTTTTAGCCAATCTTCAAACCAGCGCACGGCATTAACTCCGGAAGCTTCGGCGGCTTGCCAATGATAACCGGCGTAAACACCAAGATCTTTTAGCGAGTAAAATGATAACGGAAAAACTACGGCTGGTCGAATAAGAAACAACAGATCATGCATGTTTACCTCGATCGAAGAACAAATTTCATCAGTCAGACCATACTTGGCGGCAAAACGTCGCACCACATCAAGTTCGAACATCCCGTAATGATAGATTGGCACGTTTGGCCGGGCGACGACAAATTCAACAAATTTTCGCCACATTTCACCTTCTTCTTCAGGTGTTTTGGCTAAGAAAGAATAATAACGACTGCGGCCATTTTTAACTTCCAGCACGCCAAAAAGAAAATCAAAATCACGCAGCGGATCGCTTTCAATATCAAAATAAAGTTCGTGATCGGTTTTTTGAAAGTTTGGCGGTTGCAAGAGAAAATGTTTATTTTCAATAATCGCTCGAGCCTGGAGATGAATTAATTCCAAACGATCGTGGCGAAGAGCTGGGGCTTTTTTCTCGAGATTTTTAAGCGTGAATGAAGCCAGTTCGTCGAATGTTTTAATACCAATTGCCTGCAAAGCCGCAACTTCCTCGCGCCAAACGCGATTCAAAACCGAAATATCGCGACAGCCTTCCGATTCCAAACGACAGGCGCCATACCAAGGCGACTGTTTGCAACCGGCCGTTAAAAAATGATTTGGTTTTTCGCCAGCCGCGATTTTTTCGATTTCCGATAAAGTGAGATGAAACTCGGCTTCAAATTTTTCGATCAAATAACCGACAATGTTTTTGTCCGGAGTAATTATGTAACCTTGAATCGGTTTGGAATTCTGAACTCGCGAAAGCAGTTCGGCATAAAAACAACCTTGAAATTTATAGGCCTCGCGAACTTGGCGCGATCGTTTAACATCGGCCGCCACATAATAATAGTTTCCAAATTTTGAGCGGCCTTCAACCTTAGCTAAAATATCTGGATTGCCAACCCAATGGCCATGGATTAAAACTCCTTGATAAATAGTTTCCCGACCCTCGCGCATAAAATCCAAAGTCTGACGAAAAGCCTCCTCCGGATCCTCGGCTGTCACCTCAACAAAATCCGACCGATCGCTGACCACCTCCAACTCCTTTTCTGGAATCAAACCATCGTCGAGCAACTTAACAAGAAGTGGGTCATGTGGCGCTTCAGCCTCGTGGGCGTCAAAATAAACCCAAGCTGGACACTTGAGATATTTGTAGAAAGTCGTCTCGGAAATCTTTCTGGACATAGGGGTATTATATCGGAAAAACGTAGAAACGTAAAAGCGTAGAAACGTAGAAACGACTGGTACCGAGACGGGGTATTGATATGACTAATCAGGGGACTAAGGTTGGATTGGAGGGACTATGGGGTTGGTTTTAAATTAGCGATCGTATCACACAAGGACCGATCGGCCCTTGTGTGATACGTTTTTTAGCGACATCGAACATTAACAAAAAGACCACCGAATCAATCCGGCAGTCTTTTACTTTTTACAATTTTTACCTTTTACTTCTTATCCTCCACCGTCACCACCGTCATCTCATCACCAATCTGAATTTGGTCGACAATATCGAGTCCTTCGGTCACCTTGCCGAAAATTGTGTAACTTTTTGGCAATGGATAATCGGCCAACATAATGAAAAATTGGGAACCGTTGGTGTTAGGACCGGAGTTGGCCATGGCGACAATACCATGGGCGTAAGTGTATGAATCAGTGAGTTCGTCATTAAATTTATAACCAGGACCGCCACGACCGGTGCCTAATGGATCACCGCCTTGAATAACAAAGCCTTCGACGCGGCGATGAAAAATTAAACCGTCGTAGTAATTTTGTTTGGCCAAGTAGACAAAGTTAGAAACGGCGAGTGGTGCGGTGTCTGGATATAATTCGAACACGATGTCACCCTTTGCAGTTTTGATACGGATTTGTTTATTTTGGATTTCCTCGGCCGCGAGCACGCCTGGGAAAGTATATTTGTTTGCAGGATTCACAGCAGTTGAATTAGTGGCTGAAGAATTAGTATTGGTTGGTGTCGGAGTAGTGACCGACGAATTGGTTGGGGTTGTACTAGTTGCCTGGTTAGAGGTCTGCGAATCAGCCTTACCGCAGCCGCTTAACAAAAGCAAAGAAAGCGCCAGAAGCGCCACTGATTTGTGCATCTTCATAGTCTTAAATTAAATTTTAGAATTTTATTATTTGGATGCAGAACGAGGAAAAACCTAAATTTTTTGTGAAACGTATAAACATACGTTGAACAAAAAATTTAGGCTTTGACGAAGTTATGCGCCAAATAATAAAATTCTAAAGCATTGACTGCATTAAGAAAAATGACAAGGCGATGATCAATCCACCGAAGACGATGATCATGGATGATTCGACCAAAGCCGCACCACCGCAACAACAGCCGCAAGCCGGACAGACTCCGCCTTGTTTGCTGGCCAGAGTGCATTCACTTGACGCAACAACTTTCTTTTTAGAAAGAACTTTTTTTCGTGTAGGCATATCCTCCTTGGTTATTTTGTTTATTGAACTTCTTTGATAGTATAACAAAAGAATTAAAAAAATAAAAGAGTGGAAAACTTTATGACTTACGAAAATAAAAATTTTGATCACCTTATCGGTCTTAGTGGTCTCAGCGAACGACTTTTAAAAAATCATTTTACCTTGTATCAAGGTTATGTTACGAACGTAAACAAATTGGCAGAAAAATCCCAAACGATTGAAATCGGTTCTTTGGAATGTTCCGAACTCCACCGTCGTTTTGCTTGGGAATGGAACGGTATGTATCTGCACGAACTTTATTTTGAAAATTTGGCTAAAGAAACCGAACCCTTAAATATCGAAAGTGAGCTTTATAAAAAAATTACCGAAAGATTCGGTTCTTACGAAAATTGGGAAAAAGATTTTCGGGCCACCGGCGCCATGCGTGGCCTTGGTTGGGTAATTCTCGCTTACGATAAAAAAGCTGGTCGAATGTTCAACGTGTGGATAAACGAACATGATGTCGGACACTTGGCTGGCACTACTCCGCTACTCGTCATGGACGTCTTCGAACATGCTTTCATGGTTGATTACGATTTAAAACGAGCTGATTATATTGAAACTTTTATGAAAAATATTGATTGGTTAGTAGCAGGGGAAAGAATGAATTAAAGTAACGAGGCCCTCCTTCGCTAGGGCTACGGAAGGGTGAACGAGATCCCTCTCTGGCTCGGGATGACAGATTAAATAACAAACTCCATCATTTGTCATTTGACATTGGAAATTAGACATTTCCACCCGCTTCCTCCCAAGGCAAACCTTCCCGACCAAAATGACCATAAACTGAAACCGCGCGATATCGCGGTTTTTTTAAATCAAATTGTTCGACGATTGAGGCCAAATTAAAATTATATTTTTCTTTGACCAAATTGGTAAAATCCATTTTGGCACCGCGAGATTTTTCAGCCACGGCTTTCACTTCAATCATTATTGGTTCCAAACGTCCGAGTGTGTAAACCAGCGAAACCATGGCCGACTCAGCCAAGCCTTGAGCGACCAATTGCTTGGCAACGTAACGAGCCATGTAAGCTCCGGCTCGCTCAGCCCGAAAAGGATCCTTACCAATTGGCGAGGCATCGCCGTGCGGAATTAGGCCACCATAAAAATCTGCGTTCGGTCGCCGACCACTGGCCCCAGCATCGGCTTGAAAACCAGAACTGATAAAAGAACCAATGGGATTGATAAAAATTTGTGCGCCATCGTGGCCAACCACCGGTTCAATAACTCGCTCGAGTAATTTGGTTTGCAAATCAATTAAAGAAACATCGGCGGCGTGACTAGCCAGCAGAGTTACGGCCGAAACTTTTTTTCCATTCATAACTATCTGCACCTTGCCATCAGGACCTAACCAATAAAACGCCGGATCAAGTCGACGCAAATCATCAAGTCTGCGAACCATACCTTGGGCTAAAACCAAAGGCAACGGTAGAAACTCCCGAGTCTCACGAGTCGCATAACCATTTACAATCACTGTGTCGTAAGAACCACGGGTAGTTTTCATTTCTTCCGATGACGGTTCGACATTTACAAAAACCTCAACTTCGTCCTGATAACCAATTTCCTGATAAATTTGTTTAACCAAAGCAGCTACGTCAAAATCAGCGGTCGAATTAACTTCCCCGCCAATCATAATCATGCCGTGCGAGCCCAGGACTTTAATGTCCAATCGACTCTCCGGATCCCGACGCAAATATTCATCAACAATCCCGTCGGCAATCTGATCGCAAATTTTATCCGGCTGGCCAGCCGCCAACGCTTCAACCGCTTTCATAGCAAAAAGAGAGTAACATTTTATTTGAATGAATGAAAGGCACCAATCCTTCCACAACACCAACCCCTCTCCTGCTAGGAGAGGGGGGCCTGGGGTGAGGACCGATCCAAAACAAAAAACCTCCTGCTTACAAAACAGAAGGTTTTTTATAGTTCTAAATTTGCAAAAAATTCACAAACTTGGAACTTTGGCGGCCGAGAGATATCGACTGCCACAAGAAGTGTCTCGTCAAATAACAGCCAACGTTGACGCAACACTCATCCCCCAGGCAATCACCTTGGCTGCCAAGACGACCACCATCAGTGCCAACGAGGCACTGATTACTAACTGTGCCTGTGCCGAACTCATTTTATAGATCCCTTCATTAAATTGTCACGAATCTCGCTCGGACGGTTTCCGAAAAACGAAACTCATGGCACCGCATTAACACGACAGAAAACAAACATGGTTCTGCTGTATTTATGCGGTGATAAAAAAACTTTTTCACTCTTCGCAAACCACGATAATTTATCGCGAACTACGAGGGGTGGAGCAGTCGACTGATCGACTGCTCCAAGAAGTTGTCATCTGTCTGAGCGGGGATGATTTTGAACACCTGCCATGGTGATCTTAACCTCTGTTCCGCCTTGCACGAGAGCTGGAATCGGCGTAAACGTTTGCCTCAAGAACATCTGGCTCAATCATAGAGGTAGAAAGAAGACGATAAAATCGTCTTTTCCCCTAGCATGAGAGCCGGAAATTGGCGGGAACGTTTGCCTCTGGAACACCAAGCTCAATCGTAGAGGTGGGAAGAGATGATCAGAGCATTCTTCCACTCAAACAGATGACAATGCGTAAAATCTTTCAATATCCCCAAAAGTCACAATTTTTATCATGAACTTTGGGGAAACCGGATTTCAATCTCTCAATTGGTCCCTACAAAATCGCAGAGTCCAATAGTTGAGGCCTCGACAAGCAGTTTGTGTAACCGGGTCGAGAAAGACATGCCAGATTTTAGATACCAGCACCGAGGATGTTCTGGCCGAACCTCGGTACTTGGTGTGCGTCTACTTGGGGGCACACTCGGCTGCGGTGATTGAGTACCCCCATGAGTGGACTTCGGTGACCATACTGGTCGCCGAAAACCCCCTTGAACTGCAGTCCTCAAGAAACCTCCTGGCGTCCCAGGCCACAAAGCTTCTTGTACCGATGTCAAAAATCCACATGACCAAAAAAAACCAGAAAAGCTTCTTCACTCTTTCCTCCTTGCCGACACAACCACGTGCCGGTCTTGAAAAAACGCTGGAATTCAGCGTCTTCTAAATCCGCGAGTTAATCGCGGACTTAGAAGACGCAAAATCTCAATTAAATGACAAAAAACTATACCACATTTTTAGCCTTTTGTCAAGGCAGTTGTGGTGAAAATGTCGGGTTTTGTTGGGGTTTTTGGATCGGTTTTTGGTAACCTCACCCTCGGCCGAGCACGACCCCCCCCTCCTTCGAAAGGAGAGGGTTTAGGTGGATGACGGGTTGGGGTGGGTTTGGAAAAAATCGGCTATTGTTTTTAATACGGTTTCGATTCGATATTTAACGTCTGAGTTTTTGAATCTTAAAAATACCAAACCTAGGGATTCCAAAGACTTCTGTCTTTCTCGGTCATAAATTTTATTTTCCGGAACATCGTGAATACTTCCATCAACTTCAATTATTAATCTAAACTTCGGGCAATAAAAATCCACATAAAAATTTCCAATCGCAAATTGGCGACGAAATTTTTGGCCGGCCAACTTTCGATTCTTCAAAAACTCCCAAAGCCGATCCTCAGCCACCGTAGACCTCCTCCGCAACTCCCGCCGCCGTTCCTTGGTCTCAATCCGATTAAAAAGAATAGTCATAAAAAAGTACTCTCCCCTTCTCCTTCAAAAGGAGAAGGGGTTGGGGGATGAGGCCGATTCGGCAAACATCGCATCCCCGAACGAATAAAAACGATAGCCTTCTTTAACCGCTGCCTCGTAAGCCGCCAGGACTCGTTCCCGGCCGGCCAGAGCTGAAACCAAAACGATCAGTGTTGATTTTGGTAAATGAAAATTAGTAATGAGCGCGTCTATGACTTTGAATTTGAAACCTGGGGTGATAAAAATATTTACTTCACCGACAAAACCTGATTCTGGTAATTTCCCTTTATTCAGATTAGCCACGCCTTCAAGCGCTCGAACGGTCGTTGTGCCAACCGAAATTATTCTTCGACCTTCGGTTTTAGCTTGATTGATGCGTTCGGCCACTTCGGCTTTTATTTCCACCAACTCCGAATGCATTTCGTGCGCCTCCAAGGTCTCGGTTTTAACTGGCCGAAAAGTTCCGATGCCAACGTGGAGAGTCATAAACTCAATTTGAACACCAAGATCTTTTATTTTTTGGAGTAATTCTTTTGTAAAATGAAAACCGGCGGTTGGCGCGGCCACTGAGCCGGTTTCGCGAGCGTACACGGTTTGATATAAATCAGATTTTTCCGGAGCTTTTTTTACATAAGGCGGCACTGGCACCTCGCCGTGTTCGTTGGCAAAAGCGATAACCTCAGCTGGCGGAATTTCAAAAGACAATAAAACTGTACCGTCACTATTTTTTAAACGAACCATTGTCGACAAACCACCAAGATCAATCACGTCGCCAATCTTCGCCTTTCGACCCGGTTTAATAAGCGCTTGCCAAAACCAATTCCCCTCACTATTCCCTTCTCTTGAACGCAAAAGAAAACATTCTATTTCTTTTCCATTCACCAAGCCTCGCAACCGTGCCTTAAAAACCTTAGTGTCATTCATCACCAAAACATCCCCGGCCCGCAAATAATCCACAATCTCAAAAAACCGCCGATGTTCAATATTCCCCACATCCTCTCCCCCCGAAGGCCCTGAGCCAGGTCGAAGGGTTTCCCTCCCCCGCCCTAAAACCAACAACCTCGAAGAATCCCGTGGTTCGACCGGAAACTGAGCAATTTGCTCGATTGGAAGATGATAATCAAACAAAGAAATAGGTGTAGACATAAGTAAAAACGAGGATATCACAAAACCCCAACCAACCCAACTTCCAAACCAAAATTCGTGAATTCGTGTCAAAATTCATGATTCGCCGTGCCCTCCCGTAGCCCGAGCGAAGGAGGGTAACCCCACCGAAACGTGTCAACTCATCTAAAAATGTAACCACGGAGGTATACGTTACGTCATTTAATAATGTAACTATGGGTTAAGGGATTTTTCTTTTGCTTGTCGGTTTCTGGTCAGTTGTTCCAGTATCAACTTGTTGATGATTTTTATCTTGTTATCGATATTCCTTTTAAGCTCCGCTGGGTTTAGTTTTTCATAAACCTCGCGGAGTTTTGTTTTTATTGTTTTTTCGACTTGATCACAGTCGATTATTCTTTGATATGGTGTCTTGGCTTCATCGTGAATCTTTTTTATTTTTTCCTTGTTCTTGCCGATTCTTTTCTTTTCAACAAGCTTAACATTGGCTTGAAAAAAGTTTTTGTAAAGTCTAATTTCTTTTCGGTTTAACTCGTTCATTTTTTCAATAATTTCTTCATCTTCAATTCTTGAATAACCAAAAACTTTTCTGACATGCGTCCAGTTCTTTTGCTCAATATGAGCGTTATCATTTTTCTTGTATGGTCGGCCTCTCGTGAAACCAATCTTATTTTCCAAACAAAATCTAACCATGTGGTGATTGATGAATTCACCACCGTTGTCCGGATCGATGGCTATGAGGGGAAAAGGCAGTCTTTTCTTGATGTTTTCCAAGGCTGAAACAATGCCTTTTTCTCCCTTGCCAAGAACTGTCTCGCTTTCGTCCCAACCGGTCAGAATATCAATCAAATTAAGAGTGAAAGCAAATAGTCCAGAGGCGGAGTCGCCGCAATGAGCCACGGTGTCGAGTTCACAGTTTCCAATCTGTGTTTCTTCCCAACTCGAAGTCCGAATAGGTATCTGATTTTTTAACAACGTTCCGGGTTTGGTGGTTGAAAAAGTTTTTCGGTGTTCTTCGGTTCGAGCTTTCCAAAGTTTGCGATCAATCGTCGATGCCGAGATTTGGAGCAACTTATTTTCCACTTCTTCAGATAAAGTTATTTCACCGAAACTTTTTAACTTTCCGAGCCATTCGCTGATCATTGGTTTCATCCGGAGCCCACAAGGATAATCCATGAGTCGCCAGAGTTCCTTAAGCTTGATAATGACAAAGGTGTCATAAACGGGTTCTCGCTTTTTTCGAACACGGTTAACTTTATCTTTATCGGAAACTTTAGCTGATAAAATACGAATAACATATTTTCTAACTAGACCGGTGGCTAAGCAGTATTCATCAAGAATAATACCTTTTTCTTCCTTGATTGCTTTCAAATACCTTGGTTTGATTCGACTGAGATACTCACGGCGAGACCTAAGACTCATAAGAAGGGGCATAAAACACGAAAAAGAGGTTAGTTAAGAGAATTTTTATTATTCTCTCACGGTTACCTTTTTTCGTGAGGCAACGTATGCCCCTTGGGTTACATTTTACGTGAGTTAATTCGCGAAATTGACAAGAAATCCAACTTTTGATATATTCTCGACGTTAAAACTCTATCAATTATGAAAAAAGAAACCCACCCAAAATATTATAAAGACGCCAAAATCACCTGTGCTTGCGGCGCCGTTCACAGCATCGGTTCTACTATCGAGGCTATTCAAGTTGAACTTTGCAGCAAATGTCACCCATTCTTTACTGGCGAAAAGCAAAAAATGCTAGACACAGCTCGTCGGGTGGAAAAATTCACCGAACGGACAGCCAAAAAATCAACTGTGGTTTCTGGTAAAAAAATAAAGAAAATCAAACGCGCGGCTACTAAAGCTGCCAAGGGCCCAAAGTTTGAAGAGGAAGATAAGGGCGCTATCAAGAAAATCAAAAAAATCAAAAAGGAAGCTTAGCTATTAAAGGCGTCTTTGGTATAATGGCCGGAGACGTTTTTATTTTAGGGGAATAAGGGGTTTAAGGGGTTGCAGGGTTTTATGAGTATTTTTTTGCAGGCATATCATTCTTTATTGGTTTGGCAAAAAGCTGATGATTTTGTTACTGAAGTTTATAAAACAGTTTTGTCTTTTCCTAAAGAAGAAC
>JAZDHJ010000036.1:0-17722 GCA_043805995.1 Candidatus Uhrbacteria bacterium
TGAAATCTTACCAGAGCGTATCTCATAAGCCACCGGTCAGAATTTTACTATGTTTTTTGTTTTTCTGCGTTAAGGTCAAACCTTTTGAGTCCACTGGTCAAACCAGTGGTTTACCGGGTGGGGTGGACAATTAAATAATTCAGAAATTTAATCACAAGATATGAACTTCTTCGTCCTGGGTTCCCACCCCACCCTATCCGTCGCCGAAATTGCGACCATTCTTGGTCCAGGCAAAGATTATTCTAAAGCCTCCAAAGAAATTTTATTACTCGATGATGTTGACCAAGCTCCAGAGGTTTTACAGGAACGTTTGGCTGGTACGGTTAAAATTGGCAGCATTGTCGGCGAGATTAAAAAAATAAATCAGGCTGAAGTGGCTGATCTTATTGTTTCTTTAATCCCAGCCGCCCAGCATGGTGCCGACCGAGCGGATGACACTGAAGCCAAAAGAATCTCTTACGGCATCAGTACTTATTCCTGCGGCGCACCAATTAATGAACTGGCCGGTGAAGGCAAGCGTCTTGGCATGGCCGTCAAAAAAAGACTAAAAGAAAACGGTCTTTCGTCGCGTTTTGTTTCTTGCAACACCAGTGCTCTTACAACAGCAGCTGTGACTGGCGAAAAACTTTTGGAAACTGGTGGCGAGTTTGTGCTGATTGCTATGCCCGGAAAAATTCTCATCGGACAAACTCAAACAGTCCAGGATTTTGTCGCTTGGTCAAACCGCGATTACGGTCGGCCAAAACGCGATACCAAATCCGGCATGTTGCCACCAAAACTCGCCCGCATGATGATCAATCTTTCCAGAGCCGATGTCGACAAAGCCACCATCCTCGATCCGTTTTGCGGTTCCGGAACCGTGCTTATGGAAGCCGTACTTATGGGTTTTCAGCACGTCATTGGCAGCGACATTTCTGAAAAAGCCATTGAAGATACCCGAGCTAATTTAGACTGGCTGGATCAAAACGAAGATGGTGATATTAAGGTTGTAAGACTTCTAACCAAATCTGTCGAAACTCTAAAAGAAAATTTAAAACAAAATGTCGATGCCGTTGTCGGCGAAACTTATCTTGGCCCACCACTTTCTGATCGCGAAACACCGGCCCGAATAAAAAAAATCATGGACGAGCTGACTCAACGTACAGCCAGCGCCTTAATGTCCGTTCGTCATCTTTTAAAAAGTGAGGGTATGGCCGTAATTGCCATTCCAGCTTTTCAATCAGCTGGCCAAGTTCAATATTTACCCACCGCAAAAATCATCCAAGACGCCGGTTTTAAAATCGCCAAAGTTTTACCTGAATCCTTACCAAACGAATTAAAAACCAGAACCCCGGCTGGTGGTTTGTTGTATGCACGGAAGGAACAGAGAGTCGGCCGAGAAATTTTGGTTTTGAAGGTGTAGTGGACGGAGGGGAATAAAGGGTTTAAGGGGTTGCAGGGGATTTTTACGGTGGACCAGATCAATTTTAGGTCCAAAAGGTTGTAGAGGTCCTAAAGGTATTGGTTTTGTTTGTTTGAATTGAAATTAAAAAAACTTACCAAACCAATCCTTTTAATTCCTTAACACCTTTCGGACATTTCTGACTTTCATCCAATCCAAAACCCCAATTCAACCTAAAAACTCCCCTCAACCCCTTCGTCCCCTTCCGCCCCTTAAACCCCTCCACCCAACTATGTCCCAAATTAACAAACTCCTCACCGATTTCCTTGAGTATCTTGAGGTTGAGCGTGGACGTTCGGAACGAACGATTCGCAATTATGATTTTTATTTGCGGCGTTTTATTAAATGGGCAAAAAATCCTTTACCTTCGGCGATTGATAATAATTTGATCAGAAAATTTCGACTCTGGCTTAACCGTTCAGTGCCCGGCCGACTCGAGCAAACGATCAAAAAAAATACCCAAAATTATCACCTCATCGCTCTAAGAACTTTCTTAAAATATCTGGCTCGCCGTGACATTAAATCAATGTCACCGGATAAAATCGAACTTTCAAAAGCACCTTCACGCATCGTTTCTTTTCTTGAAACCGATGAACTCGAAAGAATTTTGCAAATGCCCCTCAAAGGCGGCGAGGATCTTATTGCTCTTCGCGACAAAGCAATTCTGGAAACCTTATTTTCCACTGGTCTGCGGGTTTCCGAACTCGCCAATTTAAAAATCGATCAAATAAATCTCAAACGCGATGAATTTACAGTTCGTGGTAAAGGCGAAAAAGTTCGCATTGTTTTTCTGTCTGATTCAGCTAAAGATGCACTCAAAAAATATCTCAATAAACGCCACGATACCTCGCCCTACTTTTTTATCTGTCATGACCGGGCCAAAAGCGGCCGCGAAAATTCCGGTCCGCTTACCTCACGTTCCATTGAACGCTTGGTTGAGCGTTATGCTCATGAAGCCGGCATAACCAAACGAATCACGCCTCACACTCTGCGTCACACTTTCGCCACCGACCTCCTAATGAACGGCGCCGACATTCGCTCGGTTCAATCACTTCTCGGTCATGCCTCAATTATCACCACCCAGGTTTATACTCACATCACCAATCAGCAATTGAAGGATGTGCATAAGAAGTTTCATGGGAAGGGAGGGAAAGAGAATTAAAGGGAAGGAAAGGAAAGGGGTGGGAAAGGACGGAGAGGGAGATTAAAAATATATTTAAAATGGTTATAAAAAAAGCCAGCCCAAGCTGACCTTGTGAAGTCCCGGTAAAGTACTACTGGGACTTTTTGTTTTTCAAAACCCCGACGGCGATGACGTAACCAACCAGCACCGTCAAGAAGATGCTAGTGGCCACTTCTGCCAGTATTTGCTTTCTCTTTTCCCGGAAAAACATCTGAACCTCCTCTGGTTCAAAGTTGATGGATTTTGATGACACAACTCTGAATTTGACCCGCCAACGCCTCCTTTCTTTCTCTGTTTGTATGACAAATTAGGATACCACAGAAATCAAAAAAGTCAAGGTTGTTGCTGAGACTTTTATTGTCTTGAACCATGATTCACATGATTTAATGATTGAAATGATTTTGGATCGACATTTTTTTCAACGTCAATAATCAAAGTGGTCAGAAAATCCTGTAAATCCCGTAATCCAAAGAATCCCAGTTCAGACAACCAACACTCCAACAAAATATCCAACCACCAGTCCAATCGCCAAAATTGGAATGGCTGGAATTC
Source organism: Candidatus Uhrbacteria bacterium (assembly GCA_043805995.1). GTDB lineage: Bacteria > Patescibacteriota > Patescibacteriia > UBA9934 > GWF2-40-263 > UBA12403. The sequence goes on from JAZDHJ010000036.1 coordinate 3,177, forward strand.
CTCCTTTAACTCGTTTGGCAAATAAAATATTCAAACCACTACCAACCACCGCGCCAGCAAAAGAAACCAAAGCTACTGACCAACCGACTTGGGCCGAGACGGCTGACAAAAATAAAAGTGGAATAAACAAATCGCCGGCCCCCATCATTGAAACAATTGTGTCTGGGGTTGGGGCTTGCCACCACGAAGTCTCTTTTTTTGGCATTAAGAGCAAAAGCGGCATACCGATTTTGGCTGCGCCTTGAGCCACCTTAGGAATGGCTTTGGTCCAAAAAACTCCAGCCAGGTCGTACAAAGAAAAAAGGCCGAGAAGAATTAATAAAAAATTAACGCTGTAAGTTCCGACAAACGAAACCGCGGCCGCAAAAACGCCTAAAATTACCAATAAATTATTGGAAACAAACGACCGAAAAACTCGTTCGATATAAATAATTAGGGCGGCGATAGTTAAAGCGACCAGAGGTTCAACAAAAACCGACAGAGTGTTGTAAATTATTACGCCGAACAAAACTGAAACCACCGGTGCCAAGGCTTGGCTGCGACGCAGGCGATAGAACAAAACCAAAATAATAATCACCGACAATAAAATACCCAAAGCATCATAAGGCGATGACTCGCCAGCTATACGAGCGACAACAATACTTGATTTGGGTAAAGGAAGATAAAAGAAAAAAATGCCGATTATCCAAACAACAAAACAAGTAATTTCCAAAAAAATTATGCCACGCAAAGATTTCTTAATAGGTAAAATTTGATTTTTCTCTTCCATACCGTTAAAGTATAGCCTGTATGCTCCGGTAGCTCAACTGGATAGAGCAAGCGGTTTCTACCCGCTAGGTTGGGGGTTCAAGTCCCTCCCGGAGCACCACCCTTCGCTCTATGGCAGAGCTTCGGGTGGCAAGCCATCCTTCTGCTTTTTTGCGAAGGGTGTCCCCCATAGCTCGCCGCGAGCGGCGGGGGACTCACATCATCCTTAAATTTATTTTTAAAAACCGTTCGAATTTGGTTCGAACGGTTTTTTGGTTTTTATTTTCTTTTAGTTTCTGGAAGTTGATCACGAACTTCTTTTCTAGCGGCAAATAACGTATCTGCGGCAATTTGTCTTTTTAGATCGTGAATCTCGGTTTTTAAATTCCTGATTCTTAACCAATTGGTTGGTCGCCAAGCAGACAGGTTTTGCAATTCAGTCTCCTTGGCTTTTAATATTTCCGAGGCTTTAACTGATCTTTCTTCATCTTCCTTTCCTTTTAATTTTCTCTCTATCCCATTAATTTGTACATCAAATGCTCTCTTGGCAGCAAAATTTAATAAAGGCAATCTACCTTTTCGTGATCGTAAATCATCTAACTGGCTTTTTAATGTTTCCACTGACTCTTCACGACGAGCAAAAAATGCCCTTTCGTCTTTTTCTATTTCTTTAGATACTCTTCTAGCGTTTGCTTCCTGCTCCAACATTCTTGTTTCTCGTGCCTCTTCACTGACAAAACCGGTCACTTCGCCTGACATACCTACACCACCGCTTTTTCTAACTGCTCGGCCAACCCTCATTTTATCCAACTCTCTTTCTTCGACCGCAGCTTCGGCTTGTCTGACTGCTGTTTTAAGTGCTTGACGGTGCTTGGAATCTTCGACTAATTGCACAGCAGAACGCCAATCGTAATCGGGCCGTACGTCATCAATCTTTTTTTCTCCTGTTTGTACAAGCCGGCTTCTAACGTCTGGACGCGAAGGAACTCTCCCTTTTCCAGTTTCCCCCGAACTGATTTCTGGTGAACTCATAAAAATTAAGCTAAGATATTAATACAAATAGAATACCAGAAAAATAATTTTTATGAAACAACCATGGTTTTGGACAACAATTATTATCGTCGGAATAGTCGGCCTTTTTATTATTTTTAGAATTTTTGCACCGAAGCCGTCCTTCGACTCGGCTCAGGACCTTCGGGTGTCAGTGGTTGAGGCTGGAGAGGCCGGAAAGGTAGGGGCTGGAGGGGCTTTGGAGTTGGAAACCGATGGTAATTCTCTGCCCAAAGGTTGGCAGAAAGTTGATGGTAAAGATTTTACGATTAATGTACCACTGACTTGGCTGGTAATCGAAGACATAAATAATCAATTAAACGTCGACAGTTTTTCTCTTAGGTATTCTCTGGCCAGCAGTGAAACCAGTGAAGCCTATGGCGACCCTGACGTTGTTCAGATAACCATTTCCAATCTGCAGAAAAACAACAGAACTCTCGCCGATGTCGTAAACACTTTTGGTAAAAACGAAAAAGAAGCCGAAGCCCTCGTCGAACTCATGACCAAAAACGCCAATCCGCCTTTTAATAAACTGACAAAAGATGACATAAAAATTTCTCAGAGCGACGTGGTTTTAAATAATGGAACCGTGGCCAAAAAAATTGTTTTTCAGTGTTTAAAAACCTGCTACCTCGAAGGCCCAGCCAAAACCATCGTTCAATATTTCATCGAGACACCAGACAGTTTTTTTGAACTGACAGCCGACACACCGACCGGTGAGAAAACTGAGGTTTTGTTGTTGGTGGCCGAACAGGTGGTTAAGACGTTTGAGGTGAAGTAAAAAACCGCTCGTGAAGCGAGCGGTTTTGGTGGTCGATGTGCATCAACGACTAAAAACGAGCTAGGAAATTTGTTTCGGCAAGGAGAGAAAACGGCAGTTTGCACCCCAGCGTGTATTGTAGGGTTCTAGTTCCACGGTATTCTGCTGGCAACTGCCAGACAGAAACCCTCCTACTGATTCATAACAACCAAGAACGGCCACGACAAGATAACCATCCCCTTTTTTTGGATTTTTCCACCAAGATTGAAGTGACACAATTCGATTTTCGCACTGATCTCCTGGATTCCGAATACCATAGAGCAGTGTTTCGGCTAATGTCGCAGAGCGCCGAAAGCGGTTATCGAGCTCACAGCAAATATCGTCCGACAACATATTCCTGTCGTAACGATCGAGTTGTGCACCGTCGAGCTTTGGTTCGCCGACTGTTGGGAAATTTTTGGCATTGATTTCCTCCGGAAATTTTCTATATCCACCTTCGTTGAGGAGACGCAGAATGATATCGTTACCGATAAGAATCCTGCGAATTGCCTTGCACTTTCGTCTAGCAACGTTCGAACCGTCGCGTTCAAGTTGCTCAATGAGGGGAACCATATCGAAAGACATTGTGTGCTCCGGGTGGTTATGTCAAGGGTGTTTAGCGATATACTATTCATCACCTCGACAAAACATTATACTGTATTTTCTTTACTTTGTCAATATAAATGGATGGTATAATTGTATTGTATTTAATCAGTAAAGACGCTAATATTTCTATTGTTGTCTAAAATAGTTGACATAGGCTTTTAGTCTTGATAAACTTAGGGATATGGCTAGTTCAAAGGAATTGCTTACACACTTTTCCGTCACCGATGACGAGGCGGAGATTTACCTAACGCTTTTGAAGCTCGGGGCTGCGACAGCGACGGAGATTTCAGATAAAGCAAAGAAAAATCGAACTGCAACCCACTTTCACCTCAAAAAGCTTGTCGACAAAAATCTCGTCCAGCTGACAAAACAGGGTCGAACGTTCATGTTTAACGCGACTGCTCCATCGGAATTAGCAACACGTTTTGATCGGGCGACGACGGATTTCAAAAGCCTAGTTCCCCAGCTTGAGGCATTACAAAAAATCGAAGGTGAGGCGCCACGAGTTCAGGTAACGGAGTCACGGGCGGGATATTCAAAAGTGTATGACGAAATTTCCTCCCTGCCGGAAGGCGACATATTTCTTGCCATCGAAGGTGCAGAGGCGCTACGGAACGAACTCACTCTACTCACAAATGAAGAGACAAAAAATTTCTACACAAAAATAATTAATCGGGGCATCCAAACAAAACTCATTCTCACCAAGGAAGCGGCACAGATTCCTTCTAAAATGATAACAAGCGAAAACTACAACCTGCTAAAAAAACGCCGACTAGATGTTCGCACACATCCCGAAGCTGTTCTACCATTCCAAGGTCTCTCACTCATGTATGGCGATACGGTGGCTTACCTGTTTCCACAAACTAATCTTGTTGTCACCATCAAACACCAAGAAATCGCTGATTCTTTTAAAGTGATGTTCGGTGCTTTGTTTAGCTCTGGTGAAATATATTCGTTTAAGGATGCAAAGTGATTAAAACATTTGAGGTGAAGTAAAAAGAAAGGCCGCCCAACGAAGTGGACGGCTTTGATAAGCAGCAAAAGAACATCTTCTCAGATACAAAGACATCTCCAAATTGTACTGTGGTATACCACCCAGATATTGCCGATCGTATCTGAGTTAAAGTGCTTAATCTTATACCCGGGACCACATTGATTCACTTCTCTCTCAAGCACACCTCCCCCACGAACCTCGAAATTGCTAAAACCGAGGTCTCTGAATTTCTGCAGTACTTCGTTGTGTGGAACACGCCCCTTCTCGTTGAACCCAGGGTCAACGATCAAAAGATTTCGACACTCCTTACCGTCCCAAATAAGAATGAATGTGACCTCCGGGCTCGTAATTTTGTGTGACCAGACCGATGTCCAAGGGTAGATGTAGTGCTCGCCGATAATTCTGACGAACCAATTTTCTCTTTCCATATCTCTTTCAGCCATTTCCTTCTCCTTTGGTTGATTGTAAGAACTGAACCACCGCTGTTTTCCAACCACTAAGTTGAAACCAGTAGTCATTCTTAGCCCTGAACAACTCTTCTCCTTCTTGGTAGTTTTCGATTAATTCAAGTCTGTACTCTTGAACAACTTTCAAGACACATTCTACAAAAACACGGTAAGCGTCATCATTCCCGCCGATACAATCTCGGCACAGACAGCCGCCGTATTCTCTTGTAATTCTTTGGAGTCCTCTATGCACATCAATTGCATAAATAGCTCTCCTTGTCTCGGTGTTGAAAAAGATACGCCCAGTCATTACGAAACCGCTGACTGTGCAATTTAGATCTTTTGTTTCGACAGACATGTTATCTCCCTAACGAATTTTGTTTTGTCTCAACAAACGCACTTGTTTATCTCGACAGACCACAATACCACAAATACCTCTTGCTGTCAACCCTAAAAGGTGATATAATACAACTATGTCAAATTCATCAATAAAATCTGCCCTTTTATCATTAGGCCTGTCTGAACACGACAGTGTTGTGTATTTAGCACTCGCTCAACTTGGAGCCACAACCAGCGGTCCGCTGATTACCAAAACTCAGCTTCACAGAAACGTTGTCTATACCTCACTCGAGCACCTGGTAGATCTTAAATATGTTTTAGAGACTCAGGAAAGAGGCAAAAAACGGTTTGTTGTAGCCGATCCGAGTATCATAACTCGCGATTTTGAAGAAAAATTAACTGTTGCCAACGAAGTTTCCAAAGAAATTTCCACAATTGCCGAGCTCGAATCACAAGAAATCTCAATCCACGAAGGAAACGAGGAATACCTGACTCTACTTACCGGACTTATTCGAATGTTGCCAAAAGGCGGAACAAAATATGTACTCGGTACCGGTGGTGAAGATTTTATGGGCATCACCATGCGCCCAATTTGGAAAAAATATCACAAAGTTGCAAAAAATCGGGGTATCAAAATAAAAATGATTGCCTACGAATCTCAACGCCAAGCTATTGCCAACGACATTGAAAAAGAGGGTATTTATGAGGTTTGTTATCTACCGGACGAAATCGAAAACCCAGCCGGCACCCACATTTATCCCGAAGCTGGTGTGATATTAAACATTATTTATTCCACACCAAATCAACCAGTTACTGCCGTCCGAATCAAAAACAAAAATCTCGTTCAAGGACAATTAAATCTCTTCAACAAACTTTGGAAAATAGCCAAAAAATAAACCCAAAAAAAGAACGGAACAAAATTCCGTTCTTTTTTTGTTTCTTCCTCTTTAAACAAAAATAGTATAAACTTTAAAAGGTTATGTTACTTGCCGAACTTTATAAATTATCGCGACTTGGGGCCGAAAAACCTCTTTCTTTTTGGTTACCTGAATATAACAGAATCAGAACAACGGCGGCCGCTCAGTTACAAACAATCGCCTCACAACTACATGAGACAAAAACCAAACAGAAAATAAAAAAACTCATTGGCCTTCTGTCTCAGAAAGACCCTAATGAATTTGAACTAACCGAATCATTAATGACCTTGGCAGAAATTATCGAAAAAGAAAAAACTCCAACCAAATTATCCGATCTGGAAAAAAAGTTTATTCAAACGACCAAAAATTTCTCCAAGTTAGCTAAACTTAAAAAAAATTTTGCTGAAAAAAACAAAAAGCTTGTCAATAACCTTTCTAAAGGACAGTGTGATCAATACGACCTCCGTCTTTTACAAAACGAGGGCATGATGTACTGCTTAGAATATTATCTTGTCCTTTATAAAACCCTTACTGAAACACCCGACCCAGTAAACAAGAAAAAAATCTTCGAAAATCAAGAAATAAACATCGACTCGGCCGACTTGCCGGGTCTTTGGGTTGATTTCAATGGTTTGGAGGTCTTGGAAAAAATTATTTATCCGGTCCTTGATGATGAACTAAGAGAAAAACTGACGGCCGCTTATTTTGAGGCTCGAAATAAAATTTTAAAAATCAAAACCAACGAAACTTTTACTTATCAAGACTGTTCTTTGGAGGAAGCCATCGAAAATTTAAAAAAACTGATTATTATTTTCTTTGAGGCCTTTCAAACAAAAGGTATTGAAAAACTCAGCAGCCGCCTACTTACACCATACGGAAAACAACCGCGAATTTCTGATATTAAATTATAAATGTGTCAGATCTTGAAAAATTGCAACTTGAACAAGAGGTCAAGGAGACAGAGCCAAGAGAAAATCCGGCTCAGTCTTTAAGTTTAGAAAAAATTGATGAAGGAATTATCTGCAGCGAACTTATTCGGCCAACGGTCGAAGAAGAAACAGGCGAATATTCCGAATTGATCAAAGAAAAAAAGGCCGGATTAAACACCACTCGAGAAAATTATGTTAAAAGGTATGCCGCCCTGGTTTTAGCCCGAAAAAATAAAGCTTATACCGAAGAACTTTTTACTTTAACCGAAGCCTTAAAAAAAAGCCGAGCCGAATATCTTGAGGCCAAAAAAACCTACGCTGAAACTCTGGTGGCCGCCAAAAAAAGCGAACTTATTCGTCTTAAAAAATCTCCAGAAGAAATTCAATCAGCTCTAGCTGAATTTTTACGTCAAGATATTTTTCAAGAACTGGTCATTGCTGAAGAAAAAATTCTGCAAGAAAAACAAGCAGCTGAATATCCACCAAAAGAAAAAGGTGTATTAAGAAAACTTTACGACCGTTGGGATAGCTTGAGCACGGTTAAAAAAGTTCTCATAACCAGCATATTAACCACCGGTATTGCCTTAACCAATTCAGCTCTGGTTCACCCCCAAGTTGGCATCGAAACGGCTGGTTTTCTCCTATTTTTTAGTAAAACCGTCGTCATAAACCTTGGACAAGAACTGACCTCTGGTTTATTGGGCTTGGGTGTCGAAAAAGTTTTAACCAAAAAAATAGAAAAAAATTTGAAAGAAGAAACAGAACAATTAGAGGGAGAGATTTCCTTGGAAAATCTGGAGAAGCTCTCAGAAAAATACCATGCTTTATTAGAAAAAAAAGCCCAACGTGGCCAAATGGCTTTTTTGGCCTCGGCCGTCACTATGGTAGCGGCCGGTCGAGCTTTTGGTTTTGGGCTGAATGTCTTAAGTGAACACTCTTTGTTCAAAAATGTGGCTGGAGCCCTAACCACTTCTCTTGAATCCGGTCCAGATATTGTGGGCAAGACAACGGAATTCGAAGGTGTAACCAAACGAGCTTCTGGTTTATTAAAAAAAGTATTAAACGTCTTTAAAAAAACTCACATCGACGATCTCGATAACAATTAAGTATATGTCTAGTTCCAATATTTCACTCTACAAAAATATCCTCACTGAATTTGGTTTGGATAAATTGTCGCCAGAAGATCAAGAAATTGCTCTCAAACAATTGGGCGATGTTATCTTTCAAAAAGTTTCTCTCAAGGTAGTTGAACTACTTCCGCCAGCCGACTTGGATGAATTTAATAAAATTTTACAAGCACCGGAAGAATCAGAAGCTGCACTGAATTTTCTAAAAACCAAAATTCCAAATTTCGCTTCCGTGGTTGATGAGGTTATTAGTGAATTCAAACAAGAGATGTCCGAATTAGCACAAGTAGCCAAAACCCAAGCACAAATTTAATTTAAAAAAGAAAAGCCAAAAAAAGAACGGAAAAAATTTCCGTTCTTTTTACTAACCAAAAAAGTCTTTAAAAAAGATGAGCTGCGCGGTGCTGGAGGTGAAAAAAAGATGAGACGTAGACGCCTACGTCGAATCTTTTTTTCACCGAAGCACAAGCAGATCGCTTTTTTAAAGGCTTTTTTGGGGCGATCAACGGGGATCGAACCCGTGTAGCCGGGACCACAACCCGGTGCTCTACCATTGAGCTATGACCGCCATTTTTTTTGGATTGGATAAGGGGATTAGTTTTTGGGCGTTAGAGGGCACTAAAGGGCGTTAAGGGCAAGGAGTTTATTTTTTAAGATAAAATTCTCCGTGCCCCTAATGCCCTACAAAGCCCTTCAACGCCCCTCGGCCATAGCCCGCAACCTACGGGCGAGGCTCAATGCCCTAACCGCCAAATTAGCCAAACCAACACCGCTTAGAATACTCAAAAAAACCAGCCTCGTCAATACCTCACAGTTTATCCCTTTACGAAATCGGGGTTTTTCAGTACTCTTTGTTTAACAATTGGTATGAAATACTTGTTTCCGGTACTAATCATTTCACTTTGTCTCGCCGGCTTTGGCTGCCTCGAGGGAGCTTTGGAGTACCCAAAAGAGTTCAAAACAGCCGAAAGGCTAGCCGAAGCACAAACCATAAATCTAATCGGTGTCGTTCAATCTATAAATAGCGAAACCAATCAAATTCAAATTGTCTCAGCCGGTGGTTTTATTGAGGAAATAAAAATTGTTCCAGAAACCACTATCTCCTTCAACAACGAAACTGAAAAAAGTTTACTTGACATTGTCTCTGGTTCTTTAGTCGAGGTCGCTGGTACTCGCGACCAATCAACTCTAATCGTCACAGCCAAAACTATCCAAACAGAAGATCTAATTAGAATAAAATTAACTTCGCCTAATTCTGGGGCCACCGTCACCTCGCCACTCATTGTTGAAGGTTTTGCCAAAACCGCCAATCAAAAAATTTACTGGCGCATCAAAGATCAAAACAATGCCATTCAGCGTTCTGGTGAAAATTATATTGGCGGCGAAAAAAAAGCCTACATCACCTTCCGACTGGAAATTTATCTGCCGGCCCTTGAGGCAAAAAATTTCACTCTGGAAGTCTTTACCAAACAACCAACCGAAGTCGGACTTGTCTCATTACCTCTCAATCTTCTCTCCATCAACAAAAGCGAACTGCAGGTTTTCTTTTCAAACGATAAATTAAATACTGCCAGAGCCTGTGATGTGGTTTTTCCAGTTACCAGAACCGTGGCCGAAACATCAGCCACCGGCCGCGCCTCGTTGCTCGAACTTTTGAATGGTTCAACGGACTCGGAAAGAATTGAGGGTTTCCGTTCTAGCTTACCGGCCAACACCACTATCAATTCCTTCGTAATCAGCAGCGGTGTGGCCACCGTTACTGTCTCCAAAGATTTCGAAAAAAATAGTGCTTGCGAAAAACAAAGGGCAACAGAACAAATTAGACAAACACTTTTACAGATTAAATCGATTCACGACGTGGTGATTCAGACAGAAGAATAGAAACAACCGCCAACTGGCGGTTGTTTAATTTCCAAAAAAATTGACCACCGGCTATGAGTCAAAGAACGACTCGCGGTGGTCTGACGAAAGTGGTCGATTGGCTCAAGGTTCACTGGTCTGGCTCCGGAGTCTTGAGCACATGTATATATTTCCGGCACTTACCGCTTGTCGGTCTCTATTCGAACACGGATAGCCGGTACAGTTATAACAATCGGGGCCCTCTTCTCTTGTTTTGCAGCTCGGGCATGAGCCACCCTCCCGATACCCGCCGCCTCTTTCTGAACAATAAAAAGTCTCATGACAGACCGCACACCGGAATTTCTCATAACGTTGCCAACAACTATCCGGGTTGTGAGCGTATCCCGCATTGTATCTCGGGCCCGTTATGCCAATCTTTTGAAGAAAACCAGGCATGTTTTTACCCTCCGAAATAAATCTGACAAATAAAACAAAAAAAGTCAACCATTTCACCTTTCTCTATAAAACCAGTAGAATAAAGATATTATGGCTCAAGAAAAAAAACCCATCTTCCTCCTCCTAGACGGAAATGCTCTGCTTCACCGGGCCTGGCACGCCTTGCCGCCACTCACCACAAGTGACGGACGAGTAGTTCACGCCGCTTACGGTTTTACCATGATCATGGAAAAACTCCTTGATCAACTTAAACCTGAATATGTGGCTGTGGCTTGGGATTTGCCGGGCAAAACTTTTCGTCACGAGGCTTTTAAGGCTTACAAAGCTCAACGCGAGAAAAAAGAACCCGAACTCTATCTGCAGATTCCCATCATTCAAGGTTTAATGGAAAAATATGGCGTGCAAAATGTTTCTAAACCTGGTTTTGAGGCCGATGATGTGATTGCCACCTTGAGTTTGCTGGCGGAAAAAGATGGTATCGAAACACTCATTGCCACCGGCGACATGGACAGCTTCCAGCTGGTCAGTGAACTTGTCCACGTTCTTACTTTTCAAAAAGGCATCTCCGAAACCAAAACCTATGATCTCGCCGCTGTTAAAGAACGCTTTGGTTTGACCCCACAACAATTCATTGATTACAAAGCTCTCCGCGGTGATCCATCAGATAACATTCCTGGCATCAAAGGCATTGGTGAAAAAACCGCAGCCGAACTGATTCAAAAATTTGATAGTATCGAAGGAATTTTTAAAGCCTTGAAAGCTGGCGAAATTCCGGAAAAGTATGCCAAAAAATTAGTCGGACAGGAAAAACTTGCGGCTGAAGCTTTAATGTTGGTTACGTTGGTTCGAGATGTACCGCTCGAAATTAAATTTGCTGATTTAAAAAGAAAAGCTTCGGACACCGAGGCTCTTAAAATCGCTTTTCGTGATTTGCAGTTTAAATCTTTGTTGAGAAAATATGAAGGTGGATCGGTCGGCCCCCACCCCAACCCTCCCCCGTATGAGGCATACGAAGGAGGGAGAATTATTTTGGATAAAAAAAGTAAAGACTCAAATAATTGTCTTATTGCCAAAAATGAAGAAGAAGCTCGAGAACTTTTAAAACGTTTTGAAAAAACCGAGACGCTCGGGCTGATTGTGCAAGAAGGCCCTAAAACTTTATTTGATGATGGAGCTCTAACTTTTGCCGCTATTTCCGATGGTGTCTCTTGCGTTATTATTCCTCTACCAAAAATTACCGAACTCGAAAACTTATTACGCACACTGGAAAAAACCAAAACTGTTGTCATTCATGATCTTAAAAAACTTTATCATTTACTCAAAAAAACTGGTCTCGAAATTTCTGAGTGGACCAAACTTCCTTGGTTCGATTTAATGATTGGTGGCTACTTACTCACCTCGGGTGAGCGGAATCATGATTTAGAGCAAATCGCCGATCGTTATGAAAAAATAACTTTGCCCCCACCGCCGAACAGCATTGTTGGAAAAAACGAACGTGAAGCAGCCGCTAAAATTGTTTCTTCGCTGGTTCCGCTTTATCAAAAAATTCAAAAAGAACTCGAGGAGGATAAGGAACTTAAACTTTTTAAGGAAGTTGAGATTCCTTTGGCCCCCATTCTTTTTCGCATGGAACAAAATGGCATTGAGCTTGATGTTGAATTTTTAAAAAATTTATCAAAAGATTTTGAAAAAGATTTAAATTCTCTGGCTAAAAAAATTCACAAAATGGCCGATAGTGATTTTAATATTCAATCACCAAGCCAGCTGGCCGAAGTGTTGTTTGAAAAAATGAAACTGCCAACCAAAGGTCTTAAAAAAACCAAAACTGGTATCTCAACTGCGGCGCCGGAGCTGGAAAAAATTTACGATCAGCACGAGATTATTCCCCTCATTATGGAATATCGCGAACTGGCCAAACTGCAAAACACTTATGTCGACGCTCTACCTCAACTTGTCGGCAAAGACGGTCGCGTTCACACCACTTTCAATCAAACCGTAACTTCAACCGGACGTTTATCATCGTCAGATCCTAATCTGCAAAACATCCCAACCAAAACCGATCTTGGCCGAAAAATTCGCCGAGCTTTTATTGCTGGCCAGGACAAAATTTTACTGTCGGCCGACTATTCGCAAATCGAACTTCGAATCATGGCGATTGTGGCCAAGGACGAATCATGGATTAAAGCCTTTAAAAAAGGTGAGGACATTCACACTCACACCGCTTCCGAAGTTTGGGGCATCCCGGATTGCGAGGTAACCAAAGAACAACGCAGCGCCGCCAAAGCCATCAACTTTGGCATTCTTTACGGCATGGGACCACACTCGCTCGCTCGCTCAACCGGATTGACTTTTGATGAAGCAAAAAAATTCATCGATAAATATTTTGAAATTCATCCGGCCATTAAAAAATATCTGGAAAAAACCAAACAGCAAGCTCATGAAATCGGTTATGTCGAAACCCTATTCGGCCGCCGCCGCCATTTTCCAGACATAAACTCCGGTGTCCAAATCCTCGTCTCGTCGGCCGAACGCATGGCCACCAACATGCCCATCCAAGGCACCGGGGCCGACATTTTAAAAATGGCCATGATTCAAATTAATGGCTGGATTCAAACCATCAGCCAAGACAAAAAGAAAAAAAACTCTGAACCAAAAATAAAAATGCTTTTGCAAGTTCACGACGAATTAGTTTTTGAGGTTGATAAAAACTTTTTAAAAGCCGCCGCCGCCTCGGTAAAAAAATTAATGGAAACGGTTTCGGATTTTGAAATTCCATTGGTAGTGGAAGTGGAGGCGGGACAGAATTGGGGGGAGATGGAGACGGTTGAAATTGAAGCTGGAAAGGCTTAATAGGCCGGATTCCCCTTCGCCAGGCAGCTTCGGAGGGACAAGGAGGCTGGAGAAGCATTGGATAATTTGGTTAAAAAAATTCCGGTCGCACGTTCTGCGGCCGGTGTTTTAGTATGCGGGTTCGTGTGAAAAAGAAGTTCAGACTGCTCCGATTCAGTCCGCGTCCGGATTGGACCGCGAGGCATCTCTGAGTCCAACCTCGAACCTCTCGAAGCCTTCGAACCTCTCGACTGCCTTGACGGCATCGATCCTGGCTCGTTCGACCAGTTCGCCGATGTTCGGCATGAAGGCACGAACGATCCCGAAGATCTCAGCTTCGGTGGCTTCGACGACCTGGTACAACTCGTACACAGGTTCGTCGGACGTCCTGCGTCCCGAAACTTGAACGAAGATACTGGGAAGACCTTGCCCGAAGTCCCACACGAAGATGATGACGATTGCGGTGCCCAGGGGCCGAGGTTGAAAACCGAGACCGCGAAGAGCATCGGCGTTGTTGAAGACTTCAGGAGAAAGACCCTCTTTGGAGAAGACGGCCGTTGTCACGAACGACGGCGGTTCGTCAAGCGCGGTTTGACTTCTTATCCGGAGTTCTGCTCGCATCATTCACCTCCTTGCTGAAACAGATTTCTGACGAGCTTTATTTTCTTACCACTTTCACCCCCCCCAATGCAAGTCAAAAACAAAAACTGACTCAAAAAGCCATTTTTGTTTGACTGATTTTTAAAAACAGCCTACTGTCAATTTAGTCACACTCGAACAAAAAACCTGACGGGAGACTACCATGTTAAAACGTTTTTTTGCCGTTACATTCTCAGGGTCTGTCTATGAGGTCGGGTACACAGAGCCAGACGGTAAAGTGGTAGCCAAAAAAATAGCCAAACGACAAGGCGAGAAAAACCCGATCGAAATTGGAGACAGTTTAGAAGGTGGTGACAGAATTGCCATCGTTCCAGTCGGTCTTTTGGCCTACCATTCTGAAACGAGGGAAATCGGCAGCCGATCTACTGCCATTGTTGCTCTTTTCCTTGACGTCACGACTGCCATGACTTGCTTCAACGAACTAGATACCCAGCCGCTAGACAAACGCTGGCGCCAAGAAACGGAAGCTGCTCTAGACGAAATCGGTGAAAGCCACCCAGCTTTCACTGTCTTCGCAGGCAAATACAGCCTCAGACAGCCAAACAAAACGTCTTCCCCTACCACTGAATAAGCGGCGGGGGTGTTTTTTTATTTTTAATCAGAAAATCCAATCTCTGTTTTTGGCTCATCGCCCGAATCCAACAATTGATGAATGGCCTCAAAAACAATTGTGAATTACCCTGTGGGATCGCCGAGGCGGCGAACACCACAGGGCGTCGATATTAATTTAGTTCGAAGAGTTTTAATTGTTTAACGTCTTCTTTTCGGCCTTGCTTTTCGATGTACCGTTCAATAATTTTTCTGTCTC
>JAZDHJ010000037.1:0-6924 GCA_043805995.1 Candidatus Uhrbacteria bacterium
CTTCCACCTGTTGAAAGGCATGAAATTTACTAACGAAATATTGTGAGATGTCCATAATTGGCAAACTGTCGCCTGAATGCCTTAACCACTCTATGTGACATCTTTGCTGAACGCTAGACTGTGACATTATTGCTGAACGACGACAGTTGAGTTGACACAATTGGCTTTTTGTTGTATCTTTTTGAGTCCTGCTGAGAGTGAAACAACCCAGAACCCATGGGGCAAAAGAAAAATGAGGGACACAACACGAAACTACCTGACCATCGTCGGTGGTCTAATCCTCCTTCTTGGTTTTGGTATCAACAACAACTTCACCATTCGGGGATATGAGGATAAAATCCAAGGTCTCCAAACCGACCTTGGCCAGACCAAGACCGACCTCGCTGCCGTCCAAGAGGAACGCGCGACCGAGAACAAGGTCGTCGCCGTCGTGGTCGAGGCTATCCTGGCTGCAGACCCGAAAGACGTCGAGAGGGTGTTCGGAAATGAGGTCTACGCCGACGTGGCTCTCAACTATCTTCCTGAAGGCAAGAGGTTGCCTGACCTCCCGATCGTGGTCATCGAAACCGACCAGGACACCGGCACAGGCTACTGGTTCTCCATCGAGAACGATCAGCTCGTCTTCACGGAAGCTCCGGTCTTCGAAGGCCCGGCCGACTAGATAAACCCGCCTTCCACTACGCCCAAGCGGCCAGCACCCAGCCTGGCCGTGTTTTTTTATTTGTCTGAACTTTGATTTAATTGATTAAAGGATTTACAGGATTACTGGATTGGAAAAAGTAAAAACGTAAAAATGATTGGATTGGTTTTTACAAAAAACAAAACCAACGTTTTTACACTTTTACGTTTTTACGCGTTTACCCAACACTTCTTTGTTCCATTCAAAAATGCTAAAATTAATTTTGTTATGAAATTATATTTTGGTTTTGGGGCCAACCGTGACACTGAAATGATTACGGCCATCACTGGTCAAAAACCTTTTTTTGGTTTTCCAGCTAAAATAAAAAATTTCGAACTCTGTTCCCAGGCCATAAGTCAGATGCCAAAACCAGCCCAAAAAAATTTAAAAGAATGTTGGGATGAAAATTTTCTTTCTTATGGTATTCGTCCAAATTTTAATGAGTCTGTTAAAGGAACGATTTGGCTATTGACCAACAAACAACGAGAGGCTGTTTGCTACTGGGAGCTAACCGGTTTGTGGTCAAAGAAAATTAAAACCACCGCCTTCATAAATATCGCCGGCCTGGAAATTCCCATCAAAGTTGAAACTGAATTTCTACCAAATCAAGAAGCCGCACAAGTTTCCGGGCAACGTTACAAAACTTTTATCGTACCAAA
Source organism: Candidatus Uhrbacteria bacterium (assembly GCA_043805995.1). Lineage (GTDB taxonomy): Bacteria > Patescibacteriota > Patescibacteriia > UBA9934 > GWF2-40-263 > UBA12403. The sequence continues at coordinate 1,339 of JAZDHJ010000037.1, forward strand.
AGAAAAACTTATAAAAATCGCCATACAATCCCGCAATCTTCTGGTTCCCGGGGTTGTTGTTTAAGACCAAATCACCCAATTGACACCCTGCTAAAAACACGGTATTCTCCACCCGCAATATCTAATTAATAACTTCCATAATTTGGAAATTCGATAATTAAATAATTTGGAAATTTTAAATATATGCCAGAAGTTCAAATCGAAAACTTGCCGAAAAATTCCATGAAACTAACCATCACGGTTTCGGTTAATGAAATGAAGCCGCATCTTGAGGCTGCCGTTGAGCATCTTTCCGAGCATGTAGAGATTCCTGGTTTCCGTCCAGGTAAGGCAACTTACGAAGCGCTCAAAAAACAGGTAGGCGAAATGGCAATTTACGAGGAAGCCGTCGAAGGCGCGGTTCGCCAAACTTTTATCGAAGCCTTGACCGCCAATAAAATCGAACCGGTCGGTTCACCGGCCATCGATGTTGTCAAAATGGCACCGGGTAATGATTTTGTTTACACCGCCACCATCGCTCTTATGCCAATTGTCGATCAGTTGGCTGATTACAAAACCCTAAAACTCGAAGGGAAAAAAGTCGAAGTGGCAGATAAGGATATCGAGACAGCTCTTCGCGACATTCAACGCATGCAAACCAAAGAAGTTCGAGCCGAAGCTGACACTGCGGCCACCAAAGCTGACAAAGTGGTCATCAACATGAACATCAAAAAAGACAATGTTCCGCTCGAGGGCGGCCAAGCTCTCGGTCACGCGGTTTTCTTAGCCGAGGCTTACTATATTCCTGGTTTCATCGAACAATTAATTGGCGCCAAGGAAGGTGAAAACAAAACTTTCAAACTCAAATTTCCAAAAGAACACTATCAAAAGCATTTGGCCGAACAGGAAGTTGAATTTGAAGTTGATGTCAAAGAAATTTTCCATCTTTTGCCACCAGAAATTAACGATGAGTTTGCCGTGGCTCTTGGCCAAAAAGATTTACCTTCGCTCAAAACCATTATCAAAGATAATTTAGCCAAGGAAAAAGAAGAACAAGAAGCGGTGCGTCAAGAACGCGAACTTTTGGAACTCTTAGCCAAAAATTCTCGCTTCCAAGACATTCCAGACCTACTCGTCAACGAAGAAATCAACAAAATGATCGAGGAGCTCAAACACGGAGTCGAAGATCAAGGTCAAGATTTTGAAGACTATTTAAGGAGCATTAAAAAAACCATCCCAGAAGTCAAAATCGATTTTACACCACAAGCCTTAACTCGCATCAAGGTGGCCATCGTCATTAAAGAGATTGCCAAACTCGAAGACGTAAAAGTAACCGCAGAAGAAATCGACGAGGAACTCGATCATTTGGCCGAACATTATGGTGAGGACAAGGAAGCCAAAGAAAGAATCTACTCACCGGCTTACCGTGATTATTTGGAGACGATTATGCGAAACCGGAAGGTGATTGTGCTTTTGAAGGGATTGATGGTTGGTGGGACTAAAGGGATTGAAGGGGAATAACCCTCCTTCGCCCACCTTCGTTAGGCTACTTCGGTGGACAGGCTGGGCTTCGGAAGGGCGTGGCGGGGATTAAAAAGATTTCTTTGCCACCACCTGTCATCCCGAGCCAAAGAGGGATCTCGCCTCGTTATTTAATTTTTATCGGAATTGGAAACCACCGCCGGCAGGTGGTGGTTTTTTTATCCTTTGAAAAATGGTAGTATTTTTATTGTCTGAACCTTGATTATTAGGATTAAAGCCTCGCCCGTAGGCCGGGCTATGGCCGAGGGGATTAACAGGATTTTGGATTGGGTTTTATTTTATTTGGATCAAATCAATTCAATCAAATTGAGCCCACAGGCGAGAGGCCTCTCGCCCCTACGACGAATAAACCCCCTTCAACCCCTTCGTCCCCTTATTCCCCTTAACTCTCCGACCAATATGCACTTCGGCGCCCATGTTTCCATCGAAGGCGGTGTTTGGAACGCACCGGTTAACGCGGCCAAAATTGGCTGCGAGGTTTTACAAATGTTTACTCGTTCACCGCAAGGCGGCAACACGCCAGTTATCGATGCAGTCGTGGCCAAAAAATTTCAGGCGGCCATGAAAAAAAATAAAATCTCGGCGGCTTATATTCATGCGCCTTATTTTATAAATCTCGCTTCGCCAATCGCCAGAACTCGTGGTTTCTCAATTCACATCATTCGCGAGGAACTCGAACGCGGCTCGATTCTTGGCTGTCAGGCGGTGATGTTTCATTTAGGTTCGGCTCGCGAGGTTGGCGAGGAAAAAGGAGCTGAACTGGTTAAGGAAGGTCTGGAAAAAATCATGAAAGATTATAAAGGTACCTGCCAACTCCTCATAGAAATCTCCGCCGGCGCCGGCGCCATCATGGGCGATACGTTCGAGGATATTCACGAAGCCCTCCAAGCCAAAGGTGGCGAAAAAATCGGTGTCTGTTTTGATACCCAACACGCCTTCGCTTCGGGTTATGACTTGCGAGACAAGAAATCCGTCGAAGAAACTTTCAAAAAATTCGACAAAATTATCGGTCTCAAAAAACTCGCCTTAATTCACACCAACGATTCACTCACCGACCTCGGCTCGCACAAAGACCGTCACGCCCACCTTGGAGAAGGGGGGATTGGCTTGGCTGGTTTTGAAGCGATTGTGAAAAACAAGAAATTAAAAGGTGTTGATTTGATTTTGGAGACACCGTGGGAAGATGGGCAAGGTGGGGTAGAGAAAGATTTGGGGATTTTGAAAGGATTTAGGTAAACCCCTCACCCCTTACCCTCTCCCACCCCACTTCGCTCGGGCTTCGAGGGGCAGGCCGGAGAGGGAGAATTCATTTTGAAGAATGGTTTGGTATGATTCGACCAACTTTAAACAACAAAATCTCATTAAAAGATTTCAAACAATATTATTGGCTCAAAGATGAGTTAAAATCTTTTTGTAAAAACAATGGAATAAATTCTACCGGTTCAAAAATCGAAATAGCAAAGAAGGTAGAATCTTTTTTAAACACTGGAATTAAAAAACAGATATCGAGTCCTAAAATTATTTCTTCAGACAAACGTGATTACAAAAACATAACCACCGAAACCAAAATTGGGAAAAATTATAAAAGTACCGAACCGTTAAGAAACTTTTTTGAATCCATTATTGGTAAACCATTTAAATTCACCGTCGCTTTCCAAAAATTTTGCCAAAACAATCCCAACAAAACCTATCAAGACACCATCGCTTTTTGGCACAAAAATAAAAACATCAAAACCAAAAAAATTGCTCCTCAATTTGAATACAACACATATATTAGGAATTTTTTCACCGCAAATAAAAACAAAAAACTTTCCGAAGCCATAATTTGCTGGAAACACAAAAAATCTCTTCCTGGCAACAATAAATATAACGATTCGGATTTAATTGTCCTAAAAAACCAAAACCCAGAATGATAACAATTACTCCAATCAAAACCCCCTCGAAGACCCTGAGGCCTCTCGAAGGGTTCACTTCTCAACAATATGCTCCTAACCATCCACGCCACCCCCAACGCCAAAAAAACCGAAATCACCGGCTGGCTTGATGACAATACGGTAAAAATAAAAATCGCCGCCCCACCAAGAGACGGCAAAGCCAATCAAGAATTGATTCGTTTTTTAGCCGAGCATTATAAAAAACCAAAATCATCAATTAAAATCGTCCGCGGCGCGATGACGAGGATTAAGCAGGTGGAGGTATAAACTTTGTGAAAAAAATAATTGTTATCCGCGGTCCACTAGGTGTTGGCAAAACAACGATTTCCCAACTCCTGACCGAAAAACTTCGGGCCGAATATCTATCAGTTGATGAAATTCTGAATAAAAATGGTCTCGACAGCCCAGAGGGAATTTCGGTTGAAAATTTTCTGAAAGCGAACGAAATAATTTTTAAATTAGTAAATAATTCTGAAAAAAAATTTGTCATCGATGGAAATTTTTATTATCAGGAACAGATTGATGATTTAAAACAAAAATTTGGCGACCAAATAATATTTTTCACTATTATCAGTCCGGTCGAAAAATGTCTGAAAAGAGATGTGGGTAGAGAAAAAAGTTTAGGCGAAGCTTCAACACGTTTTGTCTACGAAATCACCACAAAAATCACCGAGGGTTTTGAGATTGATAATGGTGATTTAACGGCGGAAGAAACGGTGGGGAAAATAATGGAAAAACTATAAAAAAATTATGCTTCAATATGCAGTTTTGCTGGGCGCGGGTGCACAACTAATTGGTAAATACTTTTACGCCAAAGAAACTCTTCTCGGCCGAACAAAACCCAACCGGGTCACTTGGTTAATGTGGTCGTCGGCTGGACTAATTGCTTCAATAGCGGCTTTTTCTGATGGCGTTCGTTGGGCGGCACTGCCAGTATTTATGGCTGGTCTCACGGCTTTTTTGATTTTTATCGCTTCTTTTGTAAACCCAAAGGCTTATTGGAAACTGGAAACTTTTGACTACATTTGCGGTGCCTGCTCGATTTTAGCGCTGATACTTTGGTGGGTGACCAAGGAACCAATTGTGGCAATTATCTTTGCCGTCGCAAGCGATGGTTTTGCGGCAACGCCAACCATTATAAAGTCCTGGAAATTTCCTGAAACGGAATTTGTAAAAACTTACATGGTGGCTTTATTCAGTGCAGCGACAAGTTTTTTCGCTTTAAAAACCTTTAGTTTTTCTGAACTCGCTTTTCCCATCTATTTAATTTTTGTAAATATTTTATTAATCGGAGCATCCTATATTGGCCACGGTAAAAAGAAATGAAAAGATAGAAAAAATCTGCCACTCATCGGCAGATTTTTTAATTTCTTGGAATCGATTTTAAATCTTCTCCTTAATTATCCTCTCGCACTCTTCAATCTGTCTCGGTAAATCACCTTTCGACAAATCAAAAACGTAATCAAATGTAAAATCAAGGTTTTGATGAAGGTGTTTTCGGTGATGATAAATATTGATGAACTTATCGGCCTCTGGTCGAAACTTTTTCAGGTTGGCTAAAATAAAATCTTCTGGTGTATTGAGGTGGATCAAAAAAACTTTAATTCCATTTTTCTCGGCCAGACCCTTAATGGTCTCAATCACCTTCGGTCCGGAGCAATCAGCATCAATTGCCAAGCCAAAACCTTTTTCTACAAAATCCTTAGCCAGCCCGAATCCCAACTCAGTGGTTCTGGTTAAATTAAAACCTTCATCTTGTAAAATCTTTCTGTTTTCGTCATTAGAGATTCTGACCAAGCCGAAGTGTTCAGCTAATTGTTTGATAACCGTCGTTTTTCCTGAGCCGACCAAACCAACCGGGCAGAGAATAAACGGTTTTGTGGCTTTCTTGGTTGGCAGAACGATTTTTTCTCGACAAAAATTGATGATTTTTACAAAATCTTGATCCGAAAGATCGTTACCGTCTTTTGACTCATCTTCTGGAAAACCGATTGTGAATTACCCTGTGGGATCGCCGAGGCGGCGAACACCACAGGGCGTCGATATTAATTTAGTTCGAAGAGTTTTAATTGTTTAACGTCTTCTTTTCGGCCTTGCTTTTCGATGTACCGTTCAATAATTTTTCTGTCTC
>JAZDHJ010000038.1:0-11893 GCA_043805995.1 Candidatus Uhrbacteria bacterium
GAAGAAAGAAGATAATCAGAATACAAATCGAGAAGTTGGATGTTCATATTGGAATATTTTCGGGCTCATCTTGCGTTGGAAACGATCGAATTGAGCTTGGGTTTATGATATCATAGATGAAGTGGTGCGTAAGGTGAGTTATTGAATTATTTAATTTATGAATTAAGGAATTTTTTATTTTCTCAAATCGAATTTTTGATTGAATCACGTGGCGAGATCCCTCTCTGGCTCGGGATGACGGATAAAAAAACACCCTCCATAATTCAATAATTCGAAAATTCAATAATTTAATAATTTAATAATTTCCACTACACCTCCTCCCATTTTACCCCAGCCCGGCCAAAATGCCCTCGTCTGGCCGTCTGCAAAAATACCGGATTGCGTAAGCCCAATCTCTCGATAATAGCTTGGGGACGAAAATCGAAATCTTTTAAGTGTTCAGACAAGTCGTTTCCCTCTTCATCAACTGCAGAGATCATTACTGGTTCAGCTCGACCGATGGCGTAGGCGACGGAAACCAAGGCCTGGTGGGCCAAACCTTTGGCCACGAGAGTTTTAGCAGCCAAGCGAGTCATGTAGGCACCGGAACGATCGACTTTGGTAAAATCTTTGCCAGAAAAAGCGCCACCGCCGTGTGGAGCGAGGCCACCATAAGTATCAACCATAATCTTGCGACCAGTCAGGCCGGTATCGGCCGCGAAACCACCGAGGACAAATCGGCCAGAAGGATTCACCAAAATCTCGGCTGAGTCGAGTGAAACACCACGTTCAGCAAACACCGGAAAAATAATTTTCTCTTGAACACTTTTTATAATTTCTGCCTGAGAAATATTCTCGTCATGCTGACAACTAACCAAAACCGACATCACTTCCCCCACCCCATCCCTCCCCCGTATGCGGCCATACGAAGGAGGGAGAGTGAATGAATCATCTACTAATTCTCCCTCTCTCGCATACTCTTTTACTTCTTGTATACGGGAGAGGGCTGGGGTGAGGGCCTTAATCGTCACCTGCGCTTTCCCGTCCGGTTTCAACCAACTCAATTCCCCGCTCTCCCGAACCTCGGTCAATCGATCGGTAAGTCCGCGCGACAAAACCTGAGCCAATGGCAAAAACTCTGGCGTTTCATCTGTCGCGTAGCCATACATAATTCCCTGATCCCCTGCTCCGCCAGTATCAACTCCCATGGCAATATCCGGCGACTGCTCAACAATGTTCACCGTGATCTCAAGCGGATCGGTATAACCAACTTCACGATAAACTCGCGCCGCCACTTCGGCATAATTTACTTTTGCCGTCGTCGTCACTTCACCACCAATGACAAGTTTATTATGACCACCAAAAGACTCGACCGCCACCCGGCTCATAGGATCCTGTCGCAAACACTCATCAAGAATCGCATCAGAAATCTGATCACAGATTTTATCCGGATGACCAGCCGTGACGGATTCGACGGTGTGGAGATTGAAGTGGAACATATCTTGGAAATTATTTAATTATTTAATTATTGAATTATTGGATCGCCCCCCCCACCCCTTACCCTCCCCCACCGTGGCGGTGAAGGAGGGAGAATTACTTTTTTTATTTTATAGTTAATCAAAACGAATGAATTCTTCCTCTGCGGGGGATGGTTGGCCGCGCCCTCCCGTAGCTCGTCGCGAGCGAAGGAGGGGGTGAGGGTCGAACCGATCCACCCTTTCCTCCCCTTTCCATCTCTTTCCATCCCTTCCCGCCCCTCCCCAACAAAAAAAATCTCTCCCCAAACAGGAAAGAAACTAAAACGATTTATCTTTCCCAATAAGGGTGGAAATTAGCACTTAACCCTAAGGCAAGTTGCTGGCAGGTCATAAGGTCCAAACCTTCGCTGCACTCTTGATAATCTTAAATTGTGATTAGATTATAGCATGGTGGTAAAAAATGTAAAAGGTAAAAAGTAAATTTTACAATTTTTACATTTTTTACTTTTTACCTCGATTTTTTAGTCACATTAAACCCCAGATACTTGCCAAGCATTAACCGAGTCTGGGCATCAACAGCTGGCGCGGCGCCGAAAATTGTGAAAGTGATTGGTAGCAGAGTCCATTGCAACAGCATGACTATCCAAACGCTCGGCTTAACGGTTTTTGGTCGCGGTGGCAGAAGAGTTAAGGACAAAATTGCTGAGATGAAAACGCCGGCCATGGCCAACCGCATAATCCATTGCAGAGTGAAAGGTGCGGCCTGTACCAAAGCCGAGCCCTCGCTACCGGAAACCCAGAGTGGTAATCGACCTAAAATGAAAATCAAAACTGGCGCTGTTGCCCAGGTATACATGCCTTCAATTTGGTTGACAAGATATTTAATTTTTTTGTTCAAGGGAATTAATGGGTCGGCTTTAAAGGCTTCAACCATAACCGGAAAGTGTTCAACTCCCCAAGCCCAGCGACGCTGCTGTTTGTACAAGGCTTTCAAACTATCAAAATAAGTCACACCAACTACCGTGTCCATGGAAACCGGTAAGTGCATCGGAATAACTCGATAGTCGCCGTGATATTTAAGAAAAGCTTGAAGAAAAATCCGTGAATCTTCGGAGACAATATCTTTCTGCCAAAAACCAACATCTAAAAGCATTTTCCAAGGCATGGAGTGCGAGGAAAAAGTCCAAAGTCTTTCTGGTCGAGCCAGTTCAGAAAACAACCAAAAAATTGTACCAAAGGCGGCGATACGAACCGGAGCGCGTGAAGTCCAAATGTTATTCGAAAACAAAACGACCGGCTGATACGAAGCGTGAGTTGGATTTGGACTGGTGAGATATAAAAAAGAAAGGCAGGCAAAATACGATGGGTGAACTGTGGTATCAACATCAAAAGAAGAGACGATGATATCTTCAGCTGGAATTTCCGAAAATTCTTTTTCCAAAACTAACTTCACTTCCCCGGCTGAGTAATTCAAGTTCGAGCCCTTACCAGGAATTTCATCCAGCAAATCTCTTGGATGTTCGGTAACAATGATTTTTTTAAAAGTTTTACCGAATTCCTGTTTAATGGCCGCGGCATTTTTTTGAAAATGATCGTGGTCGCGAGCTTCGCCAGCCAAAACAATAATCATTTTTTCTTTTGGATAGTTGGAAGCGGCCAAGGAATGCAGGGTGTCGCGGATAATTTCCAAATTCTCTTTATAAGTCGGCAAAAAAATCATGTGGTGAAGACGTTGCCAATCTGATTGTTTTTTCAAATCCGCAAACCAATCTCGTTTCAAAGATTTTCGATAAGTTTTCCACGAGGCCAAAGTATAAACCACAAAATAACTGATGCGAAAAAACCAGTACAAATCAAAAACGATAATAAAAACAATGGCCGCAGTCGGCGCAAAAAACGAACCCAGGATAGCCAAGGCAAAAGTCGCCCAAACCAGAGCCCCAGGAATTATTTCCCATTTTCTGTATTTACCGTAAGTAGGCATATTTTAATCACCAGGATGATATCCTGGCTCAAACATTCTTCGCCAATCTTCTTGAGCAAATTTTTCGCCTAAGGCCGTACTAGCACCTTTAGGATCAACTAGTTTCATAATTTCATGAACCAAATTTCCGCTCCACAAAAAACCACAATCTTCACGCCCACGAGACTGATAGATTTTACACAATTTATTGACATTAGTCATAAAGTGTTGAGAAATCAAAAAATACGCTTTGTTGTCCGAGCTCTTAACTTTAGAAATAAAATCAAAAAACTCTTGTTCGTCAAAAACTTTTGAGGAACTAATCAGCTCAGCAAATTTTAAAATTGCTTCAAACCATGGTTGTTTATAAGCTGTCAGTTGTTCTTCGTAACACATACCGTCAAGCAAAGTACAAAGTTTTTGTTCCAACCAACTGACAGCCACCACAACAGTTGGTTCAATTCCCACTTCATGACTAGCCATCATACTGGTCAATAAATTATTTATCGAATCTAAAACCTCGGTAAGTGTCTCAAGACGAATCAATTTATTTTTACATAACTCATCAAGAGATTGATTAACATCTGCAAACGAAGTCGGTGGTGGAATTTCTTGCATCGATCTGGTATTTACCTCAAGACGACGCAAAATTTCAATAGCTGGCACAGCTGTTGTTTCTTTAGGCTCTTGCCCAACAAGTCGTTGGCGAACGGGTTCATTATACAAATCGGGGTCAAAAAAACTCTCAAAATCTTTCGAACTTCGTAAACTTTGTAAATGGTCTTGTTTAATATTCGATAAAACTGTTTCCAAAGATCTTTTATCACCAGTTTCGTAAAATTTAATCATGGCCAAAATTAATTCATGAACAAAAGGTCTTTGGTCGTGAATAAAATCACGCAGATTCCCCAACCCAGATCGTCTATTTTCAAAACCATTATTTAAAGCCAAACCATCTAAACGATTTTGCTCAAACCGAGAAAATTCAGTGGTTGGAATTTCTCTGATTACTAACATAAGCTCGTTTAAATGTGGTGGGTCAACTTCACTGGCATAAGTGTGACAAATAAAATCAGCTATACCAAAATTACCTTTTGTCCCCCATATATTATTAGTTTTATCTAAAAAAATTTGAACTTGCGGATCATGATTTAATACAGCTGGCCACATCTTTGTTATCAAACCCTCGGTTTTATTTTTATCTAAACCCTGGTTCAAAGCGTATTTTCCACAAGCATAAACAAAGGAATCAACAGCCCTAGCATCGGACTCTTTTGCCACAGCTTTAAAGATGTCAAGAAACAATAAGGTTTCCTGAAGATCACCTCTGGCTGAAAAAAGCATCTTTGCCAAGCCTAAAAAATGAGTAGAAATTCTACGGTCAAAACTTTTATCCAAACCAAACACAAAACGATAAATTTCAAGTACAGCTTCTCCAAAATCATCAAGGTTTTTTCTTGACCTGTTTACTGGTGGAAAATCACTGGTTCCGGAAATATCGGGAACTAAAACTTTAAACGCCATGACTCTTTCTTTTTTTTCGTTTTCGTCAACCTCATCAGACAAGAATTCTTGGTTCCATTTTTCTCCCAAAATCACTAAACTTTTGGCCGCTTCAAGAGAATTAACATAAAAACATGAATCGACAAACTCCTTTACTGTTGGTGGTTCAGGAATAATCAAAACGAGTTTCAAAATCTCTCCTAAATAATCGTTCAATTCGCTAACGGGAATCGAGGTTGAGATTCGTCTTAAAACCTGACCTTGGGCGGCTTCATCAAAAGATTTTAGAAATTCTTCTTTTTGGTGATCAGCGTCTCCAAAAAAATCTTCAATAATCTTCTTTTTTGCTCTCTCTTGCTTTGCTTCGACCATTAAATCCTTTTCAACCGAAAATGATTCACCACGATCACTAGATATTGAATCTTTGGTCATAAAAAACTATTCGTTTGAGATATCCTTTTTAAGCTTATCCAAAACCTTAGCCGCATGTTCGCGTCCACCTAAACCGAAAGCCAAACCACCAGCTAAAGCCAGCATGGCGACAAAACCGGTGAATAAAACTCGAATAAGTTCTTCGGCGATTTGCAGTTGGATTAAGGCGGCCATGAAAGCGAACACCAAAATTGACCAACGAGCTAGGCTGGCTAAGAAATCGGACGAGGATAATTTGGCGGCCGTGACAGCTGATTTTACAATCTTATAAACAAAATTGGCGAGGACAGTGCCGAAGAACAACATGATGACCGCAATGATGACGTTTGGTAAATACAAAACAATTTGTTTCAAATAATCTGTCACCTGATCCCAACCAAGAATATCGGTGGCTGCGATGAGTGCCAAAACAATCAAAAACCACTTAATGATCCAACCAAGTAATTTTCCGATACTAAAATGTAAACCGTATTTTTCAAACATCTGGGGCACTTCAAATTTTTTGGCCAGATCATCAATTTTCAGAATTTTAATAACTTTCTCGACCACGCGTTGCAAAACCAAAGCCATAATCAGACCAAAAACAAAAACGAGTAAGGCCCCGGTAAATTGCGGCAAGAAAGCAATCAAGCCTTGCCAAAGTTCCAAGAATGAATCTTGAAGAATGGAAAAAGTAGGCATATCTGGTGGAAATTTCAAAATTATTGAATTATCGAATTATTTAATTAAGGAATTTTTATTTCTTTGTATTCTGTCATCCTGAGCCAAAGAAGGATCTCGCTTGCCACGCCGTAGCTCGGCGCAAGCGAAGGGTGGCCGCGTGATTTAAAAATTCTCAAACGACTTTAACCGTAATATTCGGCGGTCGGTCGTAAACTGGACTGATAAATTTTTTACTTAGTTTTTTGACCCAATCTTTACCAAAATCTCTTATTAGTTCTTCCCCGCTCAAACGAGCGCTATTTTCGACCCCAACGATTGGTAAATCTTTAGCAAAACTCAGCGCGTTAGCGATGGTCACCATAATTCGAGTTGAAGTAAACGAACCTGGGCCGGAAACCACTACCAAACCTTCCAAAGATTCAAGCGAAGCCAAATGATCACGTAAAAATTCCGAAATCGTAAACAAATAAAGTTCTGGCGAAGTTTCAAAATTTTGAAAAGAAAGAAGACGACCCTCTGAGTCCAGAAGACCGGCTGACATACGCTTAATATCTTGAGCCGCCAAGAAAAGAAACATGTTATTTAGTTAGGACTTTCTTATTTGGATGCAGAACGAGGAAAAGCCTGAATTTTTTTGTGAAACGTATCAACATACGTTGAACAAAAAAATTCAGGTTTTGACGAAGTTATGCGCCAAATTAGGAAGTCCTATTATTTCTCAATTTTTTCGGCTACAGTCGGCTGAGCAGTAACCTTAAGTTTATCGACCATAACCACTTTTTCGCCTTCCAGGATCGAAAACAAAAAACGATCGGTAATTTGACGACGGTATAAAAATTCCTCCTTAGGCATTAAAGTATAATTTATTTCGTAGCCGAGTTCGGTTTCAAACTCGCTAACCACTTTCTGTAAAGTTTTTTGATCGATGCTGCCAACAATTAAAATATCGGTTTGGACATTTGGATTATCCACAAACCGTCCGGTGAAGACTAAGAGATCAACATCGCCACGCGACTGAATTTCTTGAACCAAACTTTGTTTCAAAAGAATTTGAATTTTACGAAACAGATTGCGCAAATCATGAAACAAAAGAAAATTGGTGTTCACGAGATAAAACTTTTTTCTTTCAGAAAGTGTTTTACTTTTAAGACTGACTTGGTCGGTACTTTCAACCACCAAACCCAACTCAATAAGATTCTGAAGTTCACGACGAACAGAATTTAGCTGAGCATCGATCTTTCTGGTTAATTCGCGAACAAAAAATGACTGTTCGGGATTTTCTAAAAATAGCGCCAAAAGTCTGGCTCGGGTTTTTGAACCAAACAATTGTTCGATACGGAAACTGGATGTAGACATATTTTATATCCTCCACTCTCAACCTGGGCAAAAGTTGCATTGCCAGGGTTTCCCTCTAAGGTATAATATACTAGAAAACTACCGGAAAGAGCAAACCTTATATATGGCAGAAGAAAAATTATTGTTAAAAACCGCGGTGATTGAGGAAAACCGTGAAAATGGCCGGGAAACGGCCGCCGCCTTTACTTGGCCGGTGGAAAACCGCAACGGCTTTGTCTTTGGCGTGCTCGAGGCCAAAAGTCGCTCGGCTTTTGCCCAAACCGTGGCCGAAATTGTTCGTGACCGTTTCGGTCATTTAGCGACCACCCTTCAAGAAAGCACCAGCATATCTCGCTGCTTCGAACAAACGCTTGAAGTTATAAACGAAGAAATCGCCAATCGTTCAAATGAAATGGAAGCCTTTCCGGTTGAACACCTAAACGCCGTAGTCGGCCTAGCTGTCGACAATACCATGTATATTTCGGGCACCGGAGAATTGGTGGCCATTTTTCTTCACAAACTTCCCGAGGGTCGCTATCAAGTCTTCAACCTGGCCAGGAGCATTCAAAACGAACAAGCTGGCGCCAATTGGCAAAAGCTTTTTGTCGTGGTGCTGGATGGCACACTAAATCCTGGTGATATCTTCTGTATCTGCAATCACGATTTACAACAAGAAATGCCGCCGGAAGAATTACATTCGCTCCTTGCTACCCTACCACCCCAAAGTGCGGCCGTAAAACTTCGCCAGTACTTCCCGCTGGAAACCGATTTATCTCTCTCTATTTTAAAAGTTGGCTCAAGCGATGAGGAACGTTCGCAAGTTTCCGCTCCAGCCTCCATCAAACAACTGCAAGCCTCGCGTGAACAAACCAAACGCGTGCTTTCTGACCAAAAACCAACATTTTTTAAAACCTTCTTTTTTTGGCTTTTTACTTTTTTCAAAGATCAAAGAATCGTCTGGCGTTTGGCTAGAAATTTAACTCGTCTTATTATTAGCTCGGTAGTCGTAGTTTTTTTCATGCTGCGCGACTTGGTTCTTTGGATATTAAATCTTGGACGTCGCTTAATTTCCTCGGATCGCAAAGAAATTTTTACCTCCGCCACTTCACGTCTTTCCAATAGCACTTTCCTAGTCCGTCAAAAACTCGGCCGCCTACCAAAAACCAGCAAATATCTACTACTTGCCGCTGTGGCCGTTATTATCGTCATAATTTTCAGTGTTCTGCTTATTTCCCGCGGTCACCAAGCTAGTGAGGAACGGGCTGCTTTCGAATCGGCCATCACCAAAGTTGAATCTCTCCACGATGCGGCCGAAAGCGCTCTCATTTATAAGGATGAAACGAAAGCCAAAAATATTTTAAACCAAGCCAAAACCGCTCTCGAGGCTATCGTCACCGACAATGAAGAAAATCAATCAAGAATCGATAAGGTTCGCTCCGAGCTGGAAACTACAGCCAATGGTTTGCGCAAAATCACTGAAATCGAAAACCCCGAAGTCTTAGCCAGCAAAACGGCCGAACAACCAAATCTTCGAACTCTAACTTTAGTCGACGGTGAAATTTATGCTGGCAGTGACAGCAACAATCTTTTTCAATTAAATAAATCCAACAAATCTTTCGATCAAATCGCCAGCGGTGATTTTGGCCGGGCCACCAAATTCACTTTCGACGGCGGGATCATTGCTTTCCTCGATAACCAAACAAACCCAACTGTAAACTTATTCGATGTCGCAAACAAAACCATCAAAGCCGCCGCCTCGGCCCCAACCGGTGAAAAATGGGTCGACCTTTACGCTTACGCCGACCGCCTCTATGTCCTCTCCCCTGGCACTGGTCTCACCTCACAAATATACAAATTCACTCGCACCGGACTGGAACTTGGCAGCCAAACCAGTTGGATAAAATCCCCAATCAACGAACTCGTCGATGCCGTCTCGCTCGCCGTCGATGGCACCGTTTTCGTTCTCCGATCAAACGGCAAAATCCTCCGCTTCGTCGGCGGCCGCGATGTGGCTTGGTCGCAAGGTTCGGTTGAACCAGAACTAACTTCAGCCACAAAAATCTGGGCCTCGGTCGACAGCAGTTATCTCTACGTCCTCGATCAAGCCGGACAAAGAGTGGTTGTTTACGAAAAAGAATCCGGCCTCTTAAAAGCTCAATATCACAGTTCCTCATTCAACAACCTCGAAGACTTTGTAGTCGATGAGGCTGGCAAGGTAATTTATCTCCTTGGGAATGGGAATGTTTACAAGGTGGAGTTGGAGTTTTTGAAGTAAAAGTAAAAATTTGTGTTACACGAATGGAAATAAAAAAACTATTAGTCTTAAAAATAATTATCAAAATTATGAACAAGGAGAAACCAATAACATATTCTGTAGCCTTAGTTATCTATAACCCCGACCGTTCAAAATATCTGCTTGTAAGGCGTCCTGAAAACGATAAAAGCCTGCCTGGCTATTGGGGTTTCCCTGCTACTTCAAAAAAAGATGCTGACGAAAAGTGGGAAGACACAGCAAAACGAGCCGCAAAAATAAAACTTGGTGTTGATATTGAAATTATTAAAAATCTCGGAGAAGATACTATCGATCGAGGAAAGTACGTTCTAGTATTGCGAGATTATGAGGTAAAAATAATTAATGGCAAACCTAAAGTTCCTCAAGACTTTACTGGAACAACACAATACATTGAACAAAAGTGGACAAACGATCCTAGCGACTTAAAAAAATCGGCAAAAGACGGATCTTTATGTTCAAGAGTTTTCCTTCGAGCCAATAATATAAATTAGTAGAGTTTTCCTAATAAAAAACCACCGGTTGCAAAACCGATGGTTTTTTATCTGACAAAGCAAGCTTGGAATGACAGCGTTCTATTTCTTCAAAACCATCACCAACCCAATAATAAAGCACGGAACAATACCAACCACACTAACAAAGCCAACCAAACCTAAAACTATACGAATTACACTGGCCACAATTAGGACATTTTGGCCGCCGACGGCGGTTAGGACAAACGAGGAAATTGCATAGAGGGCCAGAGTTAAAACCAACAGACCAAAAGGACCAACCATTAAAAACGCACCAATAGCTTTTTTGGACATAAAATTATTTAAGATTTATTTGTTTTGTAATTATACTATTTTTTTAAACAAAATAAAAAAGAGATTCATCTACCTTGACGCTTAACTTTTTTTCTGCTAAGTTGGCATGATCTTTCACGATCGAAAAAAAGGAGATTTGATGACCGAAAGAATGATTCCTGGAATCCTCGACGCATTCACAGCACAACAAGCCTTCGAGGCGGCCAAAAAGGCCTTTGAGAAAAACCCAAAATGTGGAGCTATTAGGCAGCTTGAAAAACTTCTCCAAAGCATGGTTCTCCACTATCTGCTCCGGGAGCCTGTTGGAGTAGCAGAAAACCACGATCTGGGTTTGGCCATTGTTGATACTCTCGACTGGCTCAGGAATATGGAGGGAGAAGACAAAAAGGAGGTCGTTGTCAGGCTCACCATGCTCCTCAACCAAATGGAAGATGGGATCATCATCACATCGGCAGCCAAGGAGATGTTGATTCTTGCCGACCCTCGGGCGAGAAAACTCCTCGTGGCCGTTCACGATGGAAAGGCCAAGCCCTTCCTAGGACTACGAAGAAACCTGCCAAAGGCTCACCTTCTGAAAAAACTGCAGGACTACGGGCTGATCTGCTTGTCGACCCTTAGGAAGAAAAGGGGGATAGCCAACTATTTCCCGATAGCGACGACTGCGAGCGGCGCCAGGCTCGTGGCCATTATCAGAAGCATCAAGCCGGCCACGCATTCGCACTAAAACCCCGCACCCTAACCTTGCGCCCCGGCGAACAGCCCTGGCGTTTTTTTTTACAAAAACAGCCTAACAAAACCATACATAAAACCTTTACACACAAAACCAGGGACGACGACACCCGTCTTGACGCTTAACTTTTTTTCTGCTAAGTTGATATGTTCTTTCGCAACCGCAAAAAAGGCTATTTTCTTGTCAGAAATGGCCACTTGCCAAAAAGGAGACATGATGAACCACAGACTGATTCCTGAAATGTGTGATCTTCAAACTGCGCACGAGACGGTCGAGGCGGCCAAAAGGGCTCATGCTAAAGATCCAAAATGCGGAGCCATAAAACAACTCGAGACAGATCTCGTGTGTCGGGTCCTCCGCCTGTTGCTCGAGGGACACACTAATTTTAATGATGGCGCTCTTGATCAAGGAGTGGCCATAGTCGATGCCATAGAATGGCTCGAAGGTCTCTACGCTGTGAATTACGAAACTCCAAAAACAGACAGCTTTTGACAAATTTGATAAAATATAAAAGACACCGATAAGGTGTATTTTATAAACGACTAGTGTCTTGAATATGTCATCAAAAATATTCAAAAAACTTCAAGTCGTTGCCACACAATTATGTCAACAATTCAAGCTGGTTAAAGAAACGTCTCCAGCCAAAGGTCGACCAAGAAAAATTTCTGAACTGGATGCTTTAGCTCTGTCATTGTATCAACACCGAAGTACTCG
>JAZDHJ010000039.1:0-2941 GCA_043805995.1 Candidatus Uhrbacteria bacterium
GTTGTTTCCGCATGATCATTTAATGAAATATGCTGTTCTGCCTTTGGTGCCGCGTTTTATTTTGCCAAACCACATAACCATTTTTCGTTTTGCTTTAACGCCTTTTGTTTTGTGGTTTTTGCTTTCCGAACAATATTACATCGGTGTACCACTTTTTCTTTTTGCCGCTTTGACCGATGCGCTTGACGGTTCACTGGCTCGCGTTCGTAAACAAATTACCGAATGGGGGACTCTGGCTGATCCAGTGGCCGATAAATTGCTTATCGGATTGGTGGTTTTGTTTTTTGTCATTAAGTATATTGGCTTGTTCTTCGGCTTAATGATTTTATTTTTTGAATTGGTAATAATCATCGGCGGCTTTTTGCGTAAACGTAACGGTCTTTATGTCAGCGCGAATATCTTTGGAAAAATTAAAATGGTTTTGCAGGTAATCGGCGTCATGTTTTTATTAATTTCTCTTTGGGTGGACTTTGATTTATTCCGAAGTGTTTCTATTGGTACATTTACTTTGGCGATTCTTTTTGCGGTTTTGAGTTTGCTTTCTTATGGTATCTGAAACCCGACGCGATTTAATCATGCTTGCGGTAGCCAGTTTGCTGTTTTTTTGTTCCACGCAAATTTTGTCTTTTATAAGTCCGGTTTTTTCCTCGCCCGACGAAACAGCTAATGCTTTTTTTTCTGAGACTTTGGCGACTCAGGGCAAACTGTATTCTTTTGAATCCCTCAATGCAGTTTTGGGTGATGTTTTATATCCTCGGAGTATTATTTCGGTCGAAGGCCGATTGCTGCCGATCGGTTTTTTAGGTCTGCCAATTTTGTTTGGTTGTCTTATTTGGCTTTTTGGAAATTGGAGTTTGCCGTTTTGGACACCACTTTTTGCCATCCTGGCAGTTTTTGCCTGGTATGCCATAACTCGACGTTTATTTGATCGACGAATCGGTTTGCTATCAGCTTTGCTACTTTTGATTTTTCCAGCCTGGTGGTATTGGTCAGCTCGGCCACTCATGCCCAATGTTTTGTTTGTCTCGTTGCTGATTTTTTCTGTTTTCTTTTTGCTCATTCAGCCGATTAAATTTTGGCAAAAAAAAATTGGTTGGTTAGATTTGATTTTAGCCGGCGGATTTTTTGCCTTAGCTTTATGGGTTCGAACTTTTGAAGTTCTTTGGTTGACTCCAGTCATCTTTTTCAGTTTGATAATTTTGAGAAAATATCTTTCTTGGAAATCAGTAGTTTTATTTTTTGTCTCATCAGCCATCGCCATGCTGCCATTTTTGTTTTTTAACAATTCTCTGTACGGCGCTCCGTGGAAGACTGGCTATACGGTTTCTCCGGCGGTGGTTCAAAACGTTCAGAGTGTTCAAGAGGATCAATCCGATAGCCCCTCCAGCCTTTCAAGCCTTTCCAGCTCCTCCACTGTCCCCCTCCTCCCCTTC
The DNA here is from genome assembly GCA_043805995.1 of Candidatus Uhrbacteria bacterium. GTDB lineage: Bacteria > Patescibacteriota > Patescibacteriia > UBA9934 > GWF2-40-263 > UBA12403. The sequence goes on from JAZDHJ010000039.1 coordinate 1,434, forward strand.
GGTCTCCACCCCCGAACCGCGGCGAAGAATATTCTTAATTACGGTTTTCTAATGTTCTGGTGGCTAACGATTCCCGCCATTATCGGTTTGGTTTTAGTTTGGCCGCGACGAGTCCTAAAGGACGAAAAACGAAGTTGGCGCTGGTGTTATTTTGCGGTTTTGGCGGTTTCGGCAATCTGGCTCGGTTTGGTTTATGGTAGTTGGTCAATTTTTGATAATCCGGACAAGTCGGCTGTGACGATTGGTAATTCTTATATTCGTTATTGGTTGCCGGTTTTTGTTTTGTTGACGCCACTTATCGCCACAGCGGTGGCTAATTTAACCGTTTTGCCATTTGTCCAAAAAAAACGGGTAATGATTTCAGTGGTTTGTTTTTTGGTTTTTTTTGGGCTCAGTACCCACGCTGTTTTCTTCGCTTCAGATGACAGTCTCTGGCCCATGCGAACTCGTTTGGTCGAGGTCGCCAATACCCATGAGTGGGTCTTGCAATTGACCGAAGCGAACGCGGTGATTGTGGTTGATCGAGCCGATAAATTATTTTTTCCCGATCGCCGTGTTCGTTATCCTTTGCGCGACGAAGCAACTTACGATTTGCTGCCGCGCATCGCTTTGCGCGCTCCATTGTATTATTACGGCATCACTTTTCCACAAATCGATTTGGCTTATTTGAATAACGATAAATTAAAAAATCTCGGTTTGGGTATCGAGTTAATAGAAACTTTTGGCGAGGAATCGTTGTATCGGATTATTGTCTTGAACCTTGATTATCCCGCCGTCGGAGGCCTTTGACGGGATCCCGCCAACCTGTCCTTCCGTAGCTCGTCGCGAGCGAAGGAGGAAATCCTATGCCGGCGGGAAAATGATTTAATGATTCCTATGATTATTGATAGTGCGGTAAACGAAAATTATCAAATATGGCAACCCAAAACTATAAATCATTTATTCGAAATTATTTAATAAGTTCGTCTTTATACGATTTTGTTTTTGCTTACGCAATTTATAATTTGTTTTTTAGTGTTCGCGGTCTTTCGGTTTTTCAAATTTCGATGATTCTTTCATGGTGGGCTTTAACGGCCATGCTGTTCGAAGTTCCTTCCGGCGCTTTAGCTGATTATTGGAGTCGTAAGAAAATGCTGATGATTGCTCCATTGGCTAAATCTTTTTGTTTTGTGGCCTGGTTTTTAGCCGATGGTAATTTTTATCTTTATGCTCTAGGTTTTTTGTTCTGGAGCATTGGAAGTTCGTTTGTTTCTGGGACGGCCGAATCTTTGTTGTATGACGAACTGGTTGTATTTAAGAAAGAAAACGAATATGAAAAAGTGCTGGGAAAAAAGAAAACCTTTTTTCATATTGCCTTGGCCGTCTCAACAATTTTAGGTGGTTTTATTGCCTACTATAATTTGGATTGGGCAATAATATTTTCCGTGATTCCGCTTCTTCTTTCGGCTGTTTTTGTCGCCTTTATCAAGGAAACACCAAAAGTAAAATCAACCGAAGAAATTCATTAT
>JAZDHJ010000040.1:0-9735 GCA_043805995.1 Candidatus Uhrbacteria bacterium
GGAAAAATTAATTCCAATGTTTTGAATTCATTATTAGGCATACTGGTAATTAGTTAAAGTCGGACTAATCACATTGTAGGGTATTTAGGAGAATTGGTTAAATTGCGTATGATCCCGCCCGAGGGCTATGGCCGAGGGGTAAGGGGTGGGGGAAGTGACGAGTGTCGAAGCATCTTCTAGACGACATTACCAAAATTCAAGAAATAAAACAATTAAATTTTTTCTAAGGTTTTTAATAACTCTTCTGGCTTATCAACTATGCCATCTGGTTCGGTTCTGATTAGAGCTTCTTGGCTATTAAATCCCCAACTAACGGCAATGATTTTGAGATTGGCTTTTTTGGCCGCTTCAATATCGCGAGTCTCGTCGCCAATGTAGATAACGGAATCGGTTGAGAGATTTTGATTTTTTAAACAATGGCTCATGGCTTTGTGTTTACCAAAAAAGTTTCTGTCCGAATGAATGAAGTCAAAAATATTGGTCAAATCATTTTTGATTAGAAAAGCCGCGACGTTTTCTTTGGTATTGGAAGTGAGGATACCTAAATTAAATCCGAGGGTTTTGAGAGATTTTAAAGTTTCAACAATGTTCTCGGTCGGTTTGATTGTTTCGATTTGTTTATGGAGTTCTTTTTGAATTTTGAAAAGTAAAAAAGGTAACTTGAACCAAGCGATGCCGAAAATTTTAAAAAGTTCTTGCGGTCTTTTGTTTCTAAGTTCTTCTTTATCCGCCAAATTTATTGTTCGACAATGAAATTTTGGTGCCAGGTCGTTGTAAATTTTAACGGCGGCGTCGAGAGTGTCAGCCAGCGTGCCGTCAAAATCGAAGATGAGAGTTTTTGGTGACATAATTATTTCTCTTTCGCGTGGGCCAAAAATTGTTTAAATAAACCATCGGTTTCGGCGAGCTGTTGGAAGCCGCCTGCTTGAACAATTTCTCCGGCCGCAAAAACTAAGATTCGATCGGAGTTTTTTAAAGTGGTTAGACGGTGAGCAATAGTGATTATGGTTTTGTCAGCAAAAAGTTTTTCCAGATTATTTTGGATAATCATTTCGTTGGTGTTATCGAGGGCCGAGGTGGCTTCATCAAAGATGAGGACCTCGGGTGACAATAAAATAAGTCGAGCCAAAGCCAATCTTTGTTTTTGGCCGCCACTTAAATTGTTGCCGTTTTCGGTTACAATACCATCTAAGCCGCCAAGATTATTTATTACCTCATCGTAGATATTAGCTTCCTTTAAAGCTTCGATAATTTTTTTGTCTTCGGTGGTTTTTTTGATGCCGTATAAAACGTTTTCTTTTATGGTGCCGGAAAAGACGTAGGTTTTTTGGGGAATATAAGCGATTTTTTCAGCTATTGTTTCTCTGGAAAGCGAATTGAGATTTTTTCCGAGGAAGTTTATTGAACCGGAATAATTGTGGACCAGTCTTAAAATAATTTTTACGAGAGTTGATTTACCGCAGCCCGAAGCCCCGGCAATACCGATTTTTTCGCCGCTTTTTATTTTGAGATTTATGTTTTTAAGAACTGTTTCGGTTTTCCCAGGATAAACAAACGAGAGATTTTTTATTTCCAAAACCAGATTTGTTTCAGTTGTCCCATCGCCAGTCTCGACTTTAAAGGATTGATCCAGAGGTTGGTTTATCAAATCGTTTAAGTCTTGAACTCGAAGGGCGCTTTCATGGGCTTCATCGAGAATTCGGTGAATGGTGGCGAGCGGTGTGACAATACTCATGAAAAGTATAGAGTAAGTCAAAATGTCGCCTTTGGTGATTAGGCCGTTCAGAGCAAAATAGATGGCTAGGCTGATTACTAAAATGTAGAAGAATGTTTCGTTTAAATATTTGGCCGCATCGTAAAACATCATGTAAACGTGATGTTTGATTTCGATTTTTCTTAAGCCCTCGGCGATAGTTTCAATTTTTTTAATTTCCAGGTCGGCGGTATTGGCGACTCTAATGGTTTCCAGTCCACCCATCATTTCAACCACCCGACCATCGATTTTCTCCTTGCCTCTGAGTAGTGAAACTCTGATACCTTTTTGCGAAGAGATCTGTTTTATGACAATAAATAAGCCAACCGGAATAACCAGAATCATAAACGAAGCCAGGGCCGGTTTTTGATAGAAAGCAATGGCTAAGGCGGCCAAGGCGGCGAAAAAAGTTGGAAAAAAATCCAAGAAACCCAGTTTTATCAATTTAACCAAACCTTGAATTGAACGAAAAATTCTTCCGTGCAAAGCGCCAATTTGATATTTGTTAATAAACTCACCAAGATCAGTTTTTAATAAATGGCCAACCACCTGCACAGTTAATTTTTTTTCGGTTTGAGTGGCAATATTTTCAACGAGATATTTTCGGATGATCGTTAGAGCTTCTTTTAAAAGGACGATGACGATAATTATGCCTAGGAAGGGTAGGGCTAGCGAAAAATTTGGATTTTTCAAATCAATAATTTGATCGACAAATTTTCCCAAGATTACCGCTGGCAGGTTAACTAAAGCACCGGCCAAAAACATTAAAATTGTGGCCACAAAAAGGTTGATTTTCTCCTTTTTGGCCAGAAAAGACAAAGTGCTCTTCATGCCCCGCGAGATTTCATTTAGTTCCTCGAGTAATTTCATAAATTCATCGAAAGTTTACCAAAAACCTCGAGTTTTTACTAGTTTTAAAAAACCCGCCAAAGCGGGATTAAAATTATCGTTGAACCAATCGCGTTAAAGGCATATGTTGATTAACAGCAGGACTCCGATAAAAACCAACCTAAACCAGAATGCAGAGCCATAGATAAACAGAAGCCTTCATTGACTCGAACCATCGCGTTAAAGGCGTATGTTGATTAACAATAGAACTTCGATAAAAACCAGCCTAAATCAGAATGTAGAACCCTAGATAAACAGAATCCTTTAATGCGATGGAGCGGGCAACGGGAGTCGAACCCGTATCATCAGTTTGGAAAACTGAGATAATGAACCGTTATACGATGCCCGCGGGTTGAAATTCCAAATACCAATTTCCAAATCTCAAAATTGGGTTTTTATTTTTTCTCCCTCCATTATACATCGCGTATAGAGGAAGATGCGACGGGGGCTGATTTCTTTCCAATCAACCAAAACACCAATTTTATCAAACCAATAAGTGCGGCAATTCCACCGACGATAACCAACGAACGCCAGTTTATCAAAGATGTAAAATTTGTCGAGTCTGAATTGTTGGTTCCCCAGGTCGGGTAAGTTTCACCCTTTGGTGGCGGGAAACCAACGCCCGGAGCTACATCAACCTGAGTGTTTTGACCATCACTGATGACGGCGGCTACTCGCCAGGTTGGAACAATGTCGGTTGAGATTTCAGTGAAGGGAACGCAAATCGACAAACTGTCGTTTTTGAATTCAAAAGTTGAAGCGGTTTCTTTGTTGACCGCCCAAAAATCAGGTTCTGGATTATACCAACGTAGATCGGCCGACCATTTGCTTTTCTCGGCCTCGTATTTAATGGAGATTTCGTAATCAGTATTTATTCGGACACCAATTGGTGTGTTGTTGTCGATTTTTCCGTCACTGTCGATGTAGAGAAGATAATTGGCTTGCCAAGGAGCGGCTGAAGGAATTTGTTCGGCAACTTTTAGACTGAAGTCCCAACACTGTTTAGTTTCATCTTTTTTTAGCGAGGCTTCGGTAAGATCACCCCAACCGAAGTTTATACCTGGATGAGTACCTGAGCGGCTTAAAACGTCGCCGGTTGGGTCAGTTGCTGAGGTTTCGCCCGAGGCGCTAATGAATGGTTCACGGTCTTCGGTAGAAACGTCGGCTGTAAGCTGTTCTTCGGTCAACCCGCCAGCCTTTAGATATTCATCCGTGCCTGGTTTAAACGATTCCGAGGCCAAACAAAAAACCGGTGAAATCAGAAGAGACAAGACGCAAATTGTGAGAATTTTTTTCCACATAATTACCTGGCTATTTTAGCCAAAAATCACCAAAAGGTCAACTTGGCGAATGAAGTGTAAATAGTTGCCAAAAAATGGGTTTGTGTGTATAATCGGGAATGTCTAAGGGGCATTAAGGGATTGGGTCAGGGGCATTGAAGGGCATTAAGGCAAGGAATTTTATTTCTTATAGAAAATTTTCCATGCCCCTAACGCCCTACAACGCCTAAACGCCCCAAATCCATCCCCCCAACAAAACACCGGGTTGTAGCTCAGTAGGTTAGAGCGCCTGCTTTGGGAGCAGGAGGTCGCGAGTTCGAGTCCCGCCAGCCCGACCATTCAAGAAATCACCAGTTTTTAGGAAGTCGCTAAATGGCTGTTGTAAGCTATAACTAGCGACTTTTTCGTTATCTACGACAAAGTTCGAGAAGAATAAACGGATGGTTTTATCTCGATATGTTATGTCGTCGTTTTCCCTCAATGTTTTTGCGGTATTTGTGAAGAGTTCGAGAAAAGTTTCATAAGTAAAAGGAGCTTCCTTTGACTTCGCTAAAAGATCCTCGGTTTTGTTTATTTCTTTGATGATATTTAAGGCCTCTTGTTCGGTTTTTGTCATGTCGCCTTTGAAGTGTTCGATAATGGTTTGGTCGTTTTGTAAAAGCAGGGTTTTTATTCGTTCCTTGGTTTTTTCGTTTTCGGTTAAGGCACGACGCAAACTCATAAGTTGACTGTTAAGCCCTTCACGAGTTTTTTCGCTTTCTTCGGCAATAGTTTTGCAAAAATGTTTATAGTTATTTTCAGTTGCAAAAAAGTATTCTTCAAAAAAATCAAGGACAAACTGCATCACGACACGGGCGCGGAGCGATTTCTTTTTACGTTCGCACCCCTTGGTTTCACAACGATAGTAATAAATGCCGTCTGTGCCCTTGGGTTTATTCTTTTTGCCGACAATGCCCGACGACATTGGTTTATGGCAAAACGAACAAACAACAAGACCGCGAAGAAAATCCGCTTTGGTGGCTTGTTTCTTTTTCATCGGCTTAACCATTTTGCAGGCCGCCCCGATGTCGGAAAGTTGATTGATCGAGAGAAAAGTGTCCACTGAAACAGCCGGTTCAAAATCAAAAAGTTCCGTGAAATTCACAATAACATTTCCGTACATGTGCACGCCGGCATAAGTCGGATCGCGAAGCATGACAGACACTTTGTTGACGGTCATGCAATAAGGCACTCGCGGTTTGTCGCCGGACGGTGCGCGAGTGTAGTGGTTTTTATTCATAAACTCCGCCACCTCTTCTTGTGTCTTGCCTTCAGCTCGAAGGGCGAAAGCCCGTTTAACCAAAACCCAATACTCCCCATCTGGTCGCAGGTAGCCGTTCGGGTCTTTGTAATAGCCGTGCTTGGCCGTGTGGATGCTCTTGCCCTCCTCGAGCGCTCTACGCTGGCCACGGGTAACGACTTCGCTTAAATGGTCGCTGTATTGCTTTGAGAGCACGAACGAGATGCCAAGAAGCATTTTGCCCATTGGCGTGTCTTCAAAAGAAAAAGTCGCGAACGATAGGTTTTTGATTATCTTTTTGTCGAGCAGATCAATAACTTTTCCGGCGTCGATCATATTGCGAGCCAGACGGTCTGGATGCCATGTTAAAATCGCGTCGTATTTTCCGCGTTTAATGTCTTCAATCATAGCCGCAAAAAGCGGACGGATGTCTGGCTCTTTGGCGCTTTCTTGTTCTTTGATGACTTTGATATTTTCAATCGGGATCTCAAGGTGTTTCGCCGCATCAAAACAATCCAAGAGTTGATCGGGAATACTCCGCTCTTGTCGTTCATCGGAAGTGCTCGATTTGCGGGCATAAAGCACAAAACGAAGTGTTTTAATATCCACTTTTCCTATATCTTCCGGCTTATGAAACGCCACGAGAGCGTCATAAAGATCTTTGGCTGTTTGCATAGAATACCCTTATTTTATCAGGTTTTTTGGCCTTTGGCTATTGACAAAATGGTGTTTTTGTGGTATTTTATATTGTCATTTCAGACCCCTACGGCAGGGACAGCCGACCTTCACGGAAAGTTTTTCGATGAACCGTTCAAAAGTTCGTTCTCGTTTCCAGTGGCTGAGGTGGCAGGCAAGCGGTGCTGTGCGGAGCACAAACCCGAACCCCGACTACGACCCCATGATGGCCGTTTCTGCACGTCATCAACTTGCTGGCAGACCCTTGGAGGCCGCACTTTTTCGTGTCGAGGCAAGCAACGATCGTCGCGGCATGAAGAGACGCCATTGCCCGAATCTCGGCCCCTATAGTGCCACCAATCCAATGCACTGCATCCACTGTGGCAAGAAAGGGGAAGACCAAATCGAAGGCGAGGAATGCCTCGCCAAATAGCTCGCACATCCGTGCGAGGCAAGAGCCCACTCGGCCTTCGCCTCGTCGGGTGTGCTCTTGTTTTTTAGAACAAAAACTTGATTATAAAATCAAACAATCAAACCGACCGCCTCAAAAAGCGGTCGGTTTTGGTATGGAAACGGTCGGTTTTTAGTTATGCCTCCCACTTGGAGACGCTAATTCGATCAAGGTCAAGATCAAAACCACTGCTTTTTTGACAAAAAGTTAGCGGGACATCGTCGGTTTTCAGCTCTCTCCCAAACTTCAAAAGCAAATCAATCAGGCGTTCGGTTGGGAGTTGGGTCAGATCACGCTTTGAAAGTTCGGTTTCAATGGTTTGGAGTTGTTGGCCAAAAAGTTCGATCCTTCGTTCAAAACCAACACGATATTTTTCTCGCATTGCTTCAAGGTGAATTTGCCGAAAGTTTTTGATGTCTTCTTGAAACTCTTTGCTCCAGTCAATCAGGGTGCTTTTGGCAACACAAAGACGCTCGGCAATGGTTGAAAAACTCATACCTTGTGATCGTAACTCAACAAACCGTTCTTTTATTTCCGGTTCAAGCATATCAGTTCAAGTCATGTCTTCTTTGGATCGATGATCTTGGTTTGTCGGCTATTTTCGCCAAGTTCGATGCGTTGGCCAGTCGGTAAAGTAACGACCATGCCGTCGTCTCCCGCCGGTTTGGGAGTTGCTGGAGCTGGAGGTTTTGCGAGTTGATTGGCGGCCTCGGTTTGATTGTCTTTGAATTGCATAAAAGTTTTTGTTTATTTCCTTGATTTTACCGCGCTATAAAGCGATTGTATAGGCGGGGATGTTGAGATGGTTAGGTTTCCACGCCACAAGTTCACGCATCCGTGCGTTGACCTTGATGTAGTCGTCGAGAGTTTGTATTATGTTAAAAGTCAGTTCGAGAGCGGTCTTTCCGTCTCGACCAAAAACACACGAGAAGTATCTCGTGTGTTTTTGAAATTTTTAAAATAGGTGAGAGTGCCTGCTTTGGGAGCAGGGGGTCGCGAGTTTTCTGCCCGCGCAGAACCCCGCCAAAGGCCTCCGTCGGCGGCGGCGAGTCCCGCCAGCCCGACCATCCCACTTCCACTTTCGCTTAAAGCTATGGTGGACAAGTCGCCTTGTTGGACAAGGCTACGTTAGGGATTGGTTCAGATTTTTAAAAACAACGGTTTTTCCGCTGTTTTTTGTTTTTCTTAGTTTAAAGTTCCACCACCCATTCTTCCTTTATCGTGTAAGTGACGTCGGATAGCTGGTTGCCAACAGTGCTTATTTCTTCTCTGGAAAATGGTGCTAATTGTTCCTCGCCGATTTTGGTTGTTAAACTCCAAGTTGAAATCGCAAAAGGTCCGATGGTTTGATTGTAAAACGAACCGTAGTCGGAAATAGTGCTCGGTGTGGAACCCTCGCACCAGATGGTTACGTTAGTGGTTGGTGGATTGGATAAAGGCGAAGCAGAGAAATTGAGTTGGTCGGCGGTCGATTGATTATTGTCATTAGAGGATTTCACAGCATTAGGAAAAAGTTCGGCACTGACTTCAAAAGATTTTAATTCATGGGCTGAATCGGCGAGAGAAGTTGTGCAAGCTCGAGCGTTGCCGAAGTTTGGACAATTAACTTCGGCAACTGATAATTTATTATCTTGTTTCAAAGCCTGACCGCCATCTTTTGGAAACCAAAGATTGATTTCATAAGTTCCGGTGGCTAAACAAGCAACTAAACCGGAAGTTTCTGGATCCATAGCTCCGCTGTGTCTGGTGGTTACTGTACCGGTTATTGAGACCTTGCGATAATTTCCGGTGGTTTTTGTTTCGTTTAAATTATCTTCTTCGCCATTGGTGCAACCAGCACCGATAAGCAAAGCGAAGAGAAAAAAGATAGAAAAAATTTTTTGCATATTGTATTTATTATTTTACTTCTTTTGATTGATAATTCCAGCCATTTTTAATCAACAAATAGGTTTTTCATAAAGATCCTTAGCTGTTTGCATAGAATACCCTTATTTTATCAGGTTTTTTGGCCTTTGGCTACGTGTCAACTCATCTAAAAATGTAACCATGGGATATACGTTACGTCATTTAATAACGTAACTATTGGTTAGAAGATTTTTCTCCGATCGGACGGTTTCTTCTTAGTTGTTCCAATATTAATTTGTTAATTATTTTTATCTTGTTATCAATGTTCCTTTTGAGCTCCGCGGGGTTTAGTTTTTTATAAACCTCGCGGAGTTTTGTCTTTATTGTTTCTTCGACCTGATCACAGTCGATTATTCTTTGGTATGGCGTCTTGGCTTCGTCGTGAACCTTTTTTATTTTTTCCTTGTTCTTGCCGATTCTTTTCTTTTCAATGAGTTTAACATTAGCTTGAAAAAAGTTTTTATAAAGTCTGATTTCATTTCGGTTTAACTCGTTCATTTTTTCAATAATTTTTTCATCTTCAATTCTCGAATAACCAAAAACTTTTCTGACATGTGTCCAATTTTTCTGTTCAATATGAGCATTGTCATTTTTCTTGTATGGTCGGCCTCTCGTGAAACCGATCTTATTTTCCAAACAGAATCTAACCATGTGATGATTGATGAATTCACCACCGTTGTCCGGATCGATGGCCATAAGCGGAAAAGGCAACCTTTTTTTGATGTTTTCCAAGGCTGAAACGATACCTTTTTCTCCTTTGCCAAGAACCGTTTCTTCTTCGTCCCAACCGGTTAGGATGTCGGTTATATTAAGGGTGAAAGCAAATAACCCAGAGGCTGAATCACCACAGTGAGCCACAGTATCGAGCTCACAATTTCCAATCTGTGTTTCTTCCCAACTCGAAGTCCGAATAGGTATTTGATTCTTTAATAATGTTCCAGGTTTGGTGGTTGAAAAAGTTTTTCGGTGTTCTTCGGTTCGAGCTTTCCAAAGTTTGCGATCAATCGTTGAGGCCGATATTTGGAGCAACTTGTTTTCCATTTCCTCAGATAAAGTTATTTCACCGAAACTTTTTAACTTTTCGAGCCATTTGCCGATCATCGGTTTCATTCGAAGGCCACAAGGATAATCCATAAGTCTCCAGAGTTCCTTAAGCTTAATGATGACAAAAGTATCATAAACCGGTTCTCGCTTTTTTCGAAGGTGATTAACCTTATCTTTATCAGAAACTTTAGCTGATAAAATTCGGATAACATATTTTCTGACCAAACCGGTGGCTGAGCAGTATTCATTAAGGATAATACTCTTTTCTTCCTTGAGTGCTTTTAAATACCTAGGTTTTATTCGACTTAAATACTCACGACGAGACCTATGGGGTCTGTTCCCGAATAACCAAAAAACAATCCACTTTTCCCCAAGCCAAGAATGATAAAAAGTGATAAAATATAAGCAGAAAGTAATAATAATCTCTGCTTATTTATGCAAAAATATAGTGAAAAAACTT
>JAZDHJ010000041.1:0-16337 GCA_043805995.1 Candidatus Uhrbacteria bacterium
AATGTCACAGTCTAGCGTTCAGCAAAGATGTCACATTTAGGCCGTCAGAATGGGAGGGTTAGTGTGATCTCGAGCTTGAATTTAGCTTCAAAACAGCCTCTGTAAAAACCTAAATACTCGTTGACAGTGTTTCTGGCTCATGGTTGCCATTACCGCCTATATGACACGTTTGCTGAACGACAATATGTGACATTTTTGTTGAGTGACAACATCTTAAAATTTTTGAAGGGAATTTTTCAAACCCACCGCCAAAACCACCGCCATCAAACCCAACCCAGCCCAACTACCCCACAAATAATGGTCGAGAATGGATAAAATTATCATTGCGGTCATCATCATTACCGTAGGGGAGAATGGCCATTCGCCCCTACGGCGATCACATTGACCGCACTGTAAAAAAACCGCCCACAAAAACCGCACCAAAAATAACCACCCAACAATCCCGAGTTCGGCGAAAATTAATAAAATTGAATTGTGCATTGGTTGATAAAACCAAACATCGTGGTTGGGAAATTTTTCGGCCAAGGCGAAGGTATAAGCCCCTGCCCCGACGCCGATGAACGGATTTATTTTTATCACCTCGCCGATCATTTGATATTCAGTCTGGCGCTCGACGAGTGATTTGGTTTCGAGGCGATCGGTGGCGTTCATCCGGGTAAAAATTGCCGAGTGGAATATGGCAACGGAGGCAACAATGGCCACGGAGGCAACGGTGAGGCCGAGTAGAAAATTCCGAGGAATTTTTGTTCTGGAGATGGCGCTGGCAATGAAGAATGAAATGATTCCGACAATTAACGCCAGCCAAGCCGATCGAGAAAACGTCACGACCAACGTCGATGATAATAAAAATAAAATCGCCGAACGGACGGTTCGAACCGTTAAATCCGATTATCGCTAAAACCCCCACCGCCAAAAACCCGCCAAAAATATTCGGGTGCGGGAACGAGCCATAAGCCCGCATCAACCGTCCACCAACCGTCTCAACCACGGCCACCCCAGGAATCGAAGCCGCTCGCTCGGCCAAACCCAATAAAGTCGAACCTGGGCTCGTACCACTCAAAACCTGCCACCAACCGAGGAGACATGGGGCGATGAGACCAAGAACAAAAAACCAAATAATTTTTCTGGTCTCAATTCGTTCGTCGAGCAGTAGCCAAAACAACAGCAAAGCTGATAAAATATGAAAAGAAAAACCGAGAGACAGATACGGACTGACTGAAAAAATGCAGGAAAACAAAACCGCGCCGTAAAACCACCAACCGTTTTTCAAAACACTCTTAATCGAATCCGAAGTTTTTATTTTCCAACGAACTAATACGGCAATAAAAATCAAAACCTGAACCGCATAAATCATTAACTTCCAGTACTCTCCCTCTCCGGCGGGAGAGGGTTGGCCTGCTCCACCGAAGCCCAGCGAAGGGGAGGGTGAGGGGCCGATTGAACCATAAATCCAAACCGTCTGCCACGGCAGAAGAAATAAACAAAGATAAGTTAAAAAGCTCCCAAACTTTTCACGAGTCATAAAATTTTGGCAATTTTCTTTTGCCATTCATCTCGGAAATGAACTCGTCGATCGTTAGTATGAAATTTTAACATCTGGTCATTAATAATCACCTTTGAATCCAAATTGGCCACGTCTTTAATTTCACAGGGCAATAATTTTTGTTGAAGCTGACGAAACCATGTTTCAAAAAAACTAAGATAAGACAAAAAACCAAAACAAAAACTCCGAGGTGAAATTTCCGAATGCCTGGCCCTCGAAAAACTATTAGGCAAAGGTTCTTTCAACCAAACATTATTCGCCAAAATTTTTTCCAAAATATTCTCGCGATCAAAAATTGGCACCAATGAAGCTAACCAGTAACTAAAATAAGGATCGCCGTCTGGCAATAGAAGATTCTTAAAATTCAAATTATCTTCGGTGGTAAAAAAGGAGAAGCAGAAGGGATCCGGAGTGATGGAGTGGTGGAGTGATGGAGTGATGGAGTGGTTTGTGGTTGGAAAAAATGGATTTTGGATTGGGCGTTTTTTTAGAAAGGCAAAGGGAAAAACTAACAGTAGACGACTCGTCCAAACAGTTCCTGGTTTGACGACAATGAATAAATCGATATCGCTTAACGATGTCGTATTATGCCAAGCTAAAGTATTACAGGCAAAAACCGCCTGGACAAAAGGAAAAAGCGAAAAATATCGAGCCGCTAAACGTAACTTTTTATATTTTTTTGCCGCGTTCAAAAATCGTTCCTGTCGGCTAGCCACAAAAATTTCAATTGACTGACTTTTCAAGGTCCAAAAACCGACCTTTTTAACCAAACGTTCACGAAGCCAAACGCTCGTTTCAAGCAATGATTCCACCTCAAAAAAAGAGTATTTTTTAACCGAATCCTTAAGCCATTTCCAAATTTCAAAAGAAGTTAGTGGATACTCAAATAAAGAAAACCAAGCCAATGTTCGCACAATGGCCAATTCCAAATCCGTAGGCTGAATCGAATCCATACAAACGTATCTTAGCACGGGAGCGGATTGGTGGTGTGGATAATCGGTCCTCACCCCAGGCACCCCTCTCCTAAAAGGAGAGGGGTTTGGGTTGGGTTGAATTTAGCCGAATCGAAAGACGCCAACCAATCCCCTCTCCTGCTAGTCTTCGGCTCGGCTCAGACTACCTTGAGTCGAATCGAAAGGTAGGAGAGGGGTGCCTGGGGTGAGGACCGATCCAAACAAAAAACGCAGATTCCAAATCTACGTTTTCTACTCTCTACATTTCTACATTTTAACAACTTCCACCGCCGCAACTTTCTTTTTCTTAAAGGTCAACGCCTGCTGAATGATGGCAAAAATATTCATTATGATCCAATACAAGGTTAAACCACCTGGTAGTGAAGCACCGATGACCACGGTCATGACCGGCATAAGGTACATCATTGACTGGTTCATTTGGGTCAACATGTTTTCGTCCTTAACGCCTGGCTCTTTTCGAATCTTAACTGGTGGACGCGAGGTCATTAACATTTTGGTTTGGACAAACTGCAAAGCGCCGGCAATCACGGCCATAAAAATATGCGGCTCGGCCAAATTGATAAAACCTAAAAAATTAAGATTTATTGCACCAGGATTGGCGACAAATGGATAAAGGTTGACCAAACTGGAAGCCACCATGCCGTCACGCATTACACTGTACAAAGCCCAAAGAATTGGCAACTGGATCAACAAAGGTAAACAAGAAGACATTGGATTAACTTTCTCTTCTTTGTAAAGAGTCATCATGGCTTTGGCTAAACCTTCCTTGTCATCCTTAAACTGTTCTTTCAAAGCATCCAGTTTTGGTTGGAGATCCTGTAAGGCTTTTTGTGATTTTAGAGAAGCCCGAGAAAATGGCCACAAAATTAATCTGATCACTAGCGAAATTCCAATAATAGCAAAACCTAAATCGGCGCCAGGAATTACGTTATAAAGCCAAATAAGCAAGTTAAAAAGCGGCTGATAAAGAAACGTGTGAAACATAGTTGGGTTGGAAGGATTATTGAGGCTTGAAAGGCTGGAAGAGGCTGGAATGGCCTGAAAAGCTTTTGGATTATTTAGGCAGCCAATGTATCAGGGACCTCAGAAGCGACACTAGCATCGGCTGTTTCAGTTGTAACCTCTGGGATTTCTTCGGCCTCCGGTGTTGCCTCCGTTGCCTTTGAGGCCTCTGTTTCCGTGACATTGATTTTCCAACCAGTAAGGCGAGCTGCCAAACGGACGTTCTGGCCGCCCTTACCAATGGCCAAAGACAATTGATCGGCATCAACTTTTACCAAAGCCAAGTGTTCGTCTTCCACTATTTCAACATTCTTAACTTTAGCTGGAGCCAAAGAATGGGCAATCAAAATAGCTGGGTCTTCGCTCCACTCAATAAGATCGATTTTTTCACCACCCAAGGCGGTAATAACTGTTTGAATGCGCGTGCCGCGTTGGCCGATACAAGCCCCAATTGGATCCAAGTTTGGATCGATGGCTAGCACCGCTACTTTAGAACGAGAACCGGCTTCGCGGGAAACTGCTTTAATTTCCACACCACCTTCAGCTACTTCAGGAATCTCGGTGGTAAACATAACTTTAACCAATTCCTCAGCGGTGCGCGAAAGCAAAATTTCTGGACCACGGCTACCGAGAGCGACTGAACGCACATAAACTTTAATCCGATCACCGGGATTGTATCGTTCGTTTTCAATCTGATCTTCTGGTTTAATGATACCGGTGGTGCGGTTCAAATCAACAAGAACAATTCGACCTTCACGACGTTGAACGGTGCCGATCAAAACAGTTCCCTCTTGATCTTTATATTCATTGAAAACAATCTCGCGTTCGGCTTCACGCAACTTTTGCATTACCACCTGTTTGGCGGTCATGGCGGCCATGCGACCAAAGTCGCCTGGCACTGGCAAGTCAGTTCTAATAATGTCACCGATTTTGGCACCGAATTTTAAAACTCTGGCGTCAGAAAGCATGATGTCGGTTTTTGGATTGAATTTTTGACCTTCATCTTCAACTTCAAAAGTCATGGTGGAAACGTCTTCACCACGGGCTCGAGCTTCCTCACGTTCCTTAGCCTGAGCTTCGAGTTTGGCCTTGCGTTCTTCTTCCTTTTTGGCCAATTCTTCAAGATCCATATCTTCAACCACAGTTTTGACATCAAAAATTTCCATGTCAGCCGTGGCCGGATCAAAATTAACCTCGATGTTTTGGTTAATATCACCAAAATCTTTACGGTAAGCGGCGGCCAAGGCGCTTCTAATGGCCTCAAGAACGGTTTCGTAAGTCAAACCTTTTTCCTCACAAATTTGTTTCATGGCTTGTTCTATTGGGCTGGACATAATGTATTCGTAATTAAATAATTTTCTTAGCAGAGCTTTCTAATTTGGTGTAGAACGAGGAGAAGGCTAGATTTTTTTGCGAGACGTATCCACATACGTTGAACAAAAAAATCTAGTCTTTGACGAAGTTATGCGCCAAATTAGGAAGTTCTGCTTAACAATAGAACCCGTCTTATCGACAGGTTCAGTACAAATATATTAACACTCGGACGCACAAACGTCAACTCCGATCAGGTGTTCGATTTCAAAATTATTGTTTTCCTTTAGAAGCATGGCGATTATGTCCAAACGGAACGGTTTATCAATAATTTGATTTTGTTCCATATACGTCTCAGCCGTCAAAACCATTTTCCGAAGTTTTCGAGCATCGACAGCTTCTTCTGGATAACCAAACTTGATATTCCTTCGAGCTTTCACCTCGACAAAAACCAATTCGCCATTATACCCAGCAATCAAATCAATCTCGCCGAGTGGAGTTCTAAATTGATGCGCCAAAATCTTATAACCCTGCTCTTCCAGAAAACGAGCCGCCGCTATTTCGCAAGCGTTACCGAAAAGACGACGTTTGTCCATAGATGGTTTGTCGTGGAGTGTAAAAAGTCGTGGAGTCGTGGAGTCGTGGAGTAAAGGAATTAATTATTCTAAAAAATAATCTTCCATCACTCCGTGACTCCAATACTCCATCACTTTATTTTTTCTTCCGTGGCAAATACTTTTCCCGCTGGCGACGAACTTCTTCAACCAAGCGTTCGCGCGGGGCGACTTTGAAATAATCGTACAAAATAAATCCAGTCCAAATAGCTAAACCAAGTAGCCAAAATAAATACCAAAAACGTGAACCGAACAAACGAACTTGTTCAAAACTAAAGAATAGGAACAACAGACCAAAACAGCTCATGGCCAAACTAAGACTGACAAACTTACGAACCAACCGTGTCTTAAAACGATCGAGGGTTTTTCGGCGTTCAACGATTCGCAAAAAAATTCCCGCGATAAAAATAGCAACAAAAAAAGCTAACAAAATTTTTTCTGTGGTGCCAGACATTGGGGCTGGCGATAATTCGAACCAGTATTTTGGTTGGATTATGGTAGGTAAATCGATCATAAAAACGTTTTAAAGGTTTACGGCCCTTTTTCGAATAAAAGCCCAAAGTGATTTAAACCGGCTGGAAAGGATTTTAGCAGATGAAAACCATTCTGTTCAAGTACTTGCTTAAGTTTGGCTTGGTCGGTCTTATGAACTGACAACATTCTGGCCAAAATCGAATTTGGTTGCCAATCAACAAGAACCAGACGGCCGCCAATTTTTAAAACACGTTTAACGTTGTCTACGACAACCTGATTCTTTAAAATTAAACCGGTAATATTTACAAAGGATACCAAGTCGACAGAACTTTCCGGAATTTCCACCGTACCTTTCTCGTGTTCCAAATCGCTCCAAACAACTTGCAAATTAAAAATCTTTTCTGCTTTAGTCCTGTCTTCCACCGCACTCAAAGCTTTTTTTAAAATGTCCAAAGCATAAACCTTGCCTTGTTCACCAACAATGGCCGAGGCAGGAATTACAAAGTGACCGAGGGTGCCGCAACCAAAATCAGCGTAAATTTGACCCCCCGTCAGACCAGCTTCCTTTAAAATTTTATTCGGATCGAGCAAGGCTCGACCGGAAGGCAAAATCATATCTCTTGGAAATTTCTGAATTATTTAATTATTGAATTATAGAGTTGTGGAAATTATTCTTTTTTTGAAAATTATCCGCGAATAAAAATTCCGGCGAAGCCGCCTAAAATATCGGAAATTAAATTGGTCATAACGGCCATACCAATAAAACAAACCAGAATACCAATAAGCTTTAAAAAGAGATCGGTGCCGCCCACTCCTATTTTTTCTTCAGCAAAAGCAATTTGCCCTGTCCAAGACTGATAAGCTCCGGTTTTCCAAACCATACTGAAACCGATAATGATGATTAAGAGGCCTAAGGGCAGACGATAAAGGAGGGACATATTGGTTTTATTGTAACATAAAAACAAAAACAACCGAACTGATCGGTGTTTTTATGGCGCGCCTAGCCGAAGTTCTACCACAGAGCGAAGGCTGGTGCGGACGGAGGGATTTGAACCCTCAAACCCTTGCGAGTACTAGCCCCTCAAGCTAGCGCGTATGCCAGTTCCGCCACGTCCGCATCTTGCGGGAATACTATAACTGAAGTTTAGAAAACTGGCAAGATTGACCGGTTGCCAAAAAAACTAAAAACCGCTAGTATTATCTCGCCAACAAAGGACTTGATAAAAATCCGGGCACTTAGCTTCCTCCTTCGCTCGTGGCGAACTTCGGAAGGACTACGGCTTGTTGGACAAGCCTTCGCAGTTGGTATGTATAAACCAACTTCGCAAATCCGGGCACTTAGCTCAGTTGGTTAGAGCGTCTCGTTTACACCGAGAAGGTCACAGGTTCGAATCCTGTAGTGCCCACCACCCTTCGGTCTGTGACAGAGCTTCGGGTGGCAGGCCACCCTATTTAGCGAAGGGTGTCCCCCATAGCTCGACGCGAGCGACAGGGGACATAAAACAAATATCATGTGCTCATGGCGAGCCATCCATTAAGATGGCAGAGCAAAAAAAAGAACGGCCAATGCCGTTTTTTTTGTTTTTACATCAAAAGCTCCTGAAGCCCCTGTTGCCCATGTAGCCCATTAAAACAACCTCCCCTTCCCAGTAATAACTTTCAAAATTTTCGGCTCAACTGAAAAATCAAATCTGGTGCCTTCTACTGGTACACCGTCCATTAAAGCCATAACTGGTTCCTGTGTTCTGACCTCCAAAGATTTTAATGGTAGAACCGATTCACCGCGAACTTTTTTCCAAAAAGAGAAACCCGGGGCCTTAGCTTCGATTTGCAACACAGCTTCCAGTCGACCATCGAAAGGATTGGAGACCGGACCACTCTCACCTTCTTTTGGCGCAAACAGGTTTCTAACCTCGATAGTTCCCCGACCTTGAGGTGTGACTTTATAATTTCCCTCGCAGTTTATTTCGGCTTTGGCGGCCGGAATGGAAACACCACAAACAAATCTTTTGCCGTTTACCACACCAGCGTCAATAGTTTCTACAATACGAGCCGAAAGCACATCGCAAGCGGCCTCACCTTCCGGAATACCGAAAATATTAGCCAAACGATTATCCGGACCAAACGGTATAATTCCTAGGACAACCTTAGTATCAACCACCACATCAACCACCTGGCGAACCGTTACATCATTACCGACAGCCACGACAGTTGTGGCCCCGCCGCGCTGCACTTCGTCACGAATAAATTCATCGGCTCGACGAAACAAACCAAGCCGGACAATTTTTCCAGCAATGCCCAAGTCAGTTAGGCGATTCTCCACCTTCTGAATCTCTTTTTCGTATCGACGGTCCTGCACGAACGCATCGTAAACGTAAAGATACATAGTTTAAAATTCCTCCAAGTCGACTATTATCCCTCAGCCTGAGCTTGAAATTTTTTATTACCATTCATGGCTACCTGGCCGTTCAATTTAGCACCCGCGGCCACAGACAAAACCTCAGCTTCAATATCGCCACTGATACGAGAAGTCTCTAAAAGTTCGAGTTTGCCGCTAACTACCAAGTTACCAGCAACTTCTCCGGCCACCACAGCCTCACCGGCCCAAACATTGGCCTTAATTTTGGCTGAAACTCCAACCTCCAAATGCCCGGCCGTTTTGACCGAACCATTAACTTCGCCTTCGATGACCACATTGCCGTCGCTGACAAAATCACCTTCAACTCTTACTCCCTGAGCAATGACCGTTTCCCCGTCTTTCCTCCCATTGTCTTGATCTTTGTTAAACATATTATAGAAATGTTACAAATCACGAATCTTGCCGAAATCACGAATCATCGAATCAGCAACGAATAATGGATAAAAACCGTTTCGTGTCCAATTCGTTAATTCGTGATTTCGTTCACATTTCGTGATTCGTAACATAAGTAAATTAATTACCCTAATTACGTCACATTTCCTTGATTGTTTCAATACCCATCATCCACAGGCCATTTTTTAGCACTTGGCTGACACTTTCAATCAGAGCCAGGCGAGCAGCCACGGTTTCCTTATCTTCAGCTTGAGTTACCGGTACCTCGTGATAAAAGGTGGCGAAAGTTTTGGCTAAATCGAACAAATATTCGGTCAGGCGGTCCAATTTAAAATCTTGCGAGGTCTTTAAAACCACTTCTGGATATTCTGAAAGCTTGAAAAATATTTTGTGTTCAATTGGTAAAGATAATTTTTTGGTTTCAATTTTTGGCTTAATCGAACCAGCTTTGCGCAAAATTGATTGGGCTCGCGCATAAGTATAAAGAAGATACGGACCGGTATAACCATCAAAAGACATGGCTTCTTCCATATCAAACACAATCTTCTTGGCCGGATCTTGTCGCAACATACCAAAGCGGATAGCGGCAAAAGAAATAAGCCGAGCAGTCTCTTCGACTTTCTTATCTTTCCATTCCGGATGGCGTTTTTTGGTCTCGGCGCGCGAAGCCTCAATCATGGTGTCGCGAAAATTTTCGTAACGGATTATATTACCTTTCCTCGATGACATAGCACCTTCTTTTAGGGTGACGAAATCGTAAGAGAGGTGCGTAAAATCTTTTTTAAAACCGACTCGACGCAAGGTAGCAAACAATTGCTGTAAAACCAGAGATTGTCTGGAATCAACCACCAAAATCGATCGATCTGGATGGTATTGAGCTTCTTTTAAATAAGCCAGAGCTAAATCTTTGGTGGAGTATAAAGCCGAACCATCAGTTTTTAAAATTAAATAAACGCCAAGTCCTTCTTTTTCCAAATCAACAATTATTGCTCCCTGACTTTCTTGGGCTACGCCTTTTTTTAAAAGCTGCTGGACAATTTTTTTACCATCTTTTTCCACTTCTGACTCAAAGTACCAAACATCAATAGGTAAACCTAGTTCTTTAAAAACATCTTTAAACATGTTTAAAGAATATTTTCGTGTCTTGCGCCACAAACTAACCCAAGGACTTTTTCCTGCTTCAAGTTCGCGTTGCACTACAGAAATTTCTTCTTTAACTTCCGGATGATCTTCAACATACTGGCTAGCTTCGGTATAAACCTCACCTAAAAATTTTGCCCAATTATCAGGTTTTTCTTCGGCATGAAATTTTTTTAAAGCCCATAAACATTTGGCTACATGAGCTCCCACATCGCCGATATAGCAGGCCGGAACAACTTCATAACCAACCGAATTCAAGAGATTTACAACCGTATGACCAATAAAAAAATTTCTCACGTGACCGACATGCACTTCTTTATGAGTATTAGGCTGAACATATTCAACCATGACTCGACGTTTACGACCTTCTTTAGCTTTTCCGTAATTTTCTTTATCTAGGTTAATTTCTTCCAAAACATTTTTACCAAAAGCTTCTGACCTCAAAAAGAAATTTACATACGAACCTTTGGCTGTAACTTTTTCAATCCAACCCTTCGGCTCAATTTTTGCCGAAACCTCCACGGCAATCTCGGCGGGATTTTTTTTTAAGCCCTTAGCCAAAGTAAAACAAGGAAAAGCAAAATCACCCATCGTTGAATCTGGTGGAGTCTCAAGCTCGGCCGCGGTTGGTGAGTAACCTTTACCAAGCGCGACTTTGAGTTCTTTGATGATTTTTTGTTTAGCTTCGGAGTATGTGGACATATTTAAAGGGGCTTAAGGGGCGGAAGGGGAATAAGGGGCTGAAGAGTGCGGAGCGGGAAGGATGGTGGAATAGAGTATTAAGATTTAACAACTCTCACAAAACTTCGCTTACCTTTTTGAATAACAGAATCAATTTGTACAGAAAAGAAAGGATCTTTAATTACATTTCCATCAACTTTTACTCCTCCTTGTTCTATTAATCGGCGAGCTTCACTTCTCGAAGATACTAAACCCGCACTGGTTAAAGCATCCAATAAAACTACAGAAGAACCAACGGTTTGAAGATTTATCATTTCCTCAGGTATCTCTTTATCACGGAACATTTTATCGAAACCTTCCGAAGCCTTTGCAGCCTCTTCCGCCCCACAAAATTCTTTGACCACTTCAAAAGCCAAACGAGCTTTTTGGTCGCGTGGGTTCGGATTGTTTTTTTTCAACTCTTCAACTTCCACCGAAGAAACATTTGTCAGAATTTCAAAACCACCATCAATCATTCCATCGGTCCAACTCATAACTTTGCCAAACATCTCGTCAGCCGAATCGAGGAGAGTAATCATGTTTCCTTCACTCTTCCCCATTTTCTTACCAGTCGGATCGGTCAGAAGTTTCATGGTGATGACAAACTTTTCTTTATTTTTCATGTCCTTCATTAAATCCCGTCCGGCCAACATGTTGAAAGTTTGATCATTGCCGCCAATTTCACCATCAACATCCATAGCGACCGAATCATAACCCTGCATGAGTGGATATAAAAATTCGTGGAGATGAATCGGCTTCTTTTCTTTCATTCTTTCCTGAAACATATCTCGCTCCAACATTTGTTGAACCGTAAAATGCGCAGCCAGTTCAACCACATCACCAAAAGACATTTTGCCCAGCCAGTCACTATTATATTTCAATTCAGCGGCATTCTCGCCGGTGAAGGAAATAAATTTTGCCGCCTGTTCCTGATAAAGTTTGGTGTTTTCCAAAACCTGCTCGCGGGTCAACATTTTTCTGGCGGCTGATTTATCGGTCGGATCGCCAATCATGCCGGTGAAATCACCGATAAGGAGGATGACTTTGTGACCGAGTTCTTGGAAAGCCTTAAGTTTACGCAAAACTATGGCGTGACCGAGGTGCAAAGTTGGACCAGTCGGATCGATGCCGAGATAAATTTTTAACTGCTCATTTTTCTTCAATCGGGATTCCAAAAAATCTCGTGATGGATAAACATGCTCCACGCCGCGATCTAAAAATTCATCAATTAAATTTTGGTCATTTTTTACACTCATAAATTTTTCAATTGTTGTTTAAGGCCGCTGGATTTTTTGTTGGTTTCGTCTTGTTTTTGTTTCAAACCTTCGATGACCTTGGCTGGCGCCTTGGCCACGAATTCTTGATTGGCTAATTGCTTTTCCAAAGTCAAAAGATATTTCTCGACGTTTTCGAGTTCTTTGGCGAGACGGTCTTTTTCTTTTTCTGTATCAACCAAACCGGCCAGCGACAAATAAATTGAAGTTTGGCCAATAACACAAGAAACCGAATCTTCTGGTTTTGAATCAACAAAAGAAATTTCGGAAACTCGAGCCAGAGTTTTAATAATCTCAGCCTGCTCGGTCAAAATTTCTTTTTCATTGGTGGTAAACGAAACGGTCACCAACTTAACCGGCTCAACTTTATTTTCTGAACGCAAATTTCTGATAGCCACAATAATTTCCTGCAAAGCCGAAAAATCTTTGGTAACTTTTTCATCAGTTTTTTGTTTCAAACTTGGCCACGACTCGACCATCAATAAACTTTCCTTACCCATTTGCCCCCAAATCGTCTCGGTGACAAATGGCATAAACGGATGGCACAAAATCAAACTCTGTTCCAAAACACGCAAAAGAATTTGGTTGGTTGAAATTCGGAGCGTTTCATCTTTTTGTTGAATCTTGGCAATCTCCAGATACCAGTCAGCAAAATCATTCCAAATAAATTCTCGCAGAATCTCAATTGCCAGTGAAAAATCGAATTGCTCGATAAGTTTTCCTGTTTGGTTTGTGACCGTTTCAAGACGCCCAAGGATCCATTTGTCCGCCAAGGTTCCCCCACCCCTACCCTCCCCCACCGCGGCGGTGAGAGAGGGAGAACCAATTGTTGTTAAAATGTATCTTGCGATATTCCACACCTTGTTCACAAAATTGCGTGAACTTTCAATTTTCTCAATTGAAAAACGCGAATCGTTTCCGGGAGTATTTCCAGAAAGAACGCAGAGTCGAAGCGCGTCGCAACCGTATTTTTCAATAATGTCGAGCGGATCAATTCCATTGGCGTCAGATTTTGAGAATTTTTTTCCTTGCTCGTTACGAAGCATGCCATGAATATAGGCGTCACGAAATGGAATCTCGCCAAGCGCATACGTGCTCATAAGCACCATACGCATGAGCCACAAATACAAAATTTCATAACCCATCTGCATCCAATTTGTTGGATGAAAGGCTTCAAGGTCTTTGGTTTTTTCCGGCCAACCCAGCGTTGAGAAGGTCCACGATCCAGAACTAAACCAAGTATCGAGGGTGTCTGGATCTTGTTCCCAACCCTCACTTTTTGGCGCTTCCGAACCCACAAAAAACAAATCAGAAATCTCATAATCAACCGGTTCTCTTGTAGCGTGAATCTTTAAATGTTCCTGATCAAATTTTACACCATGAACGATATTTTCCAGCACCTTCCAAATACCGCTATGAGCCGCAATCGCCACACGTTGTCCGGGATGTTTATCTATAATTTCCGACAAAAAACTAATTACTCTATCCCGAACCTGAAAATAATTTTCGCCGTTTGGAAAACCGGAAATTCTGTATTTATCAAGATCTTTGTCTGGTTTTCCTGTGATATCGCCTAAATCTATTTCGCGTAATCTTTTATCCAAAACTATTTTTTTATGAACGTCGCCAAAAACAATTTCTGCCATCTCGCTGGCTCGCACTAAATCAGATGAATAAACAATGTCATATAATTTTAAATCTATTTTATTGCCTAATTCCTTCGCGTCATTTCTACCCTTTTCGGTTAATGGAGAATCCAAATGGCCAGCCCCGACCTTATCCAAGTTAGCCTGGGATTCACCGTGACGCAAAAAAGTAATTTGTACGGGTTGAGATGCATGTTTATACCAAACCGGAATCCGGTGTCCCCACCAGGTCTGGCGAGACAAACACCAGTCACGCAAATTTTCGACACGATTCAGATATAACTTAGTAAATCGTTCTGGAGTAACAACAACTTTTTGTTTTGTGTCACCATCAAGACCTATCGTCAGTGCCTCTCGCATAAGGTCGCGCAAATTCTTCCCTTTCGACGGAATTATTTTTTGAACATTTAGCCACCATTGAGTCATCGGCAAAACTTCAATCACGTCTTTATAGCGACTGTGTATTCCAACATTTTGCAAGATCTCTTCCGGTTCTTTTTCAAGCAAACCTTGTTGTTTAAGCCAGTCAACAAACTTCGCACGCGCTTCCTCGGTTGTAAGCCCGGCATACACCCCCGCTTCCTTTGTCATTTTGCCATCGGTGCCAATTACTTGAATCATGCCGATTGGATTTCCACTGGCTTTCTGATTTTCATACATAAGAAAGTCCACCTGACTGTGTGCCGGTGTGACACCAAGGGCTCCGGTGCCAAAATTGGGATCCACGTTCTCGTCGGCAATTATTTTAATTTCAAGCGGTTTTTCTGCCCCAACGTCTACCACAAATGTTTGACCGATATATTTTTGATAACGTTCATCACTTGGATGAACAGCAACCGCCGTATCTCCCAACTTTGTTTCTGGTTGCGTTGTGGCAATCGTGATTGGAAAATCTTTACTATATTTGAATGTATACAAAAGACTCGAACGTTCGAGGTGTTCAATTTCGTCATCTGAACAAGTTGACTGTCCTTTGATAGACCAGTTTACAACTCGATACCCACGATAAATGAGACCATCGTTATACATTCGACGGAACAATTCATTTACCGCGATGTTGCGAGGCGTATCGAAAGTATAGGCTAAGCGAGACCAATCGCAACTAGTGCCCATTTTTTTTACTTGTCCCAAAATTGTTGTACGTGACGCCTCCGCAAATTCTCGAATTTTCTCTACCAATTTTTCACGCCCTAATTCTTGGCGCGGATTTTTCATTCCGCCTTCCATGAGCATTTTCTCAACCTTTGCCTGTGTTGGCAGGGCGGCATGATCTGTTCCAGGTACGAGTAACACTTTTTTCCCATTCAAACGCTGATAACGTGCCATGGCATCCATGAGAGCGTTCTCAAGAGCATGACCCAAATGCAAAACCCCGGTCACGTTTGGTGGCGGCATCATGATAGAAAAACTCTCTTTCCTATCCCCTGGCAAATTATCTGGATTAAAAAATCCGCTTTCCAGCCAAGCTGCATAAATTTTATCTTCATGTTCGCCCGGCTCGTAAGCCTTGGACATCTCTTTATTGTCTGACATAATAGAAAAAGTATACGTAATTTTGCGGTTTTTTGGAAGAGGGCGACAATTGTTGATTGTCTGAACTGGGATTTGTGGGATTTTGGGATTAACAGGATTTTTTTGTTTTTTAGGACCACTAAAAAATGACGGCTATAAAAAACCACGGAATGTGCCCGTGGCTCCGTGGTGTGGATGACTAGAGCTGGATATCGGTCATCCCAAGTGTAGAGAGCAGGTCGATGAGCTTCTGATCGCCGTCAGCCGTGAGACGAAAGCCTCTTTTATCTGACTCGTTGTAGTGCGGCTGTTTGCACCCACAATCGAACAGCACCGATGCCGGCAATGCATGATGCATGTGGAGATAAAGATTCTCGCGCGTATCTGACGTGTAACAGAAATAAAATGAGAGATGGCGTGGCGCTTCGACAATCTTGCACACCCGACCCGGCGTTAAGGGTTCACTCCCCGCATCAATGATTATATCCACATGAACTGCGTAGGCCTGGTCAGCGAAGAAATACCATTCAATCTCCACCTTTGCCGGAAAGCCGTTCCACGTGCCACACGAAGGAGATTCTTCCCCTTGCTGCCAGTGATACTCTTTTCTTATTCGAGTAGAGTATTGATGCGGCCCACAGTCAGGCGTCGACCCTTCACGACGTTTGTCTGGTGGCAGAGAGATGGCGGCGATCACCGAGCAGTAGAAGTCATGGAGATTGTGGCGATGACGGGCTGTTCCAAACTCAGCGAGCAGGACTTCGTCACATACTCGTCTGGCACTGGCTCGTTCCGTGCGGAAATCTTTGGTTTCTTTCTTTAACGCCAAAAGATATTCGCGTGGGAGACGGCAGATTTCCGGGATGCCGTTGTCGTGTAGGTTTTGGAAGCGACTCCAGGACTGTGCTCCGAGCATCAGGATTACGTAGGCTTGGCGTAGGCCGTGGCACTCAAGTATGTCGAGTACGGGATAGACATTTGTTGTCAAGGTTCACCTTTTGGTCTGAACGTATCCTCGTGATCGCAATGCGACTGCTTGCGGGTGACTTGTTCCGCAGGCAAGAGGTTCCCCGGCCCGATGGGTCGTTTCACTGGGAAAGTTCACAGGTCCCGGCCAATGGCCGTTGCTCACCATGAGCAGACCTGTCTATTTGTCCAATGGACAACTTCTTCAAGCTGTGAATTACGAAACTAAAAAATAATCAAATTTTAAACCAAACCAAAAATTATTCACTGTTAAAGTGAATTTTTTGTTTTAAGGAATTGTCACACAATTGAAACGTCGTTTTGGAAGTAATTGGAATGGAGAGAAGAA
>JAZDHJ010000042.1:0-3790 GCA_043805995.1 Candidatus Uhrbacteria bacterium
CAGTCCAGAGTTTGTTTTTTTGATTTTTCCTCTTCTGATAAAAACCAACCATATAACACCCTGCAACCCCTTCCGCCCCTTCACCCCCTTAAACCCATCAGATACCAATTTCCTTGACCATTTCCCAACCCCGTGCTAATCATTTGTCATTAAAAAGTTAATAAATCCTCCTTCATTTGTCATTTGACATTGAACATTTTGACATTCCCGATATGCCTACAATTCATCAATTAATTCGCAAAGGACGACATTCCAAGTCGGCAAAAAGCAAATCACCAGCTTTGCAGTCTTCACTCGATTCGTTGCACCGCAAACGCAATGTTATTGCCAAAGGTTGCGCTTTCAAGCGCGGTGTTTGTGTCAAAGTCACAACCATGACCCCAAAAAAACCAAACTCAGCTATTCGTAAAATCGCTCGTGTTCGGTTGTCTAATGGTATGGAAGTTACCGCTTATATCCCAGGCGAAGGTCATAATCTTCAAGAGCACTCAATCGTTATGATTCGTGGCGGCCGGGTTAAAGATCTTCCAGGTGTTCGTTACCACATCGTTCGCGGTGCTTATGATACTCAGGGTGTAGCCAATCGCAAACGTAGCCGTTCTTTATACGGTGTTAAAAAACCAAAAGCTAAGAAATAATTAATTCTAGTGTTGGTTGGTGTTAAAGTGATTGAGTGATTGAGTGATTGAGTGATCGAGTGATTGAGAATTTTCTCCACTTCGATCCACTCCATCACTCCAACGCACCACTCCATCACTCCAACGCACCACTCCATCACTTTAAACAAAACCTTCAACGGAGTACCTCACACGCGGGGAAGCTAACCGGTTGAAGGCTAAATATTTATGCGCGGTAAATCTGCAGTTCTCCGGGTTATTGCTCCGGATTCCAAATTTAGCAATGTCCAAGTCGCCAAACTTATCAACTACGTCATGGTCGACGGTAAAAAGACAACCGCTCAGGATATTGTCTATACTGCTTTCGATATTATTTCCGAAAAAACCAAATCCGATCCAGTCGAAGTTTTTGAAAATGCTCTTAAAAACACCATGCCTTCACTCGAAGTCAAGTCGAAGCGCGTTGGTGGCGCTAACTATCAAATCCCAATGCCAGTCAGAGGTGAGCGTCGCTTAGCTCTGTCTTTTCGTTGGCTTTTGGACACCACTCGTCACAAAAAAGGCCGCCCAATGGCCCAAAAATTAGCCGACGAGCTTATTGCCGCCGCTAAAGGCGAAGGTGATGCCGTCCGAAAAAAGCAAGACGTCCAAAGAATGGCCGAAGCCAACAAGGCTTTTGCTCATTTTGCTCGTTAATTTTTTTAAAGTCTCGGAGTCACGGAGTCTTGGAGTCGTGGAGTATTTGAAGCTCTCATCTCTAAGAAAAATTTTCCATAACTCCACGACTCCATAACTTTACAAACTCCACGACTAAATTTATGCCCAGAGAATACTCTCAAGAAAAAACCCGTAACATTGGAATTATCGCTCACATCGATGCTGGTAAAACCACTGTCTCAGAACGCGTTTTGTTTTACACCGGTAAAAAGCACAAAATTGGTGAAGTCCACGAAGGTGCCGCTACCATGGACTGGATGGAACAGGAACAGGAACGCGGTATTACCATTACGGCCGCCGCTACCACTTGTTTTTGGAAAGGCCATCGTATCAACCTTATTGATACTCCGGGACACATCGATTTTACTGTCGAGGTCAAACGTTCTTTGCGTGTACTTGATGGTGCTTGTGTGATTTTTGATGGTGTGGCCGGTGTCGAACCTCAATCAGAAACTAACTGGCGCTATGCCGATGATTACGGTGTGCCACGTTTGTGTTTCATTAATAAACTCGATCGTACCGGTGCTGATTTTTTCAAAGATCTTGAATCTATCCATACTCGTTTAACCAAAAAAGCTTACCCCATTCAGTTGCCTATCGGTACTGAAGATAAATTCATCGGTATCATTGATTTGCTTCGCATGAAAGCCGAGATCTATAAAGATGAAATGGGCAAAGAAATCGAGGAATCGGAAGTTCCGGCTGATATGTTGAGTGTCGCCAAAGAATGGCGAGCCAAACTTCTTGAGGCGATTGTCGAGAACGACGAAACTCTCATGACCAAATATTTGGCCGGTGAGGAAATTCCTTTGGAAGATTTGAAACGTGTTCTTCGCAAAGCTTGTATTGCTGTACAAATTATCCCAGTTCTCTGTGGTTCGGCTCTAAAAAATAAGGGTGTCCAAATGATGCTCGATGCTGTGGTTGATTATTTGCCGTCACCAATGGATGTGCCACCAATGAAAGGTTTCGATGTTGAAAATCATGAAATTGAAATTATACGCGAACCTAAAGACAGCGAACCGTTTACGGCTTTGGCTTTCAAAATTGCCGCCGATCCTTTTGTCGGCAAACTGGCCTTCTTCCGTGTTTATTCTGGTTCCATCAAAGCCGGTTCCTATGTTTTGAACACAGCCAACGGTGAACGTGAACGCATTGGTCGTATTGTTCGTTTGCATGCCAATTCTCGTGAAGACGTGGATGAGGTTTTTGCCGGCGAAATTGCCGCCGCTGTGGGTTTAAAAAATACTTTTACCGGCCATACTCTTTGTGATCCGGATCATCCAATTGTTCTTGAATCAATCACTTTCCCAGAACCAGTTATTTTTATTGCCATCGAACCAAAAACCAAAGTTGACCAAGAAAAAATGGGCGTGGCTTTGCAAAAATTGGCCGAGGAAGATCCAACTTTCAAAGTTCATACTGACGAGGAAACTTTGCAAACCATCATCGGTGGTATGGGCGAACTTCACCTCGACATTATTGTTGAGCGCATGAAGCGTGAATTCGGGGTCGAAGCAACTGTTGGTAAACCGCAGGTTGCTTACAAAGAAACCATTAAAGGTTCAGCCGAAGCCGAAGGTAAATATATTCGTCAGTCTGGCGGTCGTGGTCAATATGGTCACTGCTGGCTCAGAATCGAAAAGAACGAAAAAGGCAAAGGCTTCGAGTTTTTCGAAGAAATCAAAGGCGGTTCCATTCCAAAAGAATTTATTTCACCAATTGAAAAAGGTGCTCGCGAGGCTTCACAACGTGGTGTCTTGGCTGGTTACCTTATGATCGATATCAAAGTTACTGTTTTTGATGGTAGCTACCATGACGTTGACTCTTCAGAAGCCGCTTTCAAAATCGCTGCCTCCATGGCTTTCCAGGATGGTTGTAAAAAAGCCGGACTTATTTTGCTCGAGCCAATCATGAAAGTTGAAGTTGTTACCCCAGAAGATTTCATGGGTTCGGTCGTCGGTGACATTAGTTCCAAACGTGGTCAGATTTTGGAAATGGGCGAACGTCCCGGTGTTAAAGTTATTAAATCAGTTGTTCCACTCGCCGAAATGTTCGGCTACGCCACCTCGCTCCGTTCCATGACCCAAGGTCGGGCCAGCTACACCATGGAATTCGACCATTACGAAGAAGCACCAAAAGCCGTAACCGAAGAAATCGTGGCTGCTCGTACTGGCCAGAGACGATAAAATAAAAAAAATAACCCAACCTGTCATCCCGAGCCAAAGAGGGATCTCGCCTCGTGACCACAATTAAAAAAAGACCGCCGATTTTCGACGGTCTTTTTAGTTTTCACCAAGCGCCTGTTAACAAAAACGGCTGAATAGACATTTCGGGTTGCTAAAACAGTCGGTGAATTTATTTCACCGACTGTTTTTGTTTCCTTGGTTTTGAGGGAATATTCAGAATAGTTTCGATCATCTTTTTCTTAGTCTCCGAGTTGATTCCTCGATGAG
>JAZDHJ010000043.1:0-7430 GCA_043805995.1 Candidatus Uhrbacteria bacterium
GATTAGCACGGGGTTGGGAAATGGTCAAGGAAATTGGTATCTGATGGGTTTAAGGGGGTGAAGGGGCGGAAGGGGTTGCAGGGTGTTATATGGTTGGTTTTTATCAGAAGAGGAAAAATCAAAAAAACAAACTCTGGACTGGTCCCAAAAGGATGGCTGAGACGGCTTTTACTAAATAATCGAGAAAAAAGAAGATATTTACGCCGGCAAAGGACAAGAAAATTAAAGCCATCAAAACCATCTGGCCACGGGTTTCGATCAACTGTCCGAGTCGTGGATTATGCAAGGCCGTGTCAAAAATTCCATGCCAGATTTTTGAACCGTCGAGTGGCGGCAGTGGAATTAGGTTAAATAATAAGAGACCAAGGTTTAACGTCATGACCAAATACAAGAAAAAAACTAAAAGATTCGAAGCTGGAAAAAAACCTGATTCGATTACCAAACGAAGAACCAAAGCCGAAACCGTTGCTAGCAAAAGATTCGAGGCTGGACCAGCCATGGCCACAAGGAAACCATCCCATCTCGGACTTTTTAGATAATACGGATTGTAAGGCACGGGTTTAGCCCAACCATAACCAATAAGCAAAAAAGCAATGAAACCAAAAAGATCGATATGCGACAAAGGATTTAAGGTCAGACGACCGGCCGACTCGGCCGTGGTGTCACCACGCAGGTGAGCCATGTAAGCATGTGAGAACTCGTGAATAGTGATAGCCGAGAGCACGGCGACGATCCAGGCGACGGCTAGAATTGGTTCGGAAAAGAGGAGAGCGAAGAACATAGCGGTTGGTGGGTTGAAGGGGAATAAGGGGACGAAGGGGTTGAAGGGAATTTTTATTTTGGTTTTTTCTACACCTTGCGACCGATGGCGAAGATTTCGTCTTTTATAATTTTTTTTAATAAATGAGCGAGGATTTTGTTTATCCATTCGGCTCTGGCCATCGAAGAAATTATTTTATCGGGGAAAGAAAATGAAGCGGTGGGATTTTTTGCAGCGACAGCAACATTTCGATATCGAGAAACTGACTGACAAAATAATACCTCAAAACCAGCTTTTTCTAAAGCCACTCGCAAAGTTTTTTGATTAAAATAAACCAAATGCTCGGCTGGTTTAATTTGATATCTTCGGCAAAAAGGATGATCAATGTTTGGTGTGGTAATGGCAACAATACCGCTCGCCTTCAAAATTTGCCAAGCGTCTTTCAACATAACAACCGGATCCGCCACATGTTCAATAACATCATTCATCACCACACAATCAAATGATGACCGGTTTTTTAATTCGGGAAGATTGGCAGAAAAAAAATTTTCAATCGTATTTATTCCCTGCTCTCGAGAAATCTGAACCGCTGTAGCATTTGGTTCAACTGCGGTCACCTGCCAACCACGCTCTTTGGCCGAACCAGAAAAAGTTCCGATATTAGAACCGACATCCAAAAGCTGACCCGGAGAAACAAAATTTTCAATCAATTTCAATCGCTCAACAAAATTTTTCTTTTCGGTTTCGATCAAAGATTGATAATACTCGACTGTAGAAACCTGATTACTAATATAACGCCCACTGATTTTATTTTCATCAGCTTTAGACAAAGGAATAAAACAAAAAGAACAGTCTGAACATTGCCAGAGTTCTTTTATGAATAGTTTGGTGTTTATACTGCCGCACAAGTGGCAGGTAGTTTTGTTTTTTGGATCAAATTGATTCATATTTGGATCACGCGGCGAGATCCCTCTTTGGCTCGGGATGACAGTCATAATATCATTGCTTGACTTTTTGTTCTAATTGGGATAAGAAGTCCTCTTCCGCACGTTTCTGGTTTCTGGTTTTTTTGCGGAAGCCCACCCTGTCACAGAGGATCCCATGACCGCGCTTCTCCTCGCTCTCCTCGCATTCGTCGCCCCCCCCACCCAAGCCTCTGAGCTCGAACTGGCTGCACAGTATGCGGCTTCGATCGGAGCCCAGTTCGAGATCAACAACAACGTCGGCATCCGAGTTTCGATCCACCAGTTCGGCATACCGAAGACTGGAGCGACCATGAGGTTCGCCTACGTCGGCCCGGTGATCTCGGTCACCCCAGACTTCTGGGTCTCCCCACAAGTCGGCGTGATGAGCGGCTGGATGGCCGACGGCACCGACGCTCTACTCGGATCAGTCTGGTTCGGGGCCAGCCACGGATCGTTCTCGCTCTTTGGTGAAGGTGACATCTACGTTGCAACCGGCAACCCAACAGACGTTTACAGCTACCTATCCGCCGACTGGAATCATGAGGCTGTAAACCTCGGCCTCCAGGCCGAAATGGTCGGTGTCGACCCGGTGTTCGGACCGCACCTTGGTGGAACCAAGGGAGCCCTTCATGTCGAAGGTCTGATCTTCCTGAACCCCAACTTCGACACACTGGCCCTTCGGCTATCGACCACCGTCAGCTTCTGAACCGTCCTGTTCCGGCTCCAACTGCCGCCCCTCTCGGGACGGCGTTTTTTTTATCTGACCCTTGCCTTTTTTCGACTATTCGTATAAAATCCAGGCATTAAAAATCAAAGGGTTACGAATCACGAATTTTGACACGAAATCACGAATCAACGAATTAGCACCACGCGGCGAGATCCCTCTCTGACTCGGGATGACAGGCGTGTCAATACCAATTTCGTAGTTTCGTGGCAATTTCGTAGTTTCGTAACAAAATTAATTATCTATGTCCAAATTTTGTGACGCTTGCGGTCGTGGTGCTTTAACCATCAATCTTCGCAGCAAAAGTGAACAAGCCGTTAAATCTCAACAAAACGTTAACTTACAGTCTCGCAAGGTTGACGGTTGTAAAGTAAAACTTTGCACCAGTTGTATTAAAACCATGGCCAACAAACCAGGTGTGGTTAAAATTGTTAAACGCACGGTTCGTTTGGCTGGCCGCAAGACTAAGCAGACGGCGCGGTAGGTTTTTTGGAGTGATGGAGTCGTGGAGTGGTGGAGTGGTGGAGTGACGGTTGGAATCGAGAGGATTAAACTCTTCGACCCGGCTCAGGATCTTCGAAAGGTTGGGATGATTGATTAGGTGATTATTGAGTGATTTAAAAAAGCACGTTTGGTGACAAACGTGCTTTTTGATTTTTATTTTATTCCTCAACCCTTCGAATATCAGCGCCAAGACCCTTAAGTTTTTCTTCCAGTTTTTCGTAACCGCGATCTAGATGTTCAATACCTGTCAAAACCGATTCGCCTTTGGCTACCAGGGCGGCGATGACGAAAGCCAAGCCGGCACGGATGTCGGGCACGACAATTGGAGCGGCCTTGAGTGGAGTTGGGCCATTAATGACCACGGCGTGTTTATAATTCATGCCTTTGAAACGACAATTAATCTCGCCAAGGCAGTTGGAAAATAAAGTAATATCGGCACCCATGGTTTTGAGCGTTTCAGTATAACCGAAGCGACCTTCATAAACTGTTTCGTGAACCACGCTCGTACCTTCGGCTTGAGTTAAGACGACGGTAAATGGTTGCTGCCAATCAGTCATGAAACCAGGATGGGTGTCGGTTTCAAGTTCGATGCCTTTCAGTCCATTAATTGTTTTGAAAAGAATTCCGTCTTTTCTAATTTCGTAAGCCCCACCAATTTTTCTGACGGCGTTTAAAAAAGTAATCAAGTGATCGTGAAGCGCGCCTTTAACAAAAATCTCACCACGAGTACCAAGAGCCATACAAGCATAACTAACAGCTTCATTTCTGTCCGGCATAACTCGAGCCGTACAACCGTTCAATTTTTCCACACCAACGATTTCAAAACGACGACCAACCCCAACCTCGATAATCGCGCCCATTTTTTGGAGCATTTTTACCAGCTCCATAATTTCCGGTTCGATGGCGGCGTTTTTAATAACCGTGCGACCACTGGCTAACACGCCAGCCAAAATAACCGTCTCGGTGGCCCCAACTGATGGATAAGGCAATTCGATCATGGTGCCTTGAAGCCGACCGTTCACCGAAGCGCGATAACCATCCGGTGTTTCCTCAACCGTCGCCCCCATTTGTTTTAAAGCATCCAAATGAAAATTAACTGGCCGAGGTCCGATTTTGTCGCCACCAACGACTGGCACAAAAGCTTCACCAACCCGATGAAGAAGTGGGGCCAAAGTTAAAATGGAAATCCGATTTTTCCGAGACAGACCAGAAACCGAAGGCGAAGAAACATCTGAAGCATCGATTTCAACCGTATGCTCTTCTAACCAATTGGTTTTAGCGCCGACACCGAAAAGAATTTCTTCGGTAATTTTAGATTCCTGCTGACGTGGCACATTTTCCAAAACCACTTTCTCTTTAGTTAAAAGAGCGGCAATAAACATTTTGGAAGCGGCGTTTTTGGCACCGGCGATTTCGACTGTGCCGTTGAGTGGTTTGCCGCCGGTGATGTGATAAGATGAAGACATAAGATTTTTATCTTAACAAAAATATGGAAAAAATCCAAATTCCCGATCAAACTCCGCGAACCAAACAATTATTAAACACTATTCCCTATAAAAAAGGTTGGGAAATAAAAATCTCTAAATTCCTCCTGATATTTTTCTTAATTGGCGGCCTTTTAGGCTTATTTCTTTTATCAACAAACAAAAACATCCCCGCAGGAATTCCAATTTTCGCTTTATTTTTTTGCAGTTCTTTTGGCTATCTAATAACTCTCAGAGAAAGACGAAAAATAAAAAAGAGAAAACTAGCCATTATTAATGGAAAATATTATCAAGGTACAATAACCGAACACGGTCAAGATTTTCTAGCTTGGTCGAAAAGATGGAAACCTGTCTACACAGCCACCGTAAAATTTACCACCGATGATCGAAAAGAATTTACCGAAAAAGTTACCAAATATTTTTATCCGAACTTACATAAAGAATTAACCGTCGGAACAAAAATTGATTTACTTTTTGACCAGGAACATCAAGCAGTTTTCTTTCCTTATGAAATCGGAGTTGAGTTAGAAATATCAAGATAAATAATTCAAAAAAACAACCATTTTTAACAAGGTTGTTTTTTAAAACTAACTAACAATTTATATTTTTTAATTTTTATCGAGCATCTTCAGGTAAGCACGCGCCTTATATAACAGTCTGTCTGCAACCAAACCAAGAGTTTCTTCGGAGATTGGTGACTGAGAAAGATTTTCAGAGGTGGATTTTTTTGGAAAAATTTCTTGTGCGTACTGTCCGGAAGTTATGTATTGTTGGTCGTGAGAATCATTGAGTGATCCACCCATTTCATTCAGACCTCGTGAAAGAAGATGAATAACTGGCATGTTTAAACGTCGGGTTTTTTCTTTGTCGTAGGGATAAAGCGTGACATCATAATTAACTGCAAAATGAAAACCAGAATCAAGAAAAGGCGATGGTGCACCACTCAATTTGCCAAGTCTAAACGAAGGGGCATCAATGGGTATTCCCCTGGCAAAAACTAAATCCACGCCCAAAAGGCATTCGTTTATAATAAAGTAAAGCTCTTGATTTCCTGCCTGTCGGTCTTTAAATAGTTCTCCAAAAAAATCTTTCAAAATTGGAATATCTTGCAAATATTTTGGATCACTAAGAATTTTCCGTTGGACGGCACTAAAGGCGGCTAAAAGTTTATTTCTTATATCTCTGGCTTCTCTCACAGATTCCTCCAAAAAAACCAACATGTCTCTTCTAAGTTCCTCTGTTTCGATTCCATTAGTGCCAAATTCTTCGGCCCGTTGTTGCTGATAATTTATTACAGCGTCGAGTTCTTCTTGATTAAGTAAAGCTCTGCTACCGACATCCAACAATTGTTCATCTCTCGACTCGCCCAAAGGTATCACAGCATTTAAAATAGGCTTTTCTCCGGCACCTAATCGGTTCAAAAAAACATATCCAGCATCAAGTAATTCACCTCGAGTTATTCTACCTTCTTCTAAAGCAACCGGATCTACACCGGCGGCTTGAAGACGAGAAAATTCCGGTGAACTTTTTTTTAGTCCAACAATAAAAATAGCCTCGTTTCGATCAGCTTCTTGTGACTCATTTTTCTTTAACAAATCATACGAAGACAGCGGTATTTCTCTTCCTTCTTGTCTCTCGGACATATCAATTAAAATTTAATTTCAAAAATTCCTTCAATCGAGCAAAAGCCTGACCACGATGACTCAACTTGTGTTTTTCTTCGGCTGACATTTCGGCAAAGGTTTGTTCGTGATCTTTTGGAATAAAGATTTGGTCGTAAGGTAATTTTGGATGAGCCAGACCGCGACGTTCTTTTATAACTCGCCCATCAGCTCGGCCTTCAAAAAGATGTTCCTGACCGTCCGGCGAAACCAAAGCCACACAGCAAGAAAAATGCGCCCCAAGATTTTCTTCCGGCACATCTTTTATTTTAGCCAAAGTAAAATCAATAAGATCGTTCCCTTCACCAGCCCAACGAGCCGTAAAAATTCCCGGCGCGCCATTCAAGGCATCGAGACAAATTCCCGAATCATCAGCCACCGCCCATTCGCCAGATTTTTGACAAACAAAGCGAGCTTTCTTCAAGGCGTTTTCTTCAAAAGTCGAACCATCTTCCAGAGGATCCTCGGTAACTCCAGCATCTTCGGCACTTAAAACCTCAATTCCAGTCTCCGAAAGAAGTTCCTGCATTTCTTTTATTTTTCCCGGATTGTGGGTGGCGAAAATAAGCTTCATAAAAAATTATTCTTTTTTCTTCTCGTCTTTTTTACCAGACAATTTAATTAAAATGGCCGAGACGACAACCACGAGAGCTGTGATAATTATCGCGTACAAAAACTTGGCCCAAACTGCGTCTTTGCCCAAAGGGAAAAGAGCACTAACCAGAGCTTGAATTGCTTCGTTCCAAGCCAGACCAGCCACAAAACCAAAAGCTGCCAGCATGTAAGAAGTTAAACTTTCACGAAAATTTTGTTTGAATTGATTCATAGAACCGAAAATTTTATCATCGAGCCAGATTGATTTTAAACCATTGTAAGAAAACAAGATACCGCCGGGGGCTTTGCCCCCAAGACCCCTAGCCACTTTTCTTTGCTAGGCTCAAAGAAAACTAGCGAAAAGAAAGAGCCTTTATCAATGGACCCTTTGTCTGTCGCTGCGGTGTACGTGTTTCTCTTTGTTCGCAGCTTAGGCAAATCGACTTTGTTTTATTCTTCTTGGAGAAGAATAAAACAAAATAGTCTACATTCCTACATTCATAACATTCTGGCTCAAGCGCAAGCCAAAGGGTTAATTGGGGTGGAAGGTGAGGAATATTGGCGGCAAAATTATTTTTTTATTATCAAACCGGATTAATTTTAAACCATTGTCAGGAAACAAACAAACTGATATATTTTTCTCACCGATAATTATACCGGGCTATGGCGTCCCCCTTCGCTCGTGGCGAGCTATGGAGGGACAAGCAGTTGGTTAACAACAATTTCGTATAGATGCAA
>JAZDHJ010000044.1:0-19711 GCA_043805995.1 Candidatus Uhrbacteria bacterium
ACGAGTATTCAGGCCTTTACAGAGGCTGTTTTGAAGCTAAATTCAAGCTCGAGATCACACTAACCCTCCCATTCTGACGGCCTAAATGTGACATCTTTGCTGAACGCTAGACTGTGACATTATTGCTGAACGACGACAGGGGCTTGACAAAAAGCCAATTTTGGCTTATTTTTAGTTGTCGCAACTATCCACCCTAAACCTGTAGGAAAACGCGATCTTTGATCAACTGTGTTTAAACGAGGGAAATAACAATGATCAGAATCATAGTGACGGGTCTCAGCCAAGAAATTCCAAAAAGAGAGGCCTCTGACTCAGAAAAACGCGAGTGGAAAAAAGTCCACACCACGATCGACAAGGTGCTATGGCAGACCTTTCGAACCGCGACAATAGCGTTCGCCGCCGACACCGCACGGAGCGTGATCACGGTGGATGTTTTCTCTGATGAAGAAGACGAGGATCTCCAGGAGATCCAAACCGCCGCAGAACAGGCGGTTACTAATATCAAGGAAGGCATAAGGTCAGATCTCAGTTTTCTCAAGGCTGATACAGAAGTACTTGACATAAGAGTTGTTGTCTTCTCCGTTGTTCAACTGGCGTCGGCAGCTTGCCGAGTCAAAGAATAATGTCCAACAGAGGCCAAACAACCTTGCCTCGCGCACGCAGTTGTACGAGGTCTTTTTTTATCAAAAAAATCAATACATAAAATCGCAGAATAACGGCGATCACTGTTATTCTGCGACTAAAAAAAGAAAAAAATGTTCAGCTTTTACCAGAATACCAATCTACTTTTTTGCCAACCGATGCCAAAAAAAGCCTAAAACCCAACCGTAAACATAGCCGACTACAAAAGTGAAACCAATAAGCATGGCGGCGCGACCGAGATTGAATGGGGCGATGACATACTGGAATTCGATGTGGTGAAGCATCAAAACCCAGTCCATTAATGGTTTGGCGAGGCCGAAGGCCACCAGCAGTGACCAAACTAAATGGAAAAAAGCCAAAAATAGGCCAAAGGTTAAACCAAAAAGGTTTTTACTCTTTTTCATACTCCTCCTAGGTAGGACTTACGCGTTTGGCGCATAACTTCGTCAAAGATTAAATTTTTCGTTCAACGTATGTTTATACGTTTCACAAAAAATTTAATCTTTTCCTCGTTCTGCATCCAAACGCGTAAGTCCTACTGGTTATGAATTAAATTAAGTAAAGATAAAACAATACCAACAATAGCTAAGGTCTTAAATTTTTTGCTATCTGGTCCAGCTGTTTTGCTAAGTTCCAAGACGGCGAGACTGGTAAACAAACCGATCGGAATCGAAAGCCAAGTTAAAACATTTGACCAAGCGATAAATTTAATCAAACCTTTACTAACTTTTGGTCTTTTGGCATACCATTTACCAAACCATTGACCGATAGCAGCGCCGAGCAAGAAGAACAGATAAAAAGGTGCGTACATACCAACCATAAAAGCCACGACCAGGACGATAATGGTAAAAATTTGATCTTTGGTTATTTTTTGCTTGGCCGGTTGGATTTTAGGCATTTCCATACTTTGTAAGTTATTAATTAATTTTTAATAAAAAATCGAATGATAAAATAAATGGCCGTCAAAATAAATAATACCAACCAAAGCCATAAAAAGCCAGTCAGATAATTATAGAAAGACAAACCCAATATAATGCCAAGTGAAATAAGGCAAATCTTTATTAAACCAATCTCCCACCATTGAAACGATCGAGTAATGAAAATTTTCATAGTTTTTGATTAACGATTTTTTATTATGATCAATGTAATAACAAACGAGGCGACAATGGTTAAAACAAAAATTCCTAGGGCGATAGCTGTAAACCAACCAAGCCAATCTAAACCCGGAAAATTTTCTTTAACTTCAATATTACATTCCTTACAAACAAAAATTTGCTCTCCGGGGATTATGGAACTGATGGCTAATAAACCTTCACTCAAAATATAAACACCGGGAAACAAGAAAAATATCGGCAGAACAAAACTATAATCATTTTTAGGAAATAAAGATAAAAGGAATAAGAAAATGATCGCAGAAATTCCGAAGAAAAAAATCATTATAAACTCTACTTTTCTACCAATTTTGGTCAAAAGTTTTTGATTATAAAGTCGCCGACCGCACTTTTCACACCTTTTTACATGACCGATCTCGACAGTGTTATGATAATAAGGCAGTAGCTGATTTGGCATAAAAAAATAAAATTAAAACTCAACTCCCAGGTCTCGCAATTGTTCGATTAGCCTTTCTGTACTCTGAAAACGAACGGGGATATAACCAACTTCCTCAACAGTCGAAAGACTGTGTTCAGAATCATCGATGAAAACCAATTCGGAGATTGGCACCTCAAGCTCGACCGCGAATTTGAGAAAAGCAGCCGGCTCTGGTTTCATTAAACCGATTTCAGCTGAGAATAAAGTTACGTCAAAAAGTTTGAGACATTCTTGGGTTCGAATACGTTCCGCACCTTCGGCCGAAGCATTGCTTAAAAGACCGAGCTTCCAACCGTGTTTTTTAAGTCGTTCGATGAGTTCAACCATTGCCCGGCTAACCTCGCCCTTTGGCCGACCTTGGACAAACTTCATAAACTCTTCGAGACGATCAACCAACCCAAGTTCGGATAAAATATTACCCCACATTTCCGTGGCCTGATCGAAAGCTCGGCTGTTCGCACCTTTATTGATTAGGTGATTATGCAAAAAATAGGCGCGGCGAAAACTTTCATTATCAACACCAAGAAATTCAGAAGCCACATTAGAAAAACTCCCGTCAATGTGTTGCAGAATTACCCCACCCCAATCAAACCCGATCGCTCCGATCTTTTTCATACAAAAGAAGTATATCACTTCAGGCCACATCTCGACTACAAAAAAACTACTGTTACTTTTCTTTGTTGGCCCAAAGAAAAGTAACCAAAAGAAATGGCCTTGTCCACGACCCTTTGTCTGTCGCTACGAAGATCGTGTTACTCCTAGGTTTAACTCTTTCAGATCACCCTCGGCCGTAGCCCCTCGGGCGTTGCCTTATGAGCAGAGCCGGCCTATGGGCGAGGCCTTTTGCCAGAAGTTATTCCTTAAGGTAATTCAATGAGGAATAACTTCTTTCATGATTCTTAGAATGGAGTAAGAAGAGA
Organism: Candidatus Uhrbacteria bacterium; assembly: GCA_043805995.1. Classification (GTDB taxonomy): domain Bacteria; phylum Patescibacteriota; class Patescibacteriia; order UBA9934; family GWF2-40-263; genus UBA12403. The sequence continues at coordinate 3,153 of JAZDHJ010000044.1, forward strand.
ATTCCGCAAATTAGGCCTCGCCCGTAGGTCACAAAAAAGACGGGCTATGGCCGAGGGTTATATTCCTACTTTCATAACAGTTTAGAGAAAACGCAAGCCAAAGGGTTGCTTGGATCGGGGTGGATCTGGTTTTTAAACAAAATAAAACCCCGACGGTTTAAGTCGGGGTTTTTAAAATCTTATTTTTTCTTTTTGGCTACCACTTTCTTAGTAGCAACTTTGGTCTTTTTTTCTTTCACAACTTTCTCAACTTCTGGTTCAGCCTTAACTTCAATTTTTTCGACCTCTTTTTTGGCTTCAAACTTTTTGGTTTTAACCTCCGAAACTTCTGGGGCTAAAATTTTGATGAGCTTATCAATTTTTAGGTTTAACATTTTGATTTGTTCCATCATTTCGCCTAAGTCTTGATTGCTGCCACCACTGACTGGGGCTTTTCTTTCGAAACAATCATTGCAATAGACAGGTTTGCCGCTAGATGGTCTGAAAGGCACTTGGCAATCCTTACCGCATTTGACGCAAACCGCGTCGTGCATTGGCCGATCTTCGTAACTTGGTCGGTCGAATCTTTCGCGACGTTCGCCACCAAAATTACTTGGTGGACGAGTCACGCCTTCGTTTTGTTGTTTTACGGCAAAACAATTACTACAAAAAATTGGCCGATCACCGGTTGGTCGAAAAGGTACTTCACAGCCAGCGCCACATTCGTTACAAACAGCTTTGTGCATTGGGGGACGTGGGCCCATGTTACCGCCTCGGCCACCGCCAAAACCGCGTCCTGATCCTCGGCTGTCTCGATTATAATTATCCATACGTATATTTTTAGTTATTTACTCCCGAGAGGTTAACATATTTTCCAATAAAAAACAATAGACAGGGCTACCCTTAGCCATAAAATCACTAATTGACAAGCCAAAAAAAATCGACTATTTTTTTGAAGGAGCCTCAAACCGCACACCAGCCAGGAGAAACCACCATGTCCCTTAACAACCCCATCCGAATTCTGCTCGTTAGTCCAAAGACACCAGATAGTTACTGGAAATTTTCAGGACTCCTGGGATTGGTTGGCTGCCAAGCCATCCACGCCCCGCTCGCCCTTATCACTGTAGCGGCGATCATGCGTCAAACCCGGCCTGAATGTTTTGAATTCAGGCACATCGATCTGAACATCGAACCGCTCAAACACCAGGACATTGTCTGGGCCGATTACGTTTTCTTGACCGGAATGAACATTGAAAAAGGTTCTATTCGAGAGACAATTGAACGTTGTCACCAGCAGAATCGACCGACGGTTGTCGGCGGAACTTTCGCTCAAGCCAACCCAAGCGCTCCCGAGCTGGCCCTGGCCATATCTCTGGTTCTCGGCGAAGCTGAGTGTTTGGTCCAAGAGCTGACCGACGACCTGCTGCGAGGCGAACTCAAACGATCATACGAACAGCCCCCGGGTGTTCGTGCTGATATAACAACCAGTCCGGTGCCAGCTTACGACTTGCTTTCGGTCGAAGCTTATCACTCCATGACCCTCCAAACCTCGCGCGGCTGTCCTCATGGCTGCGAGTTTTGTGGAGTTACGGTAAAGGATGGTCGAAGACCTCGTTACAAAACGCCAGAGCAAGTCATTGACGAACTGTTGGCTATCAGAAACACCGGCTTCCAGGGAAATGTTTTCATTGTCGATGATAATTTCGTCGGCAACAAAGCGAAAGCAAAAATCATCCTGCAGGCGATGGTTCAGCAAGACCTGCCGTTCAGGTACTACACGCAGGTAGACGTCAGCTTGGCGAAAGAAAACGAGTTGATGGATCTGATGGTTCAAGCCGGCTTCCAGTATGTGTTCGTCGGCTTAGAAACGCCGAACACCAAGGCTCTCAAAGAAGCTGGCAAAAACCAGAACCTGGGCCTGACACCACGAGAAATCTGCGAAACTCTGCGACGAAAAGGACTGCTTGTCTATAGCGGTCTCATTGTCGGTTTCGACAGCGATGGTCCGGAGATTTTCGCCGCCATGCAGGAGATGGTTAACGAGTGTGCCATTGCCATGGCCATGGTCGGTATGCTTATGGCTCTCCCAAGAACCAAACTCCATACCCGAATGGAACACGAGGGTCGACTGGTTGATGGCAGCGACAGCAATCAGTTCAGCTGTACCAACATCGATCCGCGCATGGGACGTTTGGAACTCATTCGGGGGTTTAGAGAACTCATCGAGTATTTCTACCACCCACGAAACTTTCTGGATCGAGCTTACCGTTCATTGAAGGAATGGCAACCGACAAAAAATCGTCGACGCAAAGTGCCTTGGCGTGAATACCTGGCGGCGCCAAAAATCATCTGGCACCAAGGCTTCTCGAGCTATGCCATCTACTGGTGGTGGTTCATGCTCAAAGTGCTCATCACCAGCCCGAGCAAACTGCCACGAGCCTTTGCCGAAGGTGCTTATGCCCATCATTTCCACCAGTACACAACGGAAGTGGTGATACCTCGATTACGTGAGGCGGAGCGTTCGCTCTCCGAAAGTTAGAATAACTCGACCGTCTTCTCCGCCCGACCATGTCGGGCTTTTTTATTTAACTGCCAAATTTCTCCACCAACAAATCCCGACCAACCTTCGCCCATTCGGTTTGACCAACGGCTTCCATCTCGATTATATAATCAGCTAAAATATTTTTCCCTGCCTCGTTATCTGAAATTTGAGATAAATATTTTGCGAGCAAGGCGAAATGCACAGCTTCGCGAGTTGCCTCATCATCAATTTGCAACCACAATTTTTGTTCAAAGGCGCGTTTTACAAAATCCACATCTGCCAAACCGGCATTAATTAAATCCATAAGTTGCTGCTGTTCCTCGGATTCAGAAATTCCCGTGTAAGCACCCTCGGGAATTCGGTCGGAAATCGGATCGAGCATGGTCGAGAGATATTCATCGAGATTCTCGGAATTATACGGGATCTCAACCACCGCATAAGCCGGTTTCATCGAAAGACTGATGCGCTCTGAATGATTAGCGAGATCCAGGGCTGAAAAAGCCGAGACAATATCTTGCGTTTGTTTGAACGAGAGATCCGAGTCGACCAATTGATATAAAAGATATTCCCAAACCGTATCCAACTGAGAATTTTTGGTCGGGGTAAACTTGACCAAAAGTTGTTTTAAAAAAGTTGAATGATTATGCGCCCGCTGCGGTTCACCAATAGCAAAACTTTGTCGCAAACGAAGCCATTGCAAAGTCTCAGTCGTCGGTAAACCCAACAAACGAAAAGCGCTGAGAGCTTCGGAAAAACCGACCACGGCCACGAAGTCCGCTTTTTGTCCCAGGATATTTTCGATTTGCGTTATACCATAATCAAGTCCGCCAATACCGCAAGCGTTCGAAACATAATAATCGCTCGGTAAGTGACCAGTGCCAGGCAAAGGCGAATAAGTTCCCCGCGGCACAGCGGTGATGTTTACTGTCTGGTTGGTTTTATCAATCTCGATAAACTGAATAGCGTCACAATGTCCAAGAGTGCTCCCAGAACGAGAATCCAAACCAATGAGCAGGACTCTTACGATTCCCTGCTCATCAAAAGGATCAGCTGCTTCCCCACCAAGCTGGGCCGAACGACGGGTATCAATAACCGATTGAATTTGCGCCTGCAGGTCTTGCTCAACCTTTCTTGCTTCGGCTGATTGTTGATAGGAAATAATCGATTGAACAGCAAACCAACTGCCAATGCCCAGCAGAATAACCGAACCGATAATTAACAGAATATTACGACGTTTCATAGCTTTTACCTCAAAAAGAACTTTACACGATTTTGAAATAAAAGGCGAAAAAAAATCCCCAACGTTTGTTGAGGAATTTTTTATGGTCGGTTACTTTAAAAAATTATTCCGACAGACTCCCGTCGTAATTAATTGTTCGTTCTACCAAACCTGGCAACCTAACCAACAAACCATCTGAAGGACTGACGACAAAAGCGACAATTTTATAAGGACGGTCGCTCCGAAGATCGTTGGGAATATTAAGTTCTATTTCAAAACCTTGTTGTTCACCCACAAAATCATTTTCAAAGGCCGCCTCCACATCGAGACGTTCAACTCCAGTAAAACCACCGCCCAAATAACGTTTATTTCTGCAAACATTATCAAAGTCAGTAAGACGATCACAGGCGTAAAAAAGGACAGCTACGTGTTCTTCGGTTACCAGATAACCATCAGCATCAAAAGCCCAACCATAAGCTGTGTTGTTTTCGATAGTATCGAACGCACCATGAATTCCTCCATTAAGTCCGGTAAAATTTACTGTGCCAATAAGAGTTTGGCCGGTATTTTTATTAATTGGTTCACAACCACGCGGCGCGCAATCTTCAATAATGTTGCTGGCCCAAACATAAATAGTGTGAGGCTGACCGTCGTACAACTCGCGCGGCATGGCAATTTCAAAACCAAAATTATCATTCTCTAAACCAAAAGCCGCCGCCACATCAGGACGGGGGTTATAGGCACTATCAAAAGTAATAAGATCGGATTGTGTGACAATTTTATCGGTTGTACTAAGAGCCACAAAAACAGAATCGTTTGGTGAGTATGGATCATAAGCCCAACCGGAAATATAGGCTGTTTGTCCAACGATATCTCCTTCGTTTTGCATCCACCAACCATCAACATAACCTTTGGTCGGCAAAGGAGCTGGAAAAGTATGAGCTTGAACAATTCCAAAGATGGAAAAAGCTCCAAGAGCTAGGAAGAGGCCAAAAATAATCATCGTTCGTTTCATAAAATGTATTTTAAATTTTTTCTATTATAAGTATAACAGAAAAACCGATTAATTAATCGGACAAGTATTCTTCCCCAAGGCGGCATAAAATCCGCACCAGCTGAAAATTGCTTCAAAAAAAGTAAAACCTGAGAAAAAAATTATCAAGGGATTCCAAGTGGTGGTTATGGCGAGTAGGAGCAAGCCGAGACTCAGGGCCAAACGGAACAAACGATCGGGTCGGCCGATATTTTTATGAAAACCGCGAGGTGAGTTTTTGGCCAGTCGTTTTAAGAGCAGGCGATAAAGCAGGCCAAAGGCAAAAGCCAAGATAAACATGACGATAATCAAACCCCAACCTAAAGGTGAAAGAATAAAATCGATTGGCAATTTCGCAAAAAAATCTCGTTTTAATTGCGGGATTGTCGAAAAGGCGTTAATTGTTTCCCTTAAACCAAAAGTCTCTGTCTCACCGATAGCCAAAGAATATTTGCTGTCATTTTCTTCACTAAGGACCCGGATTTCGTATTCACCAGCCTCGGCTCGAACCTTATATTCCGGACCCTGCCAATAAGTATCATGACCGAACGGCTCAAAAAATTTCTGCCAGGCAAAAGTTGAACCGTTTAGCGCTGTCAGCTCTTCAGAGCCTTTAAAAATAATGACCGAAACATCTTTTTTTTGTCCGACGACGTCTGGAACCAAAATATTGACATAAAGATCAAACGGTTCCGAGGCACTAATGAAATAAGCGTCGACTTCGCCCTTAAGTTGACCGTAAAAAGCTTTGGAAATTTCTGGCTCGACAACTCGAATATTTTTACCTTCGACAATCCAGGGTTGATGAGCAAAAGCCAGAACCGGAATAAATATAAAAAAAGCCAAAAGGACTAAAAACATTTTTTTCATAAACCAAAAATTATTTAACCAAAGATTTATTTTTTTTAAAAAGAAAAAACGAGACGGCAAGGCCGATCAGTGAAATTATAAAAACGATCGAGGCGCCGAGACTTGAAGTCAAACAAGCTTCTTTTTGCATGGCGATGGTTTTACCAGTAACTTCTGACACCGGCAGCGGATTGGCTTTTTGGACATCAAGATTCATTTCTGCCAAATCGACAATCTCTTTATACTCACCAGTCACACGATTCCAGGTAGGATAAACACCCTCGCGAGGAAATTCTTGAAATAAAATATCTCCCTGGACCAAAGGATAATTTACTGACGATCCGACTTTTATAGAGGTACCGCAAGCGAAGGCAAAGGGATAATTTGCTGACGAAAAAGCCATGACGGCCGTAACTTGGCCAGCCTCAACTTCGTAAGCAAAACCGTATCCAGCTTCAAAATACATTTTATTATTTTCCCAAGTATTTTCCTGAGCCACCCGACTTCCAATCGCTCCAACTCCACCAGTCACAGTTGAACCACTTTTTTGTAAATTAAGACGAAAAATAATTAGGATCATGACCAGAATACCCAAACTTAAAAGACTAAAAACCAAAAATACTTCGTAGAAACTTTTTTTATTCATAATTTATGATTATATATTTTTCTAAATCTGGGCCAAAATAACCACGTAATTTTTACCATAAAACTTGGCACACTTGGGACAAGTGGTGTAGAAAAAATATAACTTTTTTGAGGTCTGGCCTTTGGTTTTTACAAAAGTTTCCATGTCTTTTAACCACTTACCAATATTCTGAAAAGGTCCCTCAAAAACTTTACTCAAAAAGATACCTGATATTTTTGTCATCTCCGTCCCTGGCACTTCCTTGCTTACCGCGATATAAATATCAGCTCCCCAAAGAGATTTTTCATCCGAAAGAATAATTGGTTCCGCCGCCAAAGCGGCCGCCGCTTGAATTTTTTCTAGATTCTTTGTCATAACCTGACCAAAATTCAGCGGAATTCTGAAAGCGCTCACCACATGATCTTTTAAAAACAGTTTACTCGACCAAGTTATTTCTTTTTCATCCCAAGGCTGAGGATTAAATTTTAAACAACAGCCAGTTTCCGATTGCTCATGAAATTTATCCATATTTTTTAGCATCTTAAACAAATTTAATTAAACTAGCGATTATTAAAACCACACCCGCTCCTAAAAGACACCCAGCCATTTTACCAACCGACGAGCCAAGCATTGTCCTATTTTCAACAACATTTTTCTTTTTCATTTTTTCGGCCATAAACCCCTCAAAAATTCCGGCGATACCGTCGGTCAAAGAATTACCCACCACGCCACCAATAACCGCACCAACAGTACCAGCTATTTCACCACCGAAAATCGCCAAAATGGCTAAAATACCATTATCAATTAAACCAAAAATAATGTCTGGCCAGATTGAACTAACAGCTATTTTAAATGGCAATAAAGATAACAAACAAAGAATTCCCAAACCAAAAATAACAAAACCGATTAACCAAGAATTGTAAATAAAATAAAGACTGACAAAAAAAATTATTAAACAGAGAACCAGAACATTTATAACCGCAACAAAAAATTTTGATTTCATATTTTTATTAAACCTACAATACCGATAATAACCATGACTAATCCTATTAATTGCCCACCCGGGCTGTCATCAAATCCACCATATATAAATAAAAACGCGCCCGCCAATATTGTTAAAATGAAATATAATATTTTTTTATAGTTTTTTCCCATATATTATTAACGTTCAACTACCGTTATCGAAGAAAGAATGCGTTCCCAATCAGCTCGTGGAAAATCGGCCAGACGATTTGGATTTGCGTCGGTTACGACAAAAGTGTGACCAACTGATTTAAAAATAAACAAATTAACGCTACCCTGACCAACCCGAGTAAATTCTGTGCCGGTTATTCGGCCGTAAGTTTTTTGAACGCCGCTAGCTAAATTTACCTGGTTGGCGTCAATAATATCTTTCAATTCTTTGTCCCCAAGATACCACTGAAACCAAAGGTCACCACCAGCAAAACCAGACTCGGAATTTTTTATAAAAGTCGCACTATCAGGTTCGGTGCCTTGTTTGTAAAAAAGCAGCATCAGACTTCCCAGAAGACATTTTTGTGAAGTACAAGGCCCAACGATCACATAATTTTTCGGATATTGAAAACTAAGGTCAAAAGCTGACCCAATCGTATTCTGATAAATAAATGCTTGCCAATCAGACTGTTCTTCGACTACCTGATTATTACCCTCGACAACTGTCTCAACCGGAACCGCTGGTTCTTGAATCTGACAAGTGCCCTTGAAACACTCCGAACCTGGACGACAATCTTCATCAGACGAGCATTCAGCCGTGCTAACACATCGATTATTTAAACAAACAAAATCCCCAGAGCAAGGAATATTTTTGTCACACTCACTTTCTGAAGTTTTTGTTACCTCGTTGACTGAATTATTTATCACTTCGTTGATAAAATCGACAGATGAAGTTTTCTCTGTTTGGCAGCCGACACCAATTAGTGTCAGAGCTAATAAGGGAATAAAAATTAATTTGGACATATTTTTGAACTATTTTTTTTAAACTCTTTCCTCGCTGTTTTTGATTATATCAGTTTGAACCCTTTATATCTAGAAAAAAATACTCAACCGTCTTTATCAAGAAAAAATATTTCATTTATTAAAATCTTATAAAAAAAGCCCACATCCGAAGACGGGGCCAGGTCATGGGCGATTGCCGAGAAAAGAACCAGACTAGTACACCGTAGGTACCTGGTGTCGGACGAGAGCTTTTTTGACCTCGTTCAACTGTCCCCGAACCACCGCCAGATCTGAAGAAAGCGATTCAAGAAGAAACGGGCAGGCTCTCAAGAAGGCAGCGACATCGACGCTACTGTGTTTTCTATCGATGCGCTTGGGATCGAGACCCAGTGCCGAAGAGGCGAACAGTTCGAAAAATGTCAGCCGGGTATATTCACGTGTCTCCACAAAACTCTGACCAACGTCGCCGACGGCGCACCCTTGCTTGCCCTGCCATTCGACTGAGGCCCGCTCGAGATACGCTTCGGAGATGATGGTGCCTGGATTGAGGAGACACAAGTCCGTAAACGTCTTGCCAGAAGACGGACCAGCCTCCACGGTCACGTCGAAGATGGCCTGAGATAAGATGACCACCAGTTCGATACCGTACTTCCTGCAAGCTGCGTAAGTACGCATGATTCCCTGGTAAGAACCGGCCGCTACGAACAAGATGACCCGGACAGGAAGAGCTTCCTGATTTTGTCGAGCCTTCTTGGCAATGAATCTCACCATAGCTTCTCCGGTTGATCCGGAAGCCATGGCACCCTCGGCCACGATCAGATTTTCTCCGAAGAAGTAGCCTTTACGTGAATCCCAAACCCGAGCTTGCCACACGCCGGGCCTTACCTCTTTGCGCCCAGCTGGCACAAAGGTGGTCTGTAAGGGCATGATTCGGTGTTCAGGGAACACCTCGGCCAGTCCTTGCCAGGCCCGGAAGTAGAGTCCACCGTTGAGCGGCACCCACTGAACGAAGTTGCCGGAGAAGACCCGCAGCTCTTCGGCCATGGCCAGGATGGCCGTTCGAATGAGCTGTTCGGCAATTTCGATTCGATCCCGGCCCATGATGAGACGGTGGAAGAACGCTTCACCTGGAGCTGACTCGACAACGAAAATGTCTGGCGGTAGACTTCCGGGCTTCAGGTTCCAGAACCGTTCAAGTTTCTTGACATCAAGTTGCCACTTGGTGACTGGGGGTTGTTGGAGAACGATCGAACGACTTGTACCGACTTCGTGAAGGAGCACGAGGACCTCCTCTTTCTTGTGTTTGGTAGAATCACCGAAAAAAGCATAACAAAATAAAACCCGTCTGTAAATTTTTTATCGTTTGACATTTTTACCCTAAAATTTTCCTCACAAAAAAATCACTAAACAACAAAAGGATTAACCTGGCCATAATCAAAAAAGGAACGAAGCAGCGGTTGTTCGTCTTCATTAAAATCGGCGATATTTACATTTTCAAAATTAAGCCAATAGGCACGATCCAGGTCAGATTCGTTATTACGATAAGGATCTTGAATCTCACCACTTTGGTAAAGCGATAAATGAGCGACAGCAAAAATGTTATGAAGTTGATTGTCTCGTTCATGACTCCACGACCAAGTACCAAACGGAAGTTTGGCGGCAACCTTAACCCCGGTTTCCTCGGCCACCCGACGACTAAAATCACGATAAGGATTATCAAAATTATAAATTTTTCCACCGGCCATACCATAACGCCCGCGAACTTTTTCAGCCACATCCGATCGATCGGCATAGCGAATCACCAACATTCGTTCTCGTTCCGGATCAATGATCAAACCTTTGTAGGCAAAAGACTGACTGGTAAGAATGTCCGGTGAGTGAAGCAATTTATCAGTTGGCAAATAATTTTTGGTGTAATAAGAAACCGCTTGTTCGATAAACGAAATATCTTTGGTTCTTTTTTTATCAGGAAATAATTCCAACAAACAAATCGCCGCTTCTTCGATATCATGAACCAGATAATCACAAGACAGTTTTACGAAAGGATGAGTCCAATTTTTATATTCCCGACCATAAAGTTCTTTGTGGCCAAAAAATTTACTTTGTTTTGGCACAAGTCCAATGAGTGGTTTTTTAAAATACTTGGCGATCAACATTTCCTGCGAACCACCAACGCTGATGTCGTCGCTTAAATAAACAATGACAGCGTCGGCTGATTTGATCATAAAACAATCCCGACCAAAAATAAGATCGGCGTTATTTTCATCAAACTGTTTCCCTTCCTCAAACACAGTCGGATCAAGATTTTTAATAGCCAAACCGGTCAACCCCGACAATTCTCGACAAAAAGGTTCACGCCAAAACGAAGTTTGAAACATTGAATCTTTTGAAACTTTTCCGGCAATATAAACTTTGATTTCTGGTTCCATATGGCGCAACGTTATCAAATGAAGGGCCAAAAGTAAACAAAATCCCAGTTATTAAAACTGAGATTTTGTTGGCTCCGAATAGTGAAGGTTAAGTTTTTGAAGTGAAGCATCAAAGGATTATGGATTGAAAGACTTTTCTAGTCTATTGCGCTCACTCTTTGTGTTTGGAAATAATCAAACTCGCCATTAAACAATTCGGGCTTTAGTTTATTAATTTCATCGAGACTAAGATTATTTGGGGTTATATCCAAACCATCAAAAAGCTCCTGCTCTAAAGCAAATTCTTTCTTTTTTCGTAATTGACATTGATCTTCAGATTGTTCTGAACAGTAACGACTGAATATGTAATCTAGTCTTTTTTCAAAGGGAATCAAATTGAACTGGTGCACAATCCAGTCGGCGTAGTGAACAATTTTCATTTCAAGACCAGATTCGAAGTAAATTTGATTATTTGCTCCACCTATTCGATGAATGTGGGGAATAAAATCCGGATAAAGTGATCCAACAATAATAGAAGCCAGGTCTGTTTCGTGCACCTTTTTATTCAAGCCGGGGCGAATGGTTTCGAGCTCGGCAAATAAATTCTTAAGCGGTTCATAAAAACTAACTTGAAGACGCCAATTGCGTTCCTGTTCTTCTGTTAAAGGACGAAAGCCATACTTGTCTGGCTCCAAGGTCTTAATAGTTAATCCTTTTCCAAGATCGTGAAAAAGAGCAGCGGCAAATATAAGATCCAAATTTAAATCCGGTGCTCGTTTTTTATAAATCTTATTTGCCAAATAGGTCGCGACAGAGGTTACTGTGACACAATGCTCTTCAACATTGCTAAATAAGACAAATTTTTTAAAAATTTTAATACTTTCTTCTTTTGTGGGTATGGTATTTTTATCCATATATTTTAGGACTTTCTCATTTGAGTGCAGAACGAGGAAAAGCCTAAATTTTTTTGTGAGACGTATCAACATACGTTGAACAAAAAAAATTAGGTTTTGACGAAGTTATGTGCCAAATGAGAAAGTCCTATATTTAAATTATTTTTTTAGATTAAGTTGAGGGCGCCTAATAACCAGACTAATGTTTATCAAACTTAGAGAAATAGTCTTCCTCATTAAAATGACCGAAAATAAATTGTTCGCCAAAAAGCAATTTCAAACGTGCCTGCACCATCAGATTACTTTCCATTAATCTTTGTTTTTCGGCCACACTCAGGGCTCTTTCGGCTTCGGCCGGTAGAATACCAGATACCGTGTTGCCTCCTTTACGTATAATGGCAGCATCAACAAAATGTACTTCCGTTTCATTGCCCGGGGTGAGTCGCAGATAATTACTAAAGCAAGGACCGAATATAAGTTTTATTTTTGTACCAAGGGCCAGTTGTTTTTTTACATAATCTTTTTGGGCACGAAGATAGTTTTTTAAATGTTCGGCTAATACTGTGTCCTTTTTTATATTCTCGTTTTTTATATCACCTTTCTTAAAAAAAGTTTCAAGGTTATCAATTATTTGCTCACCTCTTACTCTTAGCGACTGATCTACACCCGAGCCAACATAACGATTTAATTTCTTCCACCTTACGTAAGAATCAGTTTCTAGAACTTCTGCGGCGAGACCAAGATTTGCAAGAGAAATTTCCATCAAGACATCGTACACAGCAAGATAAAGATTTAATATAGACTCTTGGTTGTCTAAAAGGACGGCAACTGGAAGGTCTTTATGTCTGGTGGTTGTAAGGCCTTGTTTCTTTGCGAGATGAGAAACAATGACATCAAGTTCACTTTGCAGGGGTCTGTCGACAAGCTCTCGTTGTTTATCCGTGGGCCTTTCTAAAAGTTTCAAGTCGCTTGCTCGATAACCGAAATTTTTTGCGTGATGAAAATCTGTTGATTGTGTGGTTTTTTCCTTTACTAGAATTCCGTCTTCGAAAGTTAGTTTTGTATCAAAAGGACACGTGTTAAAAATTGTCATTGTTTGAATACAGCCTTGTTCTTGAAATAATTTTTGGATAGCCAGATCGATGGTCAGCTGAAGAAGGAAATCCTGTTTACTATCTTTTATATACTTTAAAGGATCTGTCGGAATAGGAAAAATTTTCTTATGTGGTATAGGGATAGTTGTGAAATCAAATTCAACCGGCGCATCAAAAGCCAATCTCCTAACAATATAAATGTCGTATTTTTCCCCGCGAACAATTCCTACCGTACCACAAATGAACACCTGAAAAAAAGACTCAGCTGTAAGCCCTCGATATTTCAAAGAAAGTTCTTCTGCCGTAAGCCCTTGATCTAAAGCTACCCCAGGCAGGTTTTCCGTTGTAAAAAATTCGCTCCGCATAGGCTTTATCATGTTATACCAGACACGACGAATCTGATAAACAAGATACTACCACTAAAATAAAAACTCAACAGAAAATTTTGGGCAACAGGTGGTCAACAAGGAACAATTATTCGGGAAAATTCTTAGTCAATCTATTGTTCAAAGGTTTGAAATCTTAGCTCAAATAAAACAAAATCCCAGTTATTAAAACTGAGATTTTGTTGACGCCAAATAGTTGAAATTGGTGTGAGGTTAAAATAGATTTATTTAACAGAAATAAACTGCGTACTTTTTACGATTTCTTTAACAGTCTCCGTTAATTCCGAAGTTTCGATTTTATACCAACTGGAACCAGTCGCCACAAAATAACGTGTATAACTTAGAATGACCGTGTTATGCAAAGTGTCCCTTCGTTCATAAGTTTCAAAGAGGGCTTGATAACCACCAATTAGCTCTTGTCCGCTACCAACCAGGATGTCGGGGACGGTGGAATCGTCGCTTGGATTCACTGGGTTGTATTGTTTTTGTGCCCAAACATTTTTATCTGTAAAGACTTCAAAAACAATAGTTTGGTAAGGTTCCTGGGTATAGGTATACAAGTTACCGCTTTCGTCGGTACTCACCGTCCAACCGTCCGGTTGGAAAAATGAAACGCCAGTTTTTGTGTCGGTATATGTTTGACCATTGATATCAATAACGGCTGGTGTTGATGATTGCTTAACGGCTGGCATATTATCTTTACCTGAAACGCAGCCCGTGCCAGCCAGGACAAGGACAAAAATAAACAGAAAGAAAGAGAAAAATTTTGGCATAAAAAAGTTAAATTAATAATTCCTTTTTTTCTTCTAAAAGGCCACGACGCCATCAAACACCACGGAAGAAACAAGGTGTTGATACACTGCATCGTCACTAGACGAAGTTTCGCCCATCAGAGCGGTGCCTTCTTGCTTAACAACCTCAATAGTCACAATCGGATCATGATTAAGCAAATAAACTTCGGTATTAGCCAAACCATCTACAGTATAAATTTTAGAGTTAGTATTTTCCACAATTGTCACATTGGTTTTTCCAATCCATCTGTCGTAGTTCACAACACCGTCTTTGAAACCGCCATAAAAAATCATGTAACTATTATTGTTGTAGATAAATTTATAAGAATTTGGAAAACCATTAAGATTATCATTGACCTCTACTCCGGTTGGAATATCAAACGAGAGATTAATATCATCGGCTGCAAATTTTTCATAAGCAATGATGTTTTCCAGGGTAAAAGTTTTAATAATCGCTTCTACTTCTGTTTGAATGTCTAAATCAATTTCTTCGGTTCCTGGATAACCTTCACAACAACCGGCGCCTGTATAGTAATAACTATACGTGGAATTTTCAGTGATGTATTTTTGTGGAAAATCTATCACCGCCGGCTCATTCTTGTCTTCGTTTTTTACGACCTGAATTTTAATAAATCGTCCAGAGTCATTCGCTGAAACTAATATAATCGTCGCGTAGATTTTTTCACCAGTTGAGGTTTTTTCTGTTATAACTACCCAATTTTCAGGAAATACTAAAGAAAATCCATAGGTTGAATTTGTAAAAACATTTTTTTGTACTTGAACAACTGTTTGAAGTGAATCAATTGACTTACCTTCGTTTACTATTCTTTGAAGGTCGTCCGAAAATGGTCCATAATATGTGTAACCGGTTCCCATGGTGAAGGCCAAATAGAATTCTTGGTTGCCTGAATGGATTGAATCTTTTGATAAAATCAGGAGTAACCCACCGCATGGTGTACCCGCACTGTCAGGACAAGTAACCTCAATTGTGGCTAATTCTTGAAAACCTAATGCCTTAGGTTCTTTGTTCATTCCGCTACTATCTTTCGGCATCTCGCTATTTAAAAACTGTTCCCTGGTTGCGAAATACTCCTCAAGCGATTTTTGGGTGGCTGGCGTAGTAACTATTTCAGGTGTTTCTGTTTTACTTTTTTGGAAGTAATAAATTCCACCGCCCACTACCATAGCAACGATAATGATGACCAGGACGACTGTCCAGACCTTAGTTTTTTCTTGTTCCACAGATTTTTTTAGTTAACAAATTATTTATAAGTCCTCAAGTTTTTCTTCGAATTACAAAATATTATTTTGTTTCTTCATGATCTTTTTCAGCAAAATCATCCTCGGACATTTCCTGCCACATGGCTTGCAAGGCCACGATTAAGTTTTCTTTTATTTCAGCGGTGATTTCCTTTTAACATCTTTACTAAACTATCAGCAAGATTTTTTGATGGACGAATTCTTCCAGCTTCAATTCTATACATGACCCAACCATTATCACCAAACTTAACAAAACGTTTTATAAAATCCTGTAATTTTTCCGCATCGTGACGAAGAAACAAGGGCGCTTTTTTTATATAATCTGAATAAAAAGAATTGCTAATAACACCATCATCAATATAATTATGTAAATACGTACACGGACTTAAATTTATATTTCCTTCGTAAACAGCTTCGTTAAACCCTTGAAGAAGTGCCGCGTAAGACCAAGCTTGATACGAAGGGTGACTAACTTCACGCACCGCATTACCAACAAAAGTACTAACGATTGCATCTTTCTCAGTTAGAACGACGTGATCCCATTGTTTAAGTTCAATAATAATCGCTTGATCGTTATGATTTTCATCAAGACCTGTAACTATAAAATCGATTCTTTTTGCGGTTTGAGGAATTTGATATTCAATCATTACACCACAGTCGTCCGGAATACCGTCATCTCGCAAAATATTTTCCATATACATCATGGAATTTTTCCACGCCCTGACTTCACTTTTATTTGTTCCGTGTCCGGTACGACAAAAAGCTTCGGCAATAACTTCATCGATTCTATTAGCACAAACATCTGCACTAAAACCTTTTTTAGTGGATTTATAAACAATCATAATTCCGTATACTTAAGATGCTTATCCTTCGCCTTCTCGATTGGATACTTCTCGGCATTCTTTTCTATTTTCTTTCTCGTCGCCTCAACCAAATCAATATCCAAATCGTGGCACATTAAGAGCACCCAATAAAAAACATCGGCCAGCTCTTCGCCGATATCATCTTTTTTGTGTTTCGCGTGCTCGGTCATTTCCTCTCCATTCCGCCACTGAAAATGTTCCAGTACCTCGGTCGCTTCCAAAACCAAAGACAGAGCCTCATCTTTCGGATTATGAAACTGTTTCCAGTTTCGATCATCACGAAAGGCGATGATTTTGTCGGTTAGATCTTTTATTGGATCAGACATAAAATTATTTTATTTCTTCCCCATTCTCCCACCAAAACCCCAAAAAATCAACCCGACTTCCCCTCCCCAAAACCAACCGCAACAAACAACATCTCCGTCACCACAACAACTTTTTCTAACTCTTCTTCTACAGACAATCCAGCCAACTCTCCCGCTTCTTTTAATTTTAAAACCAAACTCTCGCCACGATCATGAGGGATCATACGCAATTTAACCAATTCTCCTAAATACCCTACAATGTGATTAGTCCGACTTTAACTAATTACCAGTATGCCTAATAATGAATTCAAAACATTGGAATTAATTTTTCCACAAGGAATATTCGACTGGTTTGA
>JAZDHJ010000045.1:0-5095 GCA_043805995.1 Candidatus Uhrbacteria bacterium
GGATCAAGAAGACCAAGATCAGAACGGAGCCGGCGCACTTAAGTAATTCAACTAACTCATTAAAAACCAGCAAGCGTTACGATCGCCTTTGAGGCGACCCCACTCATTAAGCCACCAGCTTGCTGGTGGTGTCTAACTTTATAATATGATTCAATTATTAATCGCTACTCTAATCATTGTTTTTTTATAGCCAAACTTGGTTGGCAAAAACATAAAAAAACAATTTCCAGCGGTGAATTTGTTTTTTGGTTGGTTTTTTGGTTAATAACCTTAGTCTTGGTTTTCTTTTTGAAACAACTTGACCAATTGGTCTCTTCACTAGGTTTTTCTGTCTCGGCCATCCAAGTTGCCGTCTACTTGGCCATCGCGGTATTATTTTATTTCATTTTTCGAGTCAGACTTAAGTTGGAAAAAATTGAGGAGAATTTGACTAAGATTAATGAAGTGGTGACAAAACAATTAAAAAAGTAAAATTCCCCTCAACTCCTTATGCCCCTTCCACCCCTTAAGATAGCCCAAGTCGTCTCCACTTACCCACCTTATCGCGGCGGCATGGGTGCGGTGGCTTTTGAATATACGGAAAGATTGCGGGCTCGGGGGCACAATGTTCATGTTTTTACACCGCAGTACGAAAAAACCGTTGGTGATCCTGATTATGTTCACCGCGTGCCGTCGCCTTTGCATTGGGGTAATGCTGGTGTGGTACCATCGCTGGCTTATCGTTTAAAAGGTTTTGATTTGGTTCATCTGCACTACCCATTTTTTGGTGGGGCCGAACCGCTTATCGTGCGTAAATATCTTCAGCCACATCAACCGTTGGTCATGACGTATCACATGGACAACCAAAGTGCCGGTTGGAAACATTTGATTTTTGACGCCCATCGTCGGGCAATTTTTCCCTGGCTCGTAGAACGCGTCGATAAAATTTTAGTCAGCTCGCGTGAGTATGCCGACACTTCAGCTCTCATGAAAATTCCCGGGGCGACTGAAAAGATTTCAATTTTACCGTTCGGTATCGACCTCGACCGTTTTCATCCCGGATCTGATGAAGCTTTTAAACAAGGGTTTGGACTGGAGGCGGGAATTCCTGTTTTGCTTTTTCTTGGCGGACTAGACAAGGCCCATTATTTTAAAGGGTTATCAGTTCTCATCGAAGCTCTTTCTGAACTGTCAAATGAGTCGTGGCAACTTTTGGTTATTGGTGACGGGGATTTGAAAGAGGCTTTTACCATTCAAGCCAGAATGAGCGGACTTGGAAATAAGATTAAATTTATCGGTTCTATTTCTGAAGCGGAAAAACCCCGAGCTTTTCGAGCGGCTGACATTTTTATTTTTCCTTCAACCGATCGTTCCGAAGCCTTTGGTCTCGTAGCACTAGAGGCAGCGGCCAGCGGTGTGCCTTGTATCGCCTCAGATTTACCCGGTGTCCGAAGTGTGGTAAAAAATGACCAGACCGGAATTTTAGTTAAACCAGAGGACACCAACGGACTTCGTGAGGCGATTAGAAAACTCTTAAATGACGCCGAAACCCGAAAAAACCTGGGTGTGGCGGCCAGACAAACAGCCGAAAAAGAATTCGCCTGGGAGCCGCTTATGGATCGATTGGAGGCGGTGTATGGTGGGTTGGGTGGAGTGAAGGGGACGGAAGGGGTTTAAGGGGTTGCAGGGAGTTTTTGCAGTGGTAGTGGTTGGATTATAGGTCCGAAAGGTTGTAGAGGTCCTAAAGGTATTAGTTTTGATTTTTTAGAACAGAAATTAAAAAACATATTCAACCAACCAATCCTTTCAAACCTTTAACACCTTTCGGACATTTCGGACTTTTATCCAATCCAATCTAAAAAATCCCCTTCAACCCCTTCCGTCCCTTCACCCCCCCCAAAAAAAACAATATGAAAATAGCCGTCATTACAAATCTTTACCCGCCAATCAGTCGTGGGGGAGCAGAAAAAGTTGTCCAGCGGGTGGTTGGGGAATTGGTGCGACGTGGACATGACATGGTGGTGATTTCGACTATGTCGATGGCTGGTCGGGCTACCTTTACTCCGGAAATAAAAGAAACGATAGCTGAAACTGTTTATCGTTTTTTTCCTTTTAATATTTACCACACTTTGCGCGATCATTTGTATCCTTATCCGGTGCGTTTGCTTTGGCATTTGATCGATCTTTTTTCTTGGTCTTCAAAAAACCGAGTGGCGGCCATTTTGGAACTTGAAAAACCAGATATTGTTTTGACGCATAATCTTAAGGGCATCGGTTTGCGCCTTCCTCAGGTTTTGAACGAGCTAGGTTTGCCTTACATTCACACTGTTCACGACGTTCAACTTTCAGTGCCAAGTGGACTTTTGATGTATGGGAAAAAAATGAATTTGTTTGAACGGGTTTTTCGTCGACCTTATGAAACGGCGGTTCGTTGGGCTTTGGGTAAACCAGATTTGATTATTTCACCTTCAAAATTTTTGGCGGATTTTTATTTAGCTCGAGGTTTTTTTAAAAATTCTTCGGTTAAAGTTGTACCTAATCCGGCACCTGATTTTAATCCCGGACCACGCAGTGAAAATTTTTCCGGCACTTTGCGATTATTATTTGCCGGTCAACTGGAAAGACATAAGGGAATTTTGGATTTGCTCGAAGCCATAAACTTATTGGAAATACCTTTGGAATTGCATGTGGCTGGCGGTGGTTCACTGGCGCCGCTTTTTGAAAAAATGGCCGAACAGGATCGACGAATTATTTATCATGGTTTTGTCTCCTCTAATAATATCGAAAGGCTTTTGGGTATTGTTGACGCTACCGTTATGCCCTCGATTTGTTATGAAAATTCACCAACGGTAATTTACGAAAGTTTGCGATCCGGCGTTCCGGTTATCGCTTCGGATATTGGTGGTGTGGGCGAACTCGTCCAGCACGGTAAAAATGGTTATTTGGTCGAACCGGCCAATGCCCAGGCCTTAGCTCAAACTATCCGTAAGTTTGCAACTGAAGTTAAAGATTTTCATTCTCGAGGCGAAGCTATTAAAGCTTCGGTAGCTGATTATTCATTACGTTTTTATGTGGATCGTCTGGAGGGTTTAATAAAAGACGTTTTGAAGAAATAAAAATTATGGCAAATAAATTAAAAGTCGGCGTTGCTGACTTTCGGCCCTTGGCTTTTGTGGAGGCCAAAAAATACAAAGGTTTTGAAATAGACTTATGGGAAACAATCGCTAAAGAACTTAAGCTTGATTTTGAATACGAGAAATATAATTTTCAAGAAATTATTCCTTTGTTAGCTGAAAAGAAAATTGATATTGGTTTAGCCGGTATAACCATCACCGAAGATCGAGAAAAGATTATGGATTTTTCTCATCCAACATTAGATTCCGGTTTGCTTATTTCGGTAAACAAAAATAAGAATAAATTACATTTTTTTAAAAGTGTTAAAAATATTCTTGGCCAGGGCCATAAAGCGCTGACCTTAATAATACTAGGTTTGTTTTTATTTATTTTTATTTTTGGTAACCTGTTGTGGCTGGCGGAAAATAGTGTTAATACCTTTAGTAAAAATTATTTTCCGGGAATTTTTGAAGCTTGTTGGTTAGTGATTGTTTCTATGACAACAGTTGGTTATGGGGATTATTTTCCGCATTCTTGGCTAGGTAGAATTATTACTTCGGTAATTATAATTGGCGGAGCTGTAATATTTGGTTTTGTGGTGGCCCAGTTTACTGCCTTTTTAGCGGTTAAAAAAATAAAAGGTGAAATTAATAACAGCCGAGATTTATTTAATAAAAAAGTCGCTACTATTAAAGAGTCAACAAGCGAAAATGCTTTGAGAAAAATTGGAGCAAAAGTGGTCGGGGTTTTAAATATTGATGAAGCTTACATAAAACTTGAAAATGAAGAGGTCGAGGCGGTTGTTTTTGATGCGCCGATAGTCATTTATCGTGAAAAAAATGAAGCAAATAATATCGAAATTGTTGGGGAAATATTTGAAAAACAACAATATGGCCTGGCTTTACAACAAGGTAGTATTTTGCGAGAAAAAATTAATTTAGTAATTCTTAATCTTCAGGAGTCTGGTCAATATGATTTAATTTACAGAAAATGGTTTGGCGACGATTTATTAATGGAGGTTTAAAAATTTATCCGCCTCTTTTTACTGCCACAGCTAGGGTGAGTAACTCTATGAAAGAAATGCGTGAACCGTTAAAAATTCTTTACGAAGATAATCATTGTATCGCCGTGGTTAAACCGCACGGTATTTTGACGCAAGGTGATGATACTGGTGATCGTTCGTTGTTTGACGAAGTTAAGGATTTTATTAAGGAACGTGATCAGAAACCTGGTAATGTTTTTTTGGGTTTGGTTCAACGGCTTGATCGACCGGTTGGCGGTGTGGTGGTGTTTGCCAAAACCAGTAAAGGGGCGGCTCGTTTGGCCGAACAATTTAGAGTTCGAGAAACAGAAAAGAAATATCTAGCTTTGGTGGAAGGCGAATTAAAAAAGAAGCAGGGAACGGTCACTCAATACCTTCGCAAAAACCACGTAACAAATACCGTCGAGGCTTTGGACCAGCCGACTTCCGAAGCACAACTCGCCGAGTTGTCTTATCAGGTCATAAAATCAATTAAACAAAATGATAGGATTTTTTCTCTGGTGGCGATTGAACCAAAAACCGGTCGCTCACACCAAATTCGTGTCGCCATGTCCTCACTTGGCACACCAATTGTTGGCGACAAAAAATACGGCTCAAAAGTTTCCCGCGGCGGCCGCATCGCTCTTTGCGCCGTTTCCTTATCGTTCGATCAGCCGGTAACCCATGAAAGAATTACTGTCGAAACCGAACCTGATAATGAAGTTTTTAAGATTTGATTTTTGGCTTATTTTAGCTAATTTTTTAATCTGTGAGGTTATTTTCATTGACAAAAGTGGTTTTTTGTGATAAGATTTTTTGTCGTTCATTATAAATCCAAATATTCGAGTTAATAGACATTTTGGGTTGCTGAAAACATTGTTTTTAACCTAAGATTAGCCTAGAATAGAGAATATTTTATATGACACATAAAAAACTGCCCTTCTTGTGGCAGTTTTTCCGTTAAAAAGAATGGCCGAAGAA
>JAZDHJ010000046.1:0-3348 GCA_043805995.1 Candidatus Uhrbacteria bacterium
CACCTGTTGAAAGGCATGAAATTTACTAACGAAATATTGTGAGATGTCCATAATTGGCAAACTGTCGCCTGAATGCCTTAGCCACTCTATGTGACATCTTTGCTGAACGCTAGACTGTGACATTATTGCTGAACGATGACAAAACTATTGACAAAATTTTGTTTTTTGGTTATTATTAATTTAGAAAAAGGCTTTCGGCCGGGGTTTATAAGCCCCAAGTTGGCGGAAGGTCTTTTTTTGTTTTATTTATCAACTGGAAAGATTGAGACCAGCCATTTTTGATTTGTTCTTTTATCTTCTTTTATTTGGACAAAAAATAAATCGCCGTTTTTTGACCTTCCGGCAAAACGGTGAAAGATTTCTGATCGACGATTAACATTTTCTTTTGATCCTGGATTCAGTTTACTGTTTTGAATAAGTTCAATGGCGCAAGAAAAATATTTTACCCGTCGTGTTTTGTCTCGGTAATTAAGTTTTTCGTGTAAATGGTGCCAAAAAAATTCTAAGAATACCTTTTCTTTATTGAAATAAGCAGATCTGATGTAGGGTCGACGTTTAGTTTTTTGTTTAAGTTTTTGATAAAAAGAGAAAGCTGTTTTGTAAATTTCTTTGAAATTTGTTCCAGAAAGTTTATTAGTTTTTGTCTGAAATATTTCCATAAAATCAAACTTTCTCCTCCTGTCCCCGATATGAAAGCGCCTCGGCCAAATGCGATGGTAGAATTTTTTCTTCGTTTTCTAGGTCGGCGATGGTGCGCGAGAGTTTTAGAATTCTGGTATAAGCGCGAGCGGAGAGCTGCCAACGTTCCATGGCCAGATTGAGGAGTTTCTTCCCCGCCTCGTCAAGCTCGCAGAATTCAGTGACCATTTTTGGGGTCATTTCTGAGTTGCAAATAATTTGTTGGCCGGTAAAACGGGCGAGTTGTTTGTCACGAGCGGTTTGGACTCGAACTCGAACCAGCGACGAGGCCTCGCCGGCGACGGTTTCGATGAGTTTGTTGGTTTCGACTCGTGGCACGCTGACTGTCAGGTCGATGCGATCGATGAGTGGGCCAGAGATTTTCTTTTTGTAAGCGGCGATGCGGGCGAAAGCACAGGTACAGTGTCGACCAGGATCGCCGGCGTAGCCGCAAGGACAGGGATTCATGGCTGCGACTAGCATAAACTTGGCTGGAAAGCGCAGGCTGGCCAGGGCTCGGGAAATTGTTACCACTCCATCTTCCATCGGTTGGCGGAGATTTTCGAGAACGTGACGACTGAACTCTGGGAATTCGTCGAGAAACAGAACGCCGCGATGCGCTAAACTCACTTCACCTGGTCGCGGCCAGGAGCCACCGCCGATAAGCGCGGCGGCTGAGCAGGAATGGTGTGGGCTGCGAAATGGGCGATGAGTGAACATGCCCTGCCCTTCCTGAAGAGCGCCGGCGATCGAGAAAATTTTGGTGACTTCGAGTGCCTCTTCTGGTGTAAGGATTGGCAGGATTGATGGTAGAGCTCGAGCCATCAATGTTTTGCCCGAACCTGGCGGGCCGAACATTAAAAGATTGTGTCCACCGCTCGCTGCCACCTCAAGTCCGCGTTTGGCGTGTTCTTGACCTCGAATGTCGGCGAAATCGATGGTGGTTGGATTGAAGAGAGTAGTTTGTTCGTGAGCCATGGCTGGGAAAATAGGAAAATCGCCGCAAAGATGGTCGATGATTTGTTTGAGATTGTCGACGGGAAAAACTTCGAGGTCTTTTATCATTAAAGCTTCATCACTATTTTTTCTTGGGACAAAAATTTTCTTAAAACCTTTTTCTTTGGCCATGATGGCCGCGATTAAAACGCCGTTCACGCCTCGAACCTCGCCGTGAATACCAAGCTCGCCGATAAAAACTCCGTCGGCCAAAGATTTGGAGGGAATATCTTTCTGGGCCTCCAAGATGGCCAGAGCCATCGCGAGATCGTGGAGGGTTCCCTGCTTTTTGATATCGGCTGGTGATAAATTGATGGTCAAATGCCAACGAGGAAAACTTAAACCCGAGTTTTTGATGGCGAAAATTATTCGTTCTTTGGATTCTTTGACCGCGGTGTCGGGCAAGCCGACAATGTAGAATGAAGTTTGACCGAAGTTTATTCCGGCCTCGACCGTGATTGGTTGGGCTTCGAGACCCAAAATGGCGACAGAAGTTACAGACATAAAAAACTCCCCTAAATTAAAATCAGTTACCGATTCTTTTTCAAGAATCTTCATGAATTAAAACTCGGGGGAGTTTTTACTTTTTAATTTTTTCTTTTTTTGCTGCTCCAAATCAACAAGAATAATCCGACGACAATGACGATATCTGAAAGATTGAAAGCCGAGCCGGTGATTGGAGTGATGATGTAATCAACAACAAAGCCGTAAGAAATCCGATCGAACAGGTTGCCCAGCGCACCACAAGCAATAATTGCCGCTGACGAGGCCAACCAAGGATTTTTTTGCCAGTTTTGTTTGATTAAAAGAACCAGACCAATAATTATGAGGATTGACAGAACACAGAGAATCGGTAACCAGATCGGTAGATCGAAAGCCAAACCAAAGTTTTTGTGAATAGCGAGTTCAACTAAGCCTTTGCCCGACATTTGTGATTCGTCAGGTAAGAATTTTAAAGCTAAAACTTTGAGAAGCTCATCAGCCAGAACAACTAAAACCCCAATAGTTAAAGCGACGGCTGGTTTTGTTCTCACATTTCTTGGGTCAGAGTTTTTTTGCACTTAATACAAGAAGAAGAGGTTGGTCGAGCGGCCAAACGTTTTTCGTCGATTTCTTGTTTGCAATAAGAACAAAGACCGTAAGAACCGTCGTCAAAACGTTTCAAGGCACCTTCGACATCGCGCAGGGCGTGTTCCAGTTCATTTTCCAACGACAAGTTATCGGTAAACTGAGCTACTTCGGCGGCGTTTTCGTCCTCGCTATCGCCAACGTTTGGAAAGTCAGAATTAAAATCGGTTTCCGCGGTTTTTGGGTTGCGGTGGGCAAAATGAGCCAATTCTTTTTCCAGCCGTTCTTTTTCGGCCAAAAGATTGGTTTTGATTTCGTTGAGCACGGCTTTCTTCATAAAAATAGAAAATCCGGGAAATTTCAAAAATTATTTTCTCCAGTCTTCTTGGTTGGATTGTACCAGATTGACGGAAAAAATCAAGGGGTAAAATTAAAGAGAAAATGGAAATTTTTGCGGGTAGCTGGCTGTTGTCAATCAGCAAAGATGTCACAGTTTTCAGTTCAGCAAACGTGTCACATTCAGGCGACAGTAGTAATTAATAGTTAGGTTGGATTTTCACGATTGATACGATCCATTAGGGTGCCGTTTTTGTAGACACGAATTTC
>JAZDHJ010000047.1:0-19322 GCA_043805995.1 Candidatus Uhrbacteria bacterium
TTGTATTCGGGAACACCAAAGGAAGATTAAAAATCAACCAAAAACAAAAAAAGATCCTGACACAGGAATCCTTAAATAGGGTTTGTTTTTATTTTTGGATAATTTTTAGTTGAAAAGGTTGTTCGGGAACAGACCCCTTAGCCACCATCGTTCTTGGTTTTATTTTTGTCGGCACCCCGGCCGAACAACGTTTGGTCAGACTTGATGAGCAAAGAGTCAATGATTTATCAATGATTCAAATGGAAGCGATAAATTATTTTTCACTAAAAAGAACCTTGCCAACCAAACTGGAAGACTTAAACAATTCCATCTCCGGTTTCTATGTGCCGGTTGATCCGGGGACCAAAACAGCTTATGAATTCAATCGCAAGTCAGATTTAGAATTTGAACTCTGTACGGTTTTCAATACCGAAAATATTGGCAGTCATTCAACCGCTGTCACTTATACCTCTCCGATCTATTATGGTAACCAATACGGTCAAAACTGGGATCACAAAACTGGTCGAGTTTGCTTTACCAGAACAATCGATCCGGCTTTATATCCAGCCCCGACAATCGTAAAATAAAACCATCCGATCCACTTCAATGAACCCTTTGGCTTGCGCCTGCTCTGAACTGTTATGAATGTAGGAAGATAACCCTCGGCCATAGCCCGTCTTTTTTGTGACCTACGGGCGAGGCCTAATTTGCTTAATTCTCTTTTTTTAACTCCAAGTTGAGAATCGTAAGAGAAGTTATTCCTCAACGAATTATTTTTAAGGAATAACTTCTGGCAAAAGGTGATCTGCAAGAGATAAACTTAAGAGTAACACGGTTTCATCAGCGTCAGACAAAGGGTCGTTGACAAAGGCCATTTCTTTTGGTTACTTTTCTTTGGGCCAACAAAGAAAAGTAACAGTAGGATTCTAAAATTAATTCTGCTGACAGGAAATCTTCTGACTTCGATCCACAATAAATATAAATACCGAGACTACCCTTCCTCCTTCGCTCGAGCTTCGGAAGGACAGGTCACTCGCGTCGAGCTACGGAGTGGTAAACGAGATCCTTCTCTGGCTCAGGATGACAGGTAAAAAAAATAAAAACCACTTCGTTAAATACCGAAGTGGTTTTTATTTTGGCTCAATGCCTAGAAAACTAGGCAGAGGCGGATCTCCGTTGGGCATATTATTTGAGCAGATCGAGGGCTTTTTGTTCTGCCACTTGATCGCTCTGATAACGATAGCGAAAATAGGCCGTAGTAATCATGGTACCGATGGCACAACCGAAGGCATATAAAATAACATAATTGAAATTTTCTATGTTATCGACGACTGACTGCAAGACATAATACCAAATGAAAATGTTTACGACTGTCACTATTCCGCTTTCTATGACCCTGGTCTTGTTGACCATGTGTGTCCAAACAGAAATGACAATCATTTCTATTATTCCGACAAAAAATAGGATCATATAACCGACGTTCGTGAATTAGTTGGGAAGGAACCGACCTTTAATTCAAAAGCCAATAATTCCAGGCTTTTGCTACAAGCTAATGCCATTTTAAAACTATTGTGTCAATAAAGGCGCGCTAAAAAAATGGCCCAAATAAGCCAAATAAACAACTTAAAAAGTAAAAACTTCATTTTTAAAGGCAAAATCATTAATCTTATCCCCAACAAAAACTTGCCTTATCCGTGCCAAAAAACCATAAATATGTTATACTTTTCTAAGAAATATAATTAATCCCTATACATATGGCAAAAATGTCAAAAAGCCAAATCCTGGCTACCTTGTCCGACACCAGCGGTTTGTCCAAAAAAGATGTCAAAAACTTCATGGACAAATTAGCCGAACTCGCCTACGCCGAAGTTAAAAAGAATGGCGAATTTGTTCTCCCAGGTTTTGGCAAACTCGTCAAAATCAACCGAGCCGCTCGTTCTGGTCGTAATCCAGCCACTGGCGCCACCATCCAAATCCCAGCCAAAGTCGTGGTCAAATTCCGCGTCGCCAAAGCTGCTAAGGATGCTCTCCTCTAAATATAAACCAAACAAAAAAATCTCCGAGCAATCGGAGATTTTTTTTATTGCTTTCAGTAAATGGCTTCGTTCTCTGTTATGTTTTTATTTCTGGACTGGCTGAGTAAATAAAATAATTCAATCGCACCGACAAAACCAAATATGAAAGTTAAATCGCCAAGTAGAGTATTTCTGAAAAACGGTACGGCCATCATATACGATTGAAAAAGCCCTGACAGGTTTTTCTGATACAAAAAACTGAATTGCCAAACTGCCCAGTTGGTCACTAGAAAGAAAAAAACTGAACCGAGAATACTTCTAACAAAAACTGCGGTTAAATCTTTTTGTTTAGTTATGGAATTTCCCAAGCCGATTAAAACAAAAGCCCCATAAACCATCAACATAATCGGAGCGCTATAAAAACCAATGAAACAATCGCTGATAACCATAATAAGTAAAGGAATGACAACCGCCCAGCGTCGACCAAGATAAATGGCCGCGACGGCAGCCGCGGCCGCGACTGGAGCAAAGTTGGCTGGATGAGGTGCCAGGCGGAAGACGACTGACAAAGCAATCAAAAAAATGGCCGTGATTATTTTTAAATGATTCGACATAATTTTATTGACCTTTAGTAAATTTAAACTCGATAACATCACCGGAATTCAAATAATAACTACTGACACCAGAAGTACTGTAAACATTATTCACCCAAAACTGCCACCACTTATCACTAGCTCCCTCTCCGGGGACTGAATCAATCGCCTGAATAAAAATTCCCAGATCGCCACCGTAATCCGTGTAATCAAGATCTATTTTATCTTCCATATACAGAACTGAGAGTACTTCGGCTAATGTAATTTTATCTTTCTTGATTTCGATATCAGTAAAAGTTTTAACTGTTCCATCACCGAAGTCAAACATAACACTCACCGTCTTCGGGGTGACTTGTTCGACAACCAAATCGGTAACTGGATTTAAATTCACATTACCACCGACCCCGATCAACCAACCGGAAAACATGAGACCGACAACGATAACTAAACCGCCTAAAATTTTCGTGATCTTTGGTTTGTTCATAAAAGTTTTCGAAACTAAAACACCTGGCGTCAGACAGGTGTTTATAATAAAACATTAAGACTTGACGCGAGTCGTTGGTCCTCTTGCGAGGCATACACGGGATCGGACTGTAGGCCTTATTTCTAAAGCCATAACCGTTGCGCGACAGTGAGGGATTTACACCCTACTTCACCATGTAACTAAATTTTATGGGAACTATTTGGTTTCCTTATGTTTAGAATGCTTTTTACACCACTTACAAAACTTCGATAATTCAAGACGCTCTTTTAAGGTCTTTTTATTTTTTGAAGTGTTGTAGCCAACTCGACGACATTCTGTACACTCTAATTTTACGCGATTATCTTGAGGCATAACTTTTTTTGAATTTCCAAATTTTCAAATTATTGAATTTCCAAATTATGGAATCAATACTTTAAATTCAAGAAATCTGTGAAATAATTTAACGGGGCTATCTTAGCCTGAAAAGCTTTATTTGTCAATAATCTGAGGTTTTGGTGGGAACTGCAAATCGTTTAAGGATAGTGTGAGCCCTCCGTCGCTCGCGGCGAGCTATGGAGGGCATCCTCCGCAAAGGGCGAAAGGATGGCTGTGCCATCCGAAGCTCGCCACGAGCGTAGGATGGTGGGCAGAGCAGGATTCGAACCTGCGAAGGCGTAAGCCAACAGATTTATCCCGCCTTCGGAGGCCTGTGGCGGGACAGGCAGTCTGTCCTCGCCTTGTCCCGCCAAAAGCCTCTGTCGGCGGGATTGACCGCTCGTTTTTTGATGGTCGCAGACCATGAGCGATTTGATGCTACGAATATGAGCCCTTCGACTCGGCTCAGGGCATTCGACTGCAGCAGTAACAATACAGCTGTAGTCGAATGGTGGGCAGGGAAAGATTCGAACTTTCGAAGGCGTAAGCCAACAGATTTACAGTCTGTCCTCGTTGACCGCTTGAGTACCTGCCCGAATTTTTCTTTTACCCATCACTTACAAAAAAAATGGCCTGCCACCCGAAGCTCCGTCACGGAGCGTAGGGTGGAGCCGAAAGAGGGATTCGAACCCACGACCTACGGTTTACAAAACCGTTGCTCTACCCCTGAGCTATTTCGGCGTACTTAGTTTTATTTTAATCGACGACCTACGGTTTATCCCGCCGACGGTGGCCTTTGGCGGGACCCCGTCCGAGGCCTACGAGGCGGGGCAAAACCGTTGCTCTACCCCTGAGCTATTTCGGCATTTTTTAACACTAGGGATGGCCTGCCACCCGAAGCTCCGTCACGGAGCGTAGGGTGGAGCCGTTGATCGGGATTGAACCGATGACCTTATCCTTACCATGGATATGCTCTACCAACTGAGCTACAACGGCGTAATTTACTTTCCAACTGCCTGCCCCTCGAAGCTCGCCACGAGCGAAGTGGGGAGCTACAACGGCGTTATTAAGCGCCAAAATAATACCTAATTTACGAAACTCTGTAAAGAGTTGGCTATCAACACCTAAGCTGTGGCTTCCGGATTGGCCAAAACAGCAATTCTTTCGTCAAAATCGACAATTTTTTGGTTGTCTGGATTAACTTCTCGAAGTTTTTCTACTCCCCGTTTGGCCTCGGCCACATTCTTGGCGGCAATAGCTGATTCAATAAAGAAATCCAAATACCTAGGACTGTTGGGACGAATTTCAATCGCTTTGGCAAATTCAGCCAAGGCTAAGGTTGGATTATTTTCTTTCATTTCCAATTCTCCAAGAGCGGTATGAATACTGGCGTCATCTTGTTTTAATTTCAAGGCGAAATTAAAAGTTTCGCGGGCCTGGTTATATTTACGATCCAAAACATAAAGATTACCCAAAGCCTCGTAAGCCTTAACATGTTTCGGATATTGGCTAAGAATTTCTATGTAGATTTTCTCAGCTTCGAAATACTCATCTTTACTAACCAAAGCTTCAGCTTCTTCCATCATTTTTCTAATTGTCTCAGTATCCGAAGAAACTGGAACTGAAGCTTTTTGCATTTTTCGATAATGCTGTTCAATGGAATAAACCTTCTGCATTAAACGCCGACCTTGGCGACTGGATTCTTTCCAAGCTTTGGCGCCAAAATTAATAAGAAAACCAAAACGCTCTTTAGCTATTCGCTGAAAACGCTGCTGTAACAAAAATTCTTTAACCTGACGAAATTTTTCCTCTGGCAAAGACAAAACATTCATAATGCGCAGCTGAGGAATTTTTCGTACAACAATAACCAGGCTGACAACCAGACTGATGACAATGAGAATTGTTGGAATTAACCACCAGAGCATAATGAGAATTATTGAATTTTCAAATTATTTAATTATTGAATTATGGAAGAACTACTTTCAAGAGATCTCCCTCTCGGCGGGAGAGGGCTAGGGTGAGGGGAACCTAACCAATTATTTTCTTCCAAGAATTCAATTTAGTACTTGCTCCGCCAACTAGCACACCATCAACACCCGTTATCGCCAGAATTTTTTTGATATTGTTTTCATCGACGCTGCCGCCGTAAACAATCTGTAAATTTTTTACCGACTTCCCGGCCTCGGCCCGAATAAAACCGTGAACATCAGAAATCTCTTCGGTCGTTGGAACTCGGCCGGTACCAATGGCCCAGACTGGTTCATAGGCGATGACTAATTTATCGAAAGATAAATTATTAAGAACCGCTAGTTGAGCTTTGATAGCCTTGACTGTCTCACCAGCTTTTCTGGCCTCGGCGGTTTCACCGACACAGAAAATTGGAATTATTTTTTTAGCCACGGTCAACTTTAATTTTTCTCGAATCGTCACATCACTTTCATTTAAAAGACTGCGGCGTTCCGAATGTCCAACAAGCACATACTTGCAACCAAGCTCGCTTAGCATACTCGCCGAAACCTCGCCGGTCAAGGCACCGCCTTCACGCCAAGCCACATTTTGCGCCCCAAGTTTGACCTTTTTTCCCAACTCTTTTTTCACTAACGGCAGAGCAACAAAAGATGGACAAACCACAATTTCGTTTGTCGTCTTAATCTTTGAAGTCTGACGAGCCAAAATAATTGACTCCTTAACTCCAAGATACATTTTCCAGTTGGCGATGATTAGTTTCATAGGGTTACGAATCACGAATTTTTACACGTCCCGCCTCTTAGGCTCGGACGGGATCCCGCCAAAGGCCTCCGTCGGCGGGAAATTCACGAATCAACAAATTGTTTTTTTATTATTATTGACAGAAAAGGGTTTTTGGAGTATTTTGCTTTTGCCTGACAAACGAAGAAAGGAGAAAGGCATGTTAAGATGCATTTTGGTAGGAGTCATCTTTGGACCAATCGCCGGTGGTCTAATCGGCGCAGGTACAGACAACTTCCTTATCGGCTCAGGAATCGCCCTTACTATCCTCGTCATCGGTTTCTACGCCGGTGAGGTGATCGAGACCATCCAAGCCAAGAAGTAATCCGAACCCTTCCGGATCGGAGCCGAGACCTTTCGGCTTCTTTTTTTTAGTCACCTTGTCATTCTGAACCCTTGTGAAGAATCTCGCCTCGTGATTTCGGTTTAAAAATCGATTTACGATCACGTGGCGAGATCCTTCTTTGGCTCAGGATGACAGGTGGGGGGGTGTCTCATTCCGCAATCAAATTTTACACTTTTACATTTTTACAATTTTTACTTTTCGAATTACAATCCAATTTTCTTTCTCAAAACTTTCTCCGATTCGAATGGTCCGATGGCGGCGACGGCCATTTTGCTTTCTTGGAGAATTTCGTTGGCGATTTTTTTTATATCGCTGGCGGTAACTTTATCGATTTTTTTGTAATAAACTTCTGGTGATTCGATTTTGTCGAGGGATAATTCTTGGCGGGCGTAAAAACCGGCCCGGTCGGAGGAATCTTCCAAACTTAATTTTATTTTACCTTTAATGTAATTTTTGGCCAATTTTAATTCGGCCGGCGTGACACCTTTTTTCTTAACTGAAGCCAGGACGTCAAAAATAACTTTAGTGGCCATTGGTATTTTGGTTTTATTAAGACCGGCCCGAATGGTAAAAACTCCAACATCCTCGTAACCACCTTGGCCAGCTCGAACATAATAAGCTAAACCTTTTTTCTCGCGCACCGCCACAAACAAACGCGAGCTCATGGTGCCACCCAGAATGGTGCCAAGAATTTCGGCGTGTAAATCTTTTTCTTCGTCTTTAAGGCTCGGCGAAAGAAAACCGAAAGCCAACTGCACCTGCTCGGAATCTTTATTTTGGACAATAAGTTTTGGCCAACAACATTCGCAACCAACATTTTTATAAGGCACAAAATCCGAAATTTTCTCACCTTGCAAAATAACAGATTTTTTATCAATTCGAACCGCCTCGCTAGAAAACTTGGTGGCCAACATTTTTTCTGCCCCATCAGGAATTTTTCCGGCCACCGCGAGAACAAAACGATTGGGTTGATAATAAGCGTTACGGAAATTCAAAACCTGCTCACGTTTCATTTTTTCCATAGTCTGGCGTGAACCAGCAATATTCCAAGCCAGTGAATTCCCTTCCAGCAATTTCATTTCCAGCAAATCCTCGATATGCATCATGGGATTTTCTTCGTACATGTTGATTTCCTCGATAATAACTTTGCGTTCACGAGCCATTTCAGCTGGTGAAAAAACTGAGTTGAAAATCATGTCGTGTAGCAAATCAACGGCCAAAGAAAAATGCTCAGCCGGCACTTTAGCGTAATAGCCAGTGTAACTTTTACCGGTAAAAGCATTATACGAGGCGCCGACCGAATCGAGTTCTTTGCTAATATGCAAAGTTGTCGGTCGCTTTTTTGTCCCCTTAAACATCATGTGCTCAATAAAATGTGAGGCGCCATTAAGTTCCGGAGTTTCATAACGCGAACCGACCTTGACCATAATCAAAACCGCCACCGCTTCGGTGCCAGCAAAAGGCACGGAAATCATTCGCAAACCATTTTTCATTGTTTTTGTTTCGGGCATATTTTTTGAAGGGGTTTAAGGGGAATAAAGGGCTGAAGGGAATTTTTAAAGTTTTCCAAATCCACATTACAATTGTACGATTTTCTCGTACACTTCTTTTCAACTTCAACCCATGACAATTTATCACGGGTTCATTTTAACTATTTTAAACTCCAGTTGTCCGATTTTTTCGGACAACTTATTTTTTCAGTTTGTGACAAAATGTCACAGGCTGATTTTTAGGCAAACTTTTCCACAAAATATTTTATCAAATCATCAATTGCAACTCTCTCTTGTTTCATAGTATCACGATCGCGAACAGTTACCGCTTTATCTTCAAGCGAATCGAAATCGACAGTGACGCAATATGGTGTGCCGATTTCATCTTGGCGGCGATAACGTTTGCCGATGGATTGGGTTTCGTCGTATTCGCACAGCCAGGTTTGACGGAGAGATTTGTAGATTTCTTGCGAGATGCCGGACAGCGCTTCTTTTTTAGAAAGTGGCAAGATGGCAATTTTTACTGGTGCCAAACGTTTGTCGAGTTTCAGAACGACCCGAGTTTCATCATTAACTATTTCTTCGGTATAAGCGTTGTCGATGAACATTAAAAACAAACGAGTGAGACCAACAGAAGTTTCCATGATGTGTGGGATATAACGCTCGTTTCTAGCTTGATCGAAGTAAGTCAGATCGGCCCCGGAAAACTCCGCATGTCGACTCAAATCCCAGTTACCACGAGCGTGTACACCTTCGATTTCTTTAAAACCATTGATGCAAACGAAATTAAATTCCACATCAAAAGCGGCGGAAGCATAATGAGCCAACTTTTCGTGTTTATACCAACGAATTTTTTCTTCCGGAATGCCATATTCCAAATACCAAGCCCAACGAGTCTTTTTCCACTCTTCAAATTTCGCTTCCATCTCCGAAGGATGAAGAAAATACTGCATTTCCATTTGCTCAAACTCACGAGTACGAAAAACAAATTGTCGGGCAATAATTTCGTTACGAAAAGCCTTACCAACTTGAGCGATACCAAAAGGCAAGGTTGGATGCAAACTATCCATGGTGTTTTTATACTCAAGATAAATACCACCACAAGTTTCCGGCCGAAGATAAATCACGTTCTCCTCGGACAAAACATCGGTTGGCGAACCAAGATTTGATTTAACCATCAAAGAAAAACGTTTGGCTGGCGTAATATCGTTCGAACCGCAAGATAAACATTTCAACTTTTTCGCCTCGCGAAGTTTATCGAGTTCAGCATTAATAAAATCAATCGGCATTTTATCGGCGACCACACCAAACTCCTCGAGCACGTGGTCGGCCCGCATGCGAGCTTTACATTTTCGACAATCAATTTGCGGATCATCAAAACTATCAATATGCCCTGAAGCCTCCCAAGTTCGCGGATGCATAAAAATCGCGCTGTCCAAACCAACCACATCGTCGCGCAACTGCACCATGTGTTTCCACCAAGCATCGCGGATATTATTTTTCAACAAAATTCCGTAATGACCGTAGTCGTAAACTCCACCCAAACCGCCGTAAATCTCAGAGGAAGGATAAACGAAGCCGCGAGTCTTACAAAAACTGGCAATGGTTTCTAAGTCGTGGAGTCGTGGAGTCGTGGCCTGCCCCTCGAAGCCCGAGCGAAGTGGGGAGTCGTGGAGTGTTGTTGACTGTTCAATATTTTTATTTGACATACGATCTTAAACTTTCAATATGACTATTAACACCGGCGTTTAAACCATTGTAATCTTTTTCAAGTTTATTGAATTCTTCTAGACTAATATATTTTAAATCAAAAGCAAGTTGTAAATGACTCAAAACCTCGTGCAAAGAACCTCTAGCTTGAATCAAAAATCTAATCAAATCCTTTGGACTACCGCGCCCCATACCTTCAGCTATATTGGCAGGAATTGATAAAGCTGAAGAATGAAGTTGTGAGGTTAAAACATATCTTTCCTCTTTAGGAAAATTTACGGTAATTTTATGAACTTCACAAAACAATCTACGCCCTTCTTGCCAAGTCCTTAAATCACGAAACGATTTTATTTTACTTTCAACAAAAACATTTTCCATATCGTTCTATTGTGTTATTTCCATCACTCCATCACTCCATCACTCCATCACTCCATCACTCCATCACTCCATCACTCCATCACTCCATCACTCCATCACTCCATCACTCCATCACTCCATCACTCCATCACTCCATCACTCCATCTAAACCGTCATAATCTCCTCTTCCTTCTGTTTACCAAGTTCATCAATCTTCTCCACGTAATCTTTGGTCATGCGATCAAGTTCTTCGTGGAGTTTGAATTTTTCGTCTTCACTTATTTCACCATTCTTTTGCATTTCGGTAATTTCATTACGAGATTTTTCACGGACACCGCGAGCTGAGACGTGAGCTTCCTCGGTTTTTTCCTTTAAAGCTTTAACCAAAGCTTTTCTGGTTTCCTCAGTCATGGCTGGCATGGTCAGGCGAACGACTTTGCTATCGACAACTGGGTTAATACCAATCGAAGATTCTTGAATAGCCTTCTCGATGGCTTTCAAAAGATTTTTGTCCCACGGTTCAATAACCAAAGTTTTGGCGTCCGGCACCGAGATGGAACCGACGCCTTTCATTTCCATTGTTGAACCATAAGCTTCAACCTTGAGGCCCTCGACCAAAACCGGCGTCGCCCGACCGGTCCGCATTTGATTAAATTCAGAATGAAGATGGTCGAGGACAGTTTCGAAAAGCGGTTTTTGACTAGCAAGTTGTGGATGCATATTTTTGGGAATGTCTAATTTTCAATGTCAAATGACAAATGATGGATGTTAATTATTTTTGGAATATCTAATTTCTAATATTTAATGAAACAAGATGTTCTGTACTAACTTTGGCTCGGGATGACAGAAAGAAGAAATAAACTTCCATAATTCAATAATTCAGAAATTCGATAATTAAATAATTTCAGTCTACTCTTCAATCATCTGCCGGCCCATATAAATAGTGGCTGGAGTTTGAGGATCGATTATTAGATAGGAAGCAGCCCAGCCAGCGGAAAGTTCTTGGGGGTTCCAGGTAACTCCGGCATCGGTTGAATTGTAAAAGGTGGTGGCTGTGGCATAGTAAAGCTTATTTGAGTCGGTTGGGTCAATAGCCAGAGAACGAATGGTTACTTGGTTAGCCGAGGTCAACAAATTAAGGGCCGACCAATTGTCGCCGGCATCAGATGAACGCAAAAGACCGTATTTGGTGGCCATAACAAAAGTTGAACCATTGGAATCCTGAACGATTCGTGAAATGACATTACCGTTTTTAAAACTTTTTAAAGCATCGGCTTTACTGGCCCAAGTCGCTCCACTATCAGTACTCTTCCAAAGTCCTTCACTTGTCCCGACCAAAATTATCCGACTGTCTTGATTACTGACAACTAAATCAGAAACATCCTTGCCCATTGAAGCAACCTTGGTCCAAGACAAACCAAAATCAGAACTCCTTAAAACATCACCATTTGAAAGACCCGAATAAACGACACTGTTGTCATACCAATCAACAGTTACCCGACGAACAACAATCTTGGCTCTGGTTTCATCATAAACACTTTCAAATTTACGTCCACAGGTTTCGGTTTTAAAAACCTGAGCACCGATACCAACATACCAAGTACACATATCTTTAGGGTCCACAGCCACGGTAGAAACCGTACCGCTCTGCACCTGGCCATCAACCGGAGTTTGCCAAGTTGCGCCGCTGTTATTGGTAAACAAAAGACCGTTTTCGGTGGTACCTAAATAAATTGTTTTGTAATCCTGAGGATCAAAAGCCATGGTGACAATATTGGCTGTCCCAATATTTCCCAAACCTTTAGAGGTTGGAAAAATTGTTGTCTGGGCCCAAGTCGCACCGCTGTCAGCTGTTTTATAAACACCACCACCTTTAGAGTTATCGACACTCTTAGATCCGCCAGTTAATGAACAACCGGCGCCCATGGTGGCCAAAACCACCAAACAGACGATTAATGAACGAAAAATCTTTGACATAATTTTTTAATGGTTAAATGTTGAAGTGACGGGTGTTACTAATCTACAAATTTTCTACAAATCTGTTACGAATCTACGAATTTGGTTTAAAACATTTGTAGCAATTGGTAGATTGGTAGAATTAGTAAGAAATTTGTTGATTTGTAACATCAGTTAATCCATATTTCAAAAAGAAAGAAATAAATGTTCTAAAGCCAGAGTTGGATTAACATGGAAAGCTAAATCATTTTTTATAACTCGCAAATTTTCTAAAGCCTTAAGCCAATGATCGGCCTTTTTATCTTTCGCTAATTTGATGATCTCCGGATAAGCCCCAGCTCGTGGTGCCCATTCTTCTGAACCAACGGAAATAAGTAAAACGTCGCGCAACAACCATTCCCAACGATCCAATAAATTTTTTAGTTGTTCTTTTTTATTAACTTCATCTTTTGGCAACAAGTCAGCGGCCCGCGCCAAACGAACGGAAATTGGCGAGCGTAAAAGATTAACAAATTGTTCGACCGAAGTTTCTTCCAAAGAACGCGTCTCCTCATCACGCAACAAATTAAGCGCGTAACCCGGGCAACCACCAGAAAGCGCAGCCAAAGCCTCAGCCTCTTTTTTTATCACCCCACGACTAGCCAAAGCCTCGACAATTTTCAAACGCGGCACCGAAGTGAAACGAATTATCTGACAGCGCGAAGCAATAGTCGGCAAGACTCGATCGACAGAGGTAGCCCGCAAAATTAAAGTTGTGCCCGAAGTTGGTTCTTCCAAAGTTTTGAGTAAAGCATTTGAAGCCTCGTTATTCAACACATCAGCTTCCTCAATAAAAGCGATTTTTGGTCCGCCCATAAAACCGCTCATGGACAGCCGCTCCCGAAGTTTTCTAACTTGGTCAACCACAATTTCTGATTTTACTTTCTCAGTTTTTTCATCGACTAATCTTGAAAGAACCGTCACATCTGGGTGGTCAAAACCTTGAGCCCCCAAAATCTTTTTTATTAACCACTCCGCCACTGCCGTCTTGCCAACTCCGGCTGGCCCAACAAAAAGATAGGCCTGGCTTAACCGCCCACCATCCAAAGAACGCGTAAGAAACGAGACAATTTTCTCATGACCAATTATTCCTGAAGCCGAGTCTGACATACGTCTGTGATTATAGCATATTTTTGTGGGATTTAATTATTGAATTATTTAATTTCTGAATTATTGAATTATGGAGAGGATTTCTTAACTTTTTAAAAGGACAAAATTGGCTAATTTTAGCCTCAAAATCACTACTAGGGGCTTGACAAAAGTCTTAAAAAGTGTTATGATGGAGAGGTTATTTGCAGCGGTTTTCAAGGCTTGGGCGAAGGGCTTTGAGGACCGCGAGCTTTGTTCCTGGAAACCTGGAGGAGAGAGTCGCCTTTGTACGTCAAGTTAACTTGATGGCCGAGGTTTGATCACTAAATGGGTAAACCTGGCTTGTCTAGCTTTATCCAACCTTAGAGATCGTGGCGCGCACCAGTGCTTGCACAGGTCACCGCGCCGTAGACCTCCAGATTTTCCGGAATAAAGAACCAACACAAAAACTCGCCCAAAAGGTGAGTTATTTGTTTCCAAACTTTCAGAGGAAAATTACGTGGAATCTCTAATCCTCCTGCTCAAGGCGTATCTTTTCGCCACATTCGTGTTCGCGGTTATCCTACCGGCCATGATCGGAGCACTACTTCAGATTGTTGATTCGCGTCCGGCCTGGATGCAACCCAAAAGTCTGTTAAAGTGGTGGTTCTGGACTTTGGTGGCTGGACCGATCTTGGCGCCGTTTCGTTGGCTCGGCCGACAAGCGCAGGTCGCAGCCAAGGACACCATGAAAACCATCGGCACGATTCTCTCGTGGCCGATTCGCTTAGCCCGGTGGTGGATCTGGGAAAGAATCCGCCAAGGCTGGCAAGGACCACGTTTCGTGGCCCGACCACAGCCGCCGGTAATTCCACCCCGGCGCCGTCCGCATCACCCACGCCCTTAGGCCAACTGATTATCTTTCACTTGGCCGCCGTTCTCTGCTCATCGTTAGCTATAAAAAAACGGTGTGCAGAGATGCAGAAAAAAAACAACGTGTGTTATCACAGGAGTCAGAAAGAAAATGCGTACGAACAGAATCATCACCGCCGCCGCCCTCGTCATCATCACCGTCCTCGGCGCCGGCTGTACCTGCACCGATGATGGAGAAGAAAAAGTGAGGGATACTTCCGGCGAGTTTGTCGGAAATCCAGATGATCAACCCAACACCGACGACGTCGACACCGACGACATCGAACAGGTCGGCCCGACATGTCGGTTCGAAGTCAACACCTGGATTCCGGGTGAGTACAATACCTCCATACTCCAAAACGAACTCCTTATCGAGCTCGACTCGGCGTCGCCCAGTGGCCTCACTGCCGCGGGACCAATGACTGAAGTCTTCATCTTGAACTTCACGACTGCCCATCCAGACTGCCCACCAATCAACATCACGATGCATGGTGTTGCCGTAGTCCAAACCGTCGGCAATAACGACCTGACGCAGTCGGTCGTTGATGCGGGTGTCTACGGCTACAACAGCAATGGCAGCCTGGTTACTAGCTTTGAATCGAGTGGCGAGGATCTCCAGGGTTGGGGAAACTTCACCATGCCGTTCACCAGCATGATGGTCGAAGGCAACCAGACAGTCTCCGTCCACTACACCGCCGACACTTCCCGAGCG
Source organism: Candidatus Uhrbacteria bacterium (assembly GCA_043805995.1). Taxonomy (GTDB): domain Bacteria; phylum Patescibacteriota; class Patescibacteriia; order UBA9934; family GWF2-40-263; genus UBA12403. Next base: position 14,764 of record JAZDHJ010000047.1, read on the forward strand.
AACGCTGACGACGCTTTGTTCTTCGGTCTTAACGTAGGACAGGTCTTCGTCGAGATTGCCGGGACCCAAGCGAATCTGGACACGAGTACGATCGAAGGTTATGACCTCAGGTTCTAAAACTGAGTTCAAACTTTCATCGTGCAGCAACTGGCCAACTGATTATCTTTCACTTGGCCGCCGTTCCTTGTCGACGACATTCGTGTCGTCGACAGAGATGAAAAAAACAAAAAAAATCGCCTTCGCCCGGCGGTTTTTTTGTTTTGTATTGACATTATTGAGATTTTTCTATAAGGTGTGGGCGCACTTTCGAGAGAGGGTGTTGACGAAACGCGATCGAAACCAAGGAGAGGTGGTGGCAGAAGCAGAACTGGAAGACGGGGGGCTTACTGCCCTCTTCGACTGGCTCAACAGCCAGCCGGACTACGAAACCGACGCCAACGAAGTCGACCCGGACGAGGACCCCGACGAGGATGACGAGGATGACGATGACGACTGGTCGTCGGACGGCGACGACAGCGATGGCGACGATGAAGAGGTCTGGGAAGACGACTAGACTCAGGTCGTCGTCAAGGCCGCCTCGTTCCTAAAAACCGAACCCTTCGGTTCGGTCTCCGCTTCTCTGGAGCACACATGTGCCGGAGAAGTTTTTTTATTTTCTAACAACTGTCATTCTGAGCCCTCGCGAAGAATCTCGTTCGCCCTTCCGTAGCTCGACGCGAGCGAAGGAGGGCCACGTGATATCACATAAAAACAATGTCACGCGGCGAGATCCCTCTTTGGCTCGGGATGACGGGGGGGGTGGAGACGAAACGTCACCTTTTCTCACTCATATATCCACCCGAGCCTTCCCAAGCAATGTTAAATAATTGGCGAATCGTATTGGCGATATCGGCGCTGGTAATAACCACGCCGATCATTTGGTCTTGGAATGAGTACATGAAAACCGTGTTGCCGCGGACGGAAATGTCGCCGTGCAGCGGAAATTTTTCGGCTGGAATTATGCGGACTTCCCCGCCGGGGATATTTGAAATTCGGGAAAAGTCTGGTTCTTTCATGATGGCCAAAAGACGGTGAGGAATTTTTCTTTGGCTCAAGGCATCTAAATGTTTGGCGTGATGTTGATAAAAAACTTTCAAATTTTCTACATCATCAATCGAAACCATTTCAATAAAATCACCTTCGGTCTCTTCAAAAAATTTCATGATTGAATTGACGCCGGCAAAACCCTCCAAATAACGAATTTGTGGTTTGGCGCCTTCAAGGTTATGAATGGCTAAAAGTTTTGGCATGACGGCGATTAATTCTTTTTCCTTTTCTTCAAGCTCATGTTTTTGCAAACGTAAAATGGCCAGCAACCTGTCTGGTGGTTCAGCCTCAAAACTTTTTTTCTTGTCTTTAACAAAAGAACTCATCAAGCTCCTTTCGATCAACGATTCGATAAGTAGATAAGCCGTGGCTCGATTGACGCCGGATTTTTGGGCGATTTCTTGGACTGAAGATGGACCGAGTGACAAGGCCGCAATATAAACTGCCGCCTCTTTTTCTGTGAAGCCCAAATTCACCAAATCACGCATTAAATGGTCCACAAAATTTAATGAATCAAATTTATAAGTGCACTCCAAGTTTGATCAGTGGTTTTTGACCAAGAAAACTTTTTTGCTTGTTCTAAACCTTTGGCTGAAAATTCGGCCGCTAGGCTAGTGTCCTTAGCCAATTCCAACATAGCCGCCGGCCAAGTTTCTGGTTGGTCGATGGCCACCAAACGAGCCGCTTCGCCCATAACTTCTTGATGGGCTGGAATATTCGAAGCAATAACCGGCGTACCAGCAGCTGCGGCCTCGAGGAGTGGCAAACCAAAACCTTCATAATGACTTGGAGAAACCAGAGCCAAGGCACCAGACATTAAAAAAGGTAAATCTTCGGGCGACACATAACCCAAGCCGGTAATAAAATCTTTGGCTGAGGAAATTTTGATAGCTTGTCTAACTTCCTCGAACCGATAACCTGGTGGACCGGCAAAAACTAAACGTAAAGGATCACCAAAACCCATTTTGTTTTTAACTTCCTCGAAAGATTTAACTATGAGCAAAGGATTTTTTTTGGCATCAAGACGACTAACAAAAAGAAAATAATTTTTATAACTTAAACGATATTTTTCCAAACTGGCTTCCACTTCTTCTTTGGTGCGAATTTTAAAACGGGTGGTGTCGGCCGCGAGTGGGGTCACGATAATTTTTTCGGCCTTGGCTCGAAAAAGGCTGATTAATTCTTGTTTGGTAAACTCACTGGGTGTAAAAATTAAATCGGCTCGGCGCACGGCTCGTTTAGTAGCCGAATTTTGCCGACGAACTTCGGCCGGCGGATATAAATCTGGACGACGGCTGAAACCAACGTCGTGAATAGTTGTCACAACTTTAATTTTTTTTGCGATAAAAAATGGTAAAGCCTGAGCCGGCACAAAAAAAACTTTTGGCGGTCGGCGAAAAAGTTCCCAAGTTACTCGGCCTTGCAACCAAAATCTTTTAAAAGGCCATTTTAAAGTTGTTCGAGAATACAAAACCAGCTGATTGTCACCAACAACCGCCAGTTCTTTAAGCCGCTCAATTATTTGAAAAGAATATTCCTCAACCCCAGTCCGCTCTTTTTTCTCGGCCGAGGAGGTGTCGATGGCGATGGTGCACATAGTGGTTTGGTTGGAGGGGTTTAAGGGGCGGAAGGGGTTGCAGGGAGTTTTTAAATTGGATTAGGAGATATTGATTTTGTCAGGTGAAAATCGGGGGGGTGATTTTTTAGGTGATTGATTAGGTATTTTTAAAAACAAAAATCATTTGAATAAACCTAAGGTCAACCCCAATAATCATCCACCACCAATACCATAACAAAAATCCCCTGCAACCCCTTAAACCCCTTCCGCCCCCTCGATCCAATAATACTAGCTAGTAAAAATACTGCGTTTGTAAGCCTCAAGATTCTCGAGAGCTACACCAGTTCCCTTGGCCACACACAGCTGTGGATCCTCGGCCACGTAAACCGGGACGCCGGTGGCTTCGGCAATGAGTTGATCGAGGTTTCGGAGTTGGGCTGAACCGCCGGATAAAACAATTCCCTTCTCCATAACATCAGCTGAAAGTTCGGGTGGAGTTTTTTGTAAAACTTCTTTGACAGTGGCGATTATGCCCTCAAGTTCGTTTTGAATGGATTCAGTTACATCATCTGATGTGACTTCCAGAATCTTTGGTAAACCAGTCACCATGTCACGGCCTTTAATTTCCAAAACTAATTTCTCCGGCAAGTACATGGCCGAACCGATTCTAATTTTAATATCCTCAGCTGTTCTTTCACCAACCGCCAAACCATATTTGCGACGAATAAATTCAGAAATGGCCGCATCCAACTTTACACCACCAATTCGAATTGAAGCCGAAGAAACAATGCCGCCAAGTGACAACACAGCCATTTCGGAAGTTCCACCACCAATATCAATAATCATGTGGCCCGAAGGTGAGCCGATAGGAATATTGGCACCGATAGCCGCCACAATTGGTTCCTTAATAATGTAAGCCGCCCTGGCTCCAGCTGCCAAAGTCGCGTCGATAACCGCTCGGCGTTCGACGGAAGTGATTCCACCTGGCACCGCCACCATAACTTCGGGCCGGAAAATCCGCACACCGCCCACCGCTTTATTGATAAAATAACGAAGCATGGCTTCGGTTGTATGATAGTCGGCAATCACGCCATCTTTAAGCGGTCGACGAGCCACAATGGTGTCTGGTGTACGACCAATCATTTCCTTGGCCTCGCGACCAACCGCCAAAACTTTTTTGTCAGTTTTAGAAATGGCCACCACTGATGGCTCATTGATAATAACGCCCCGTTTAGGCAAGTAAACGAGGACAGTAGTGGTTCCAAGGTCGATACCTATTTTCTTTATAAACATATAAGCCGGGCAACTGATGTATACGAATCTACGAATTTGGCTACGAAACTACTAATCAACGAATTATGGGTAAGACAAGAGTTCGAAATGACAAATGTTTTAAATTACAAATTCGTAATTTTGCCGTGCCAGTCCGAAGCTGCCTGGCGAAGGCTGGTAGCCAAATTCGTAGATTCGTATACCCTTTAAGTCCAAAGGTCAAAACCAAACGTAAAAGTCTTTCTATTGACCAAATCATAACTTACTGCTGGTTTAAAGTAAAATAAAATCGAGATTTTATAGCCGTTTTTTGGCTAAAAAGACAAAAGATCCTTGACAAAAACCATTTTTAATCTAAGATAGGTTGTTGGACATATTAAACATGAGACAAACCTCATGCCGGACTTAGGAAGTTCGTCAAAAGGCTGGTCTTATGCTATGAGACAGCCGTTCCTGAATACTTCGGAACGAACGTTCAAAAAAAAAGAGGCCCCCGATGTCACCTGATATCGCTTCCCTCGATCAAGCCCTCGCCACAGTTGCCAAAGCTCTTCGGCTTTTAAGAGAAGGTGGGATCATACGCAATTTAACCAATATCTCCATAAACCTTCCCAACCCGAAACAGGAAGAACTTAACATCTCT